>JBEKQS010000030.1:0-29375 GCA_049519475.1 Bryobacteraceae bacterium | reverse complement strand
ATTTGCGCGCCACCGGCCCCATCTGCGACACTGACCTTTTCATGACATCGAAGCCGCTATGGGCAATCCTCGTCTGTTTGTCTCCGGCACTGGCACAGAATAACGGCCTGCCCGACAAGGAGACGCTGTACTACAACATCGAATGGCGGCTGATTACGGCCGGAAGAGCCAAGATTCAATGGCTCTCGGTTCCCAACAGCGGGTGGCAAGTGAACCTGCACCTGGAATCCGCGGGGCTGGTTTCCAAGCTCTACAAGGTGGACGACGATTACAGCGCCAATCTCAACCAGGCCCTTTGCGCTCAACTGGCGCAGATGAGCACCCACGAAGGCAGCCGCGACCGCGAAACCAAAATCACCTTCGACTACGCCAACCACAAGGCCGACTACCTGGAACGGGATCGCGCCAAGAACGCCGTGTTTCTGGCGCGCGAGACCGAGATTCCGGCTTGCACCCACGACGTCGCGGGCGGCCTCTACTTCCTGCGGACGTTGAATCTGGAGCCCGGCCAGAGCACCCAGATCCCGGTGTCCGACGGCAAGAAGAGCGTGATGGCCAAAGTGGAAGCCCAGCAACGCGAAGACATCAAGACGCCCGAGGGTGTTTTCAAGACGATTCGCTACGAGGCGTACCTGTTCGACAACGTGCTGTACCGCCGCTCGGCGCGTCTCTACATCTGGCTGACCGACGACCGCCGCAAGCTGCCCGTGCAGATCCGCGTGCGGCTGCAATTCGCTATCGGCTCCATCACGTTACAACTGGAAAAACACGAGTGAGGCGATGAGGGAGCGGTTTTTGGCAGCCCTGAATTCTGCAACAAATCGCAGCCAGCTCTCGTAATAGGTAGAGACCGAGGCGCTATGACTCTGTGGAACGACGTTCGCTACGGCGCGCGCATGTTGTGGAAGGCGCCGGGCTTCTCGCTCACCGCCATCGTCACGTTGGCTTTGGGAATCGGCGCCACCACGGCGGTTTATAGCTCCGCCGACGCGCTGTTGTGGAAGCCCATACCGCTGCCGCATCTGGAGACCATGGTGATCCTGGGGCAGCGCGTGGACGATCCCAACGAATTCGACTTCGCCACGCCGGCCGATATCGAGGACGTCCGGCGGCAGAGCGGCACCCTCGAGAGCATGGCGAGTTGGGAATACAACCTCGCCAATATCGTCAGCACGGGAGGCGAGCCGGAGCGCGCGGAGCAGGCCCTGGTCAACGCGAATTTCTTCGAGGTGATGCAGGTGCAGCCGGCGCTGGGGCGCGCGTTTCAGGCGGGCGAAGACCAGCCGGGCCGCGAGCGCGAAGTGATCTTCAGCGATGCCCTGTGGCGCAACCGTTTCGCGGGCGATCCCAACCTCCTCGGCAAGACCATCCGGTTGGACGATCAGAATTACACGGTGGTGGGCGTAATGCCTCCCAAGTTTGCTTTCCCGCTGGGTACGGACCTGTGGACCCCCATTGCGTTGACGCCCGCCCAGCGCACTTCGCGGATCTCGCAGTTGCTCGTGACCGTGGCGCGGCTCAAGCCGGGCCGCACGGTGCAGCAGGCGCAGGCGGAAATGGAAGGCATCGCCGCGCGGCTGAACCAAGCCTACCCGGACACCAACAGGAATCGCCATTTCGCGGTGTGGCCGGCGCGCCGTTTTATCGTGGATCGGGAAACCAACGAGTACCTGGTCATGATGCTGGTCTCGGTCTGCTTCGTGCTGCTGATCGCGTGCGTCAACGTGGCGAATCTGCAGTTCGCGCGGGCCACCGGGCGGTTGCGCGAGGTGGCTGTGCGAACCGCGTTGGGCGCGGGACGCGGGCGCATTGTGACGCAACTGGTGACGGAGAGCGTCCTGCTGGCGCTGGCTGGCGCGGCCCTGGGACTGCTGGTGGCGAACTGGGGAATCGGCCTGATTCGCGCCGGGATGCCGCCGGAGATCGAGCGCTACATCGTCGGATGGAAGGATATTCGCCTGGATGGGCGGGCGCTGGGCTTCACGCTGGCGGCGGCTTTGGCGAGCGGCATCCTGGTGGGCCTGGCCCCGGCGTGGCAGAATTCGCGGCCAAACCTGACCGATGCGCTGAAGGAAGGCGGGCGCGGCGGGTCTGGTACGCGCGCGCATTACCGCCTGCGCAGCATTCTGGTGGCGGCGGAAATGGCGCTGGCGGTGGTGCTGCTGGTGGGCGCGGGCCTGATGATGCGCGGCTTCCACAACCTGATGATCTCCGGTGAAAACCTGGAGCCAAACAGCCTGTTGACCATGCGGTTGGGGCTCCCGGATACGAAATACCACGAGCCCCATCAGATGGCCGCCTTCTATCAGGAAGCGCTCCGCCGCATTGAGGCGATCCCGGGCGTGCGCTCGGCGGTAGCGGTGACGTCGCTGCCGTATTCCGATCATTCCAGCAACCGTCTCTTCACCATCGAAGGCCGGCCGGTGGAACCGGGAAATGCCCCGGTCGGGATGTACCAACTGACCAGTTCGAAGTACTTCGACACGCTGCACGTCGCTTTGCGCTCCGGGCGGCTGTTGACCGAGGCCGACGGGCCGGACGCGCCGCGCGTGGCGGTGATCAACCAGAGCCTGGCTGACCGCTGGTGGAAGAACGAATCTCCCGTCGGCCATCGCGTCAAGATTGGCAAGGCCGATTCCAAGGAAGCGTGGCTGACGATTGTAGGTGTGGTGAGTGATGTCGTGCACAACCCTTACAGCCGGGAACCGAGGCGCATGATGTTTCTTCCGTACCAGCAGGCGCCGGGACTGTGGATGGATGTCGGAGTGCGGACGGCGGGCGACCCGCTGCAACTGGCGCCGGCGGTGACGGCGGCGATCCGCTCGATCGACCCCGAGCTGCCCATCAGCAACATGCAGACGCTCGAGAAATCGCTGCACGACAGCGCCATCGGCCTGAACTACGTGGAAGTCTTCATGGGAATCTTCGGCATGCTGGCCCTGGTATTGGCGTCGGTGGGAGTCTACGGCGTGATGTCGTACATGGTGTCGGAGCAGACTCGCGACATCGGAATCCGCATGGCGCTGGGCGCGCCGCGCGGCGGCGTGCTGCGGATGTTATTCCTGCGCGGCGTGATCACGGCCATATCCGGCATGGCGGTGGGGATTCCCCTGGCGTATCTGCTGGCCCGCTATGCGCAAGACCTGATCTACGGCATCACGGCCAGCGACCCGGCTACGTTTGCCGGAATCCCGCTGGCGCTGCTCGGCGCGATGGCGCTGGCGATCTACATTCCCGCGCGGCGGGCGATGGGGATCGACCCGATGGTGGCTTTGCGGTACGAATAGCCTGGTAGCACCGGCGGTCTCTGCCGCCGGTTCGCGTGTCCCGAAGAATGGCGAAGGTCAAGCACGCAAAAACACCGGCGGCAAGACCGCCGGCGCTACCAGGGATCGCCGAGTGCGCTTCCGGCGCGTCGACCGGCCGGGAGGCCGGTCCCACGGCTACTGTTTGCCGCTGCCGGTATCTTTCTTTTCGCCGGGGCGGTAAAGCGTGGGAGCCTTCTTTTGTTTTTGCTCGTCTGCGGCTTGCTTCTCCCCGGCTTTCTGGTCCGCGGCCTGCTTGGCTTCCCGTTCCACCGGGCTCATGGACTCCATGCGTTCCCGCTTCTCCTGGTCGACCCGCGACTTCACCTCTTCGGTGCGCTTGCCGAGGTCTTCCTGGGCGGCGTCGAGGCTGTCGGTAGTGGTTTCGATGGCCTGTTGCAGGACGAAATCGTAGCGGTCCAGATCTTTCGGCTGGCTGTCTTGAAATTTCTGGAGAAGCGGCAGCATGTCCTTTTCGATGGCCGCCACGGCGCCGAGGCCGGCCTGCACGTCGAGGTGACGGGCGATGGCGTCGTCGGCGACGGTATCGATGGCGTCGAGGATCCTGCAGTATTCCTCCAGGACGTCGTGGATCGTGACGGAACGGCCGGGCTTGTCTTTGCCGAGGAGGTTCTTGACCAGATCGATGCGCGCCTTGGAGAAATCGGCGTAGAGCTTGAGGCGCAGGTTGGGTTCCTGGGCCTCGCGGATCTGTTCCACTTCGCCGCTGTTGAGAAAGTCACGCTGCGGCGCGGCGGGCGCCGCCAGCATCAGGCACACCATCAGGAGCTTCATTTTTTCTTCTTCCGGCCTTCCATCACGCCCATCAGAAGATCGTCATGCACTTTTTGGACCTCGGCCTTGACCGCGTCGAGCATGGGGCGGTCGGTGTAGCTCATCTGTTCCTGGAACGATTCGAGCCTGCGCGAGAGATCGCGGGTGGAGATTTCGGCCTTCTTGCACCATGAGCTGTTGCGCGGATTCTTGCCGCTCTGGACCAGGGAATCGTAGGCCAGGTCGACGGACTCCTGGATTTCGGCGAGGTCTTTGGCGGTGAGATCGGAATCGTTCTTGTCGTACGCCTCGCGGGCCGCCTTGAGCGCGGCGGCGGCGTTATCCAGGGCCAGGCCGGAACGCTTTTCCAGGTTGGGCTCGGCCATGGCGCGCTTGAGGTCGGCGCGCAGAACGCCGCCGGGAACCAGGAGCAACGCCAGGGCGGCCGTCAGGCAACCAATCCGCATCAATTCTTCTCCAGCTCTCTCTGTAGTAATCGTACCCGTTGGCGCGCCTGGAATTCCTGGTCGGGGCTCTTGCCGACGCTCAGTGCGAGAAAGCGCTGGTAGGCTTCGAGCGCGGGCTTCAACTGTTTCAAACTGTCGAGCATGAGGGCGCGCAGGAACCAGGTTCCGGGAGTATCGTCGCCCAACTGGTGGGCGCGATCGAAGGCCTCCAGGGAATGCTGGAAGTCGTGGGCCAGATAGAGCATGCCGCCCAGTTCGGTCCAGGTCTTGGCTTCGTCCGGTTTAAGCCGGGCGGCCTGATTGAACTGGGCCGCCGCGGCGGCGTACTGCTTTTGGTCGCGCAAAGCCCGCGCGTACATCATGTGCACGTCGTAATTGGAAGGCTCTTCGGCGGCGGCTTTTTCGAGCAGCGGCAGCGCCTTGTCGAATTGTTCGGTATACAGGTAAGCCAGCGCCAGAACCACGCGATTTTCGGCGGTGGGGCTTTTTTGGTATTGCCGCTCGAGTTGCGGTATGGCGTCGGCGAACTGTTGATTGGCCACCAGCAACTCGCCCAGGTGTTTCGCGACCGCGGCATTCTCCGGGAACTCGCGCAAGATGGCGATGGCGGCCGATGGCTGGCGGCCTTCTTCGTAGAGCTGCGCCAATTCGAGCAGCGAATCGTGATAGCGGGGATCGAGCTGAACGGCCTGGCGGAAATGCGTGGCGGCATCCGCCAGGTTCCCTTGGTGCGCCAGCGCGTGCGCCCATCCCAATTCGGCGGCGGCGGATTTCGGGTCCGTCGCCAGGGCCGCGCGGTAGTTTTCGGCGGCCTTGTCGAGCGCGCCGGTCTGGAGCTGGGCTTCGGCCAGGTAATAGCGCGGGCGGAATTCGGCCGGCTTCTGTGAAACCGCGTCTCCAAAGAGCGGGAGGGCTTCGGCCGGGCTCTTCTGACGCATCAGCAGCATGCCGGCGTTGAGCTCGGCTTCATAGAGCGCCGGTTTGAGTTGGAGGGTTTTGCGGTATTCGGCCAGGCCTTCGGCATCGCGGTGCAGCATGCTGTAGGCTATGCCGAGATTGAAATGGGCGAAGTAATCGGCCGGATCGGCGGCGATGGCTTTGGTGAAGGCATCGGCGGCGGCTTCGTACTTGCCGCCTTCCAGGGCCTTCAGGCCTTCGGCGCTGAAATCGGGGGTTTGCAGGAGCAACAGACAGGCCGCGGCAACCAGCATACTACTTCGATTCTAGTTCCTGTGCCCGGCGGCTGCTCGGGCCGGAATGAAGATTCTCACTTCCTTCCAGGCGAAGTCAGGGGCGAAGTGGTGTCCTGCTTGGACGGGATGGGCATGGGCGCGTCGGGCGACTCGGCATTGAAATTGAGCGGAATATCGATCAACGCCGAGTGGTCGCCGGTCTCATCGAGGACGCGCAGTTTGTAACGGCGGGGCGGGGCGTCGAAAACGATGTGGCCATCGAGGGACTCGGCCGGCTTGGCTTGGCGCAGGTAGCCGATCCACTGGGGTACGCCTTCACCGTTGGTGATCTCATCGTAGGAGTTACCCTGATCGTCCTGGATGGTCATGTTGGGAATGGCCATCTGCTCGCTGCCGCCGTTGACCGCACTCAAGCGGACCAGGAAGAAGCGGTGCTCGGGAATCCGGACGTCGGCGCCGCTGCCCAATTGGGTGAGCCATTGGGTCTCGAAGACGGTGTAGACGAGGTGGCCGACGCTTACGCGGTTTCCCATTTCGTAAGTCATGACCTTAGGTGCGGTGGGCGTGCAGCCGGTAAGCAGGCAAGTGGCAGCCGCTAGGGCAAGAGTGTAATGGAAATGACGCGACATGGCAGATCTATTTTCCTCGCGCGCGGCTGCGGTGTCAACCCATTTATGGGTGGCGGGGCAGGGTACCAGGACGGGTGGCCCGGCGGGGCTAACGTTTTTGTTCCTGCAGCAGACGGACGAATTTCCGGCGCTGTTCAGGGGTGAGCACCTGCTCGATACGGCCGCGGCCCTCGCTGAGCACGGTGCGGTAATATTGCCAGAAATCGTTGAGGATGGATTTGACCTGATCGGATTGCGCCGGCGTGAGGTCGAGTTCTTTTTGGAGGCGGTCAAAGTACAGGGTTTGGCCCTGAGCGGTTTCGAAACTGGGCGGGCGGAGGCGGTTATGGACGCCCAAATCCATGATGAGGGCGCCGGCCAGGGCGCCACAGAGGAAGACCAGCGCAAGGCTGATGCCGGCGATCAGGCGGGGATCCCACGCGCGTCCGGAGGCCGCCCTTTCAAGAATGCCGGGGCTAGTGCTCATAGGCCGTCAAGGTGACCAACATGTTGTCTTCGGCGCGCGCCGTTTCAAACGCCGGCGCGTTTTGCTGCGCCAGAATGGCTTCCGGGGAAGGACCGACCTGAAGGCCAGCCTCGTGCGAGACCAGGTAACTGCCCATCACCGCCATCAAGAGCAGCGATGCGAACACCAGACGGCGGCCGAAGGCCATGTCGAAATCCAGAAGGCCCGCAAACCAGGGCGCCGGCTTGCTCCGGCCCACCTGCTCGACGACGCGGGTGTAGAAGCCCGGAGCGGGCTCGAAAACTTCGTCCGCCCGCAGAGAAACGAACATCCCGGATAGATCCTGCATGGCGCCGACTTCTTCCTGGCACGAAGGACAGGTTGCCAAGTGCGCCTCGACCTCCCGAAGAGCGACCGGGTCGAGTGAACCGGAGAGGAACTCCTCAAGACTTTCTCTAATCACCGCGTGCATAAGCTTCTTCCCTTAAGAATGTGTACCACCACGCCAGAAACTTGCCCGTTGCGAGTCTGCCGCCCGCTTGGGGAATCCAAATTCAGCCAGCCACCAGATGGGGAGCGCGATCCAGCCGCTGGGCCGCTTTTACCAGCCGTTGCCGCGCACGGAATAACTTTACCTTGATGGTGTTCTCGTTCATCCCCGTCTTTTCCGCCAATTCCTCCACGGAAAACCCTTCAACTTCTTTTAAAATCAATAACATACGATCCTCTTCCGAGACCCGGCTGAGGAGCTTCTGAACATAATCGCGGCGCGCCAGATCGGTATCCGCGGAAACCTGGCGGTTGACGCTCGGCTCGGTGTTTTCCACCCGCCGGACCTCCTCTTCACTGAGGTCGCTTTCATAAACCAGCTTGCGCACTTTCCGCTTGCGGAGGTAATCGAAGCACTCGTTGACCGTGATTTTATAAATCCAAGTGATCAGGGAACTGCGGAAATCAAAGCTGCGCAGAGACAGGTAGACCTTTGCAAACACTTGCTGTGCAATATCTTCCACGTCGTTGCGCTGGCGGACGATGCCATGGATTATGGCAAATACCTTAGACTGATAATGTTCCACGATTTCGCGGAATGCGGCTTCGTCGCCCGCCTGGGCTCTCGCGACCAAGGCGCCTTCCGAGGTGTTCTGGTAGTCCACTCTGAATTTCGCCGCAACTTCGCTACCGAACCCCGGGAGTGTGAGAGCGCCAGTCAGTGTTCCCATACACCGATTCCGACGTTCCCCGCCGAGTCCGGGTTTCAGCTACCTGCTGTTTCCCTTACCATTCTGCCAGAAGGCGGCCCGGAAGGCATCTCCGCCGTTCAATCCGGTTTTTTCGCGACCGGCAGGCCGCCAGGGGCATCCAACTGATTGGCTGTGGACTTATCCGGTCCTGTTTGTATAATGGGATCGAGCACAGACTCGGTTTTGAGGAGTTACGACACATGGTTCAAATAACGGAAAAGGCGGTCAGCAAGGTCAGGGAGATCATGTCATCGCAGGAACCGGCCCCGGCAGGACTGCGCATCGCGGTGGTGGGCGGCGGCTGTTCCGGGTTCAGCTATTCGATGGCCTTCGAAAACACGCCGAATATGCTGGATAAGACTTACAACTTTGGTGACTTGAAGGTCTTCATCGACCAGGCCAGCCTGCTTTACCTGGACGGCGCGGAAGTCGACTTCGTGGAAACCCTGGAGGGTTCCGGCTTTAAGTTCAACAACCCCCAGGTGAAGTCCACGTGCGGCTGCGGCAGTTCGTTCCAGGTCTAAGCCGACGCGAACCGGCGAGTTTTGGGGCGTTTTCTCTGCACAAGGGGAAGCGCCCCTTTTGTTGGTGTGCCGACCAGGGAGCAATCCCCCCGATCCTGGCGCTTTACTGGCCTTCGAGGTGGTCGAGCCGTGGCTCGTGGGCTTCGGCGATGTGGGCGAGCCGGTTGATGAACTTGTCGGTCTGGCTCATCAGGGCGGCAAGTTTTGCGATGTCGGCGGTGACCTGTTCGAGTCGCTCGTCGCTTTTGAGCTGCGCGGCCGCGATGAGTTCGACGGTTTGTGTGAGGGCTTCGTGCCGTTCGGTGAGCCGGTCAAGTCGTTGGTCGATGTTGGGTGGGTTGGCGTCGCTCATGAGACCGTGGCGTGCTCCTCTCTCCATGTTACTTCACGGCCGACTGGATCGGCGGAGCGGCGGCGCCTCTTGGGGCTAGCCACCGGGGTTTCTTCGTGACGTCCTGCCTGCTCCTTCGTCCTGCTATAATCCGGGAAAATTGCCTGAAAGGTATCTTATGTTTCGTAACGCGCGATTTAGATCTATGAGTTTGATTGCCGGGCTGCTGTTGGCGGCCGCGGCCTATTCGCAATCCTTGCCACAAGGCGTTCAACTGGTCACCAGGGTGGAAGGGATCACCGAGTACTCCCTGCCCAACGGCTTGCACTTTCTCTTGTTCCCGGATGCCTCGCAGCCCAAGGTGACGGTCAATATCATCTACCTGGTGGGGTCGCGGTTCGAAGGGTATGGCGAGACCGGCATGGCGCACCTTCTGGAGCACCTGAATTTCATCCAGACCAGGACGCGCGACAACATCAAGAAAGAGATCACGGACCACGGCGCGCAGTTCAACGGCAACACGGATTACGACCGGACCAGCTACTTCGAGACGGTCAACTCGACCGACGAGAATTTGAAGTGGGCGCTGGAACTGGAAGCCGACCGGATGATCCACACGCGCATCGAGAAAGCCCTGCTGGACAAGGAAATGACGGTGGTGCGCAACGAATTCGAGATGGGCGAGAACGACCCGGGCAACATTTTGTCCGAGCGGGTGGTGGAAAGCGCCTATATCTGGCATGCCTACGGGCACCCCGTGATCGGCAGCAAGTCCGACATCGAGAAGGTGCCGATCGAGAACCTGGCGGCCTTTTACAGGAAATACTACCAGCCGGACAACGCTCTGCTGGTAGTGGCCGGGAAGTTCGACGAAGCCAAGGCGCTGGCGTGGATCGTTGAGGATTTCGGGAAAATCCCGCGGCCGGAACGCAAACTGGAAGCCACCTACACGGTGGAACCGGCGCAGGACGGAGAGCGCTCCGTAATGCTGCGGCGCGTGGGCGATACGCAATACGTCATGGCGCTGTACCATACGCCGGCGGCCACTCACCCGGATGACGCGGCCGTGCAGGTGCTGGCCGGCGTGCTGGGCGACACTCCCTCCGGCCGGCTCTACAAGGCCCTGGTGGATAACAAAAAGGCCGTTCAGGCGAACATGGCCTCGGCGGAACAGCACGACCCCGGCTTCATCATGGCTACGGTGCAGTTGCAGCCCAACCAATCCATCGACGAGGCGCGCAAAATCCTGCTCGACACCGTGGAAGGGTTCGTGAAAGAGCCGCCTTCCAAGGAAGAGGTGGACCGCGTGAAAACGCGGCTGCTGAAGAACATCGAACTGGCCATGGCGAATTCGCAATATGTGGCGATGATGCTCACCGAAGACGCCGCGCAGGGCGATTGGCGCATGCTGTTCCTGGGGCGCGACCGCATCAAACAGGTGACGCCCGATGATGTCTTGCGCGTGGCCAAGGCCTACCTGAAGGAATCCAACCGCACGCTGGGAGAATTCATTCCCACCAAGGCGCCCGACCGCGCCGAGATTCCCACCACGCCGGAACTGGCAACGACGTTCAAGGATTTCAAAGGCGGTGAGGCCGCGGCGCAGGGCGAAGTTTTCGACCCTTCCAACGCCAATATCGATAGCCGCGTGACGCGCGGCAAAATGGCCAACGGGCTGAAGGTCACGCTGCTGCCCAAGAAGAACCGGGGCGGCACGGTGGTGGCCAACCTGATCGTGCGGTTCGGCGATGAGAAGTCGCTGTTCGGCAAGCCGGCGGTGGCGCAACTGGTCGGCGCGGTGCTGATGCGCGGCACAAAGAACAAGTCGCGGCAGCAGATCCAGGATGAGATGGACAAGCTGAAAGCGCAGATCAGTGTGTCGGGTGGCGTGAACAACGCTTCAGCGGACGTTCAGACCGTGGAAGCCAACCTGCCGGGCGCGCTGAAACTGGTGGCTGAGATTTTGCGCGAGCCGTCGTTCCCGGAAGCCGAGTTCGAACAGGTGCGGCAACAGTTGATCGCCAATATCGAGGAAGGCCGCAGCGAGCCGCAGGTGCTGGCGGGGCAGGGATTCGAGCGGCGCATCAACAGCATCTATCCGCGCGGCGATGTGCGCTACGTGGGAACCGTGGACGAAGAAATCGAAGACCTGAAGAAGGTGACGCTCGACGAGGCGAAGAAATTCTATCAGCAGTTCTATGGCGCTTCCGAGGGCGAGTTCACGGTGGTGGGCCAGTTCGACCAGGCCGGAATTCAGAAACTCGGCGAGGAACTCTTCGGCAACTGGAAAGTCGCGGCTCCGTATGCCCGCATCCTGTCGCCTTACCGGAAGATCGAACCGGAAAACGTCAAGATCGAAACTCCCGACAAGCAGAATGCGCTGTCGGTAGCCGGGCAGATGTTCAAGATGTCGGATGAAGACGCGGATTATCCGGCGACGATCATGGCCAACTACATCCTGGGCGGAACGTTCTCGGCCCGCCTGGTGACGCGCATCCGCCACAAGGAAGGGCTGAGCTACGGGGTGGGGTCGCAGATCAGCGTGCCAACCAAGGACGATGGAGCCACGTTCCTCGCCTACGCCATCAGCAACCCGGAGAATGCGCCCAAGGTGGAAGCGAGCTTCATGGACGAGGTGGCGCTCACCATCAAGGGAGGCTTCACGCCGGAAGAACTGGCGGCGGGCAAAAAGGCGTGGGCGGAGGAACGAATGGTGGGCCGTTCGCAGGATGGGTCGCTCGCCGGGCTGCTGGCGGCGCGGGCGCGCTGGGGGCGGACCATGCAGTTCGACCAGGACTTGGAAAGCAAAGTCGCCGCGCTGACGCTGGACCAGGTGTCGGCGGCGCTCGGGAAAGCCATCAACGCGGCCAGACTGATCTACGTCAAGGCCGGCGATTTCAAGAAAGCCGGCGCGTATCAGTAGGCGACGTCTCCAAACCGAGCCGCGACCGTAAGGGAGCGCAGTGGCACGGAGTCACTCGGTCCAAGCGCTACTAGGAGTCGAACACCAGGCTGGAGCAAGTGACTCCGGCCTCGGCCTTCATTAGCTCCGAGACGTCGATCAGCCGCACTTTTTTCCCGAGGCGCGCGAGAATTCCGGCGGTGCGCGGGAAGCACTGCGGCACAATCACTGAGTCTCCGATCGCCAGCACGTTGGCGGCGCGCGGCTCATCCGGAGCGATATCCACGATGCGGAATTCGCGCAGCGGCGCCGTGTCGAGCCAGTCGCGATTGGCCAGAATCACGCCATCGCCGACGTAGCAACAGGCGGTCTTCAAGTGCAGTGCGCCGCGCACTTCCACCGGAACCACGGTGTATCCGAAGGGCGCAAGCTCGGTGGACAGTTGCTCTATGCCAGTGCGATTGGAGCGGTGGGAGGCTCCGACGAAGAGCGTGCGGCCGATGCGCATGACGTCGCCGCCTTCGAGCGTGGCGGGCTCGCGCAGGTGGCGCAGCGGGCGGTAGAGCCCCAGCGCGCGCTCGAGCGATTCGGATTCGCCGCGGCGGGAAGCGGCGCCCATGCGCGTCATGACGGCGACCTCATCCACAACCACGGCCGGATCTTCCACGAAGACCGAATCCGGGTAATCGGGCTCGGCCGGCAATGAGACCACCGTAGCGCCCAACTCGGTCAGGCAGGCTTCGTAGAGGCGGTGCTGTTCGGCGGCCTTGGCGAGCGAAATTTCCCGGCGTTCGATGAATCCCAGTTCGCAGCGGTTGATGGCCGGGCTGACGGCGCGGGTGACGGCGATGAGCATGTTCAGAATCCAGGCTAGTGTATTTTGGCCCGATGCGGTGAACCCGATGCGGCCGCTGGAACTGGTGTAGACTCGGATCATGAAGCCGGCGCAGCGTTTGACCGCGATTATCGAACGTGAGGACGACGGGTTTGTGGCCTTTTGCCCGGAACTCGATATTGCGAGCGAGGGTGCGTCGATTGAAGAAGCGCGAGTCAACCTCATCGAGGCGCTCACACTGTTCTTCGAAACCGCCGCCCCTTCCGAAGTTGCCCGACGCTCTCACAACGAAGTTTTCGTGACTCAGGTTGAGGTGCCGGTTGGGTAAGCTCCGGGTTCTTTCGGGCTTGGAGATTTGTCGAATTTTCGAAGAACACGGATTCGCCGCAGTCCGCCAGCACGGCAGCCATCGAATCATGCAAAAGCACTTGGATACAACGACGATCACCGTTCCGGTTCCGCTTCACGATCCGGTCCGGCGTGGGACTTTGCGGAGCATCGTTCGGCAGTCGGAACTCCCGAAATCGTTGTTTGAGACCGAAAGCTAGCCCTGTCGCCCTGCGAGACCGACCTCCGGGTTGCCGTTCGGCCGAGTGCGCTTTTAAAATGCCCGCGGCTGAAATAGTATCCTGAAATCTATGCCTGAAAAACCCGTTCCGGCCCATGAGATGGGCTTTGCCACCCGGTGCCTGCACGCCGGCCACACACCCGACAAGGCCAGCCTGGCGCGGGCCGTCCCGATTTACCAGAGCACCTCGTTCGTGTTCGAAAACTCCGCGCACGCCGCGGCGCTCTTCGGACTGCAGCAGTTCGGGAACATTTACAGTCGCATCATGAATCCCACCACGGATGTTTTCGAACAGCGCGTGGCGTCGCTCGAAGGGGGCGTCGCGGGCCTCGCCACATCCAGCGGACAGGCGGCGCAGTTCCTGGCGCTCAGCAGCCTGGTGGGGCAAGGCGAAGAGATCGTCGCGGCCAGCACGCTCTACGGCGGCACGTACACGCAGTTCGACGTGAGCTTCCGGCGCATCGGCATCAACGTGAAGTTCGTGGAGCCGGACGACCCCGAGAATTTCCGCAAGGCCATTACGCCGAAGACGCGCGCCGTTTATGGCGAGACCATCGCCAATCCGCGCATGAACGTGCTGGATATCGAAAAGGTGGCGGCCATCGCGCACGAAGCCGGAGTGCCGCTGGTGATCGACAACACCATGGCGTCGCCCTACCTCTGCCGGCCGATCGAGCATGGCGCCGATATCGTGGTGCACTCGGCCACCAAGTTCCTGGGCGGCCATGGCACGTCGATTGGCGGCATCATCATCGATTCCGGCAAGTTCCCCTGGAGCGACAAGTTTCCGGCCATCACCCAGCCCAGCCCGGGATATCACGGCATGGTTTTCAGCGAGGCGTTCGGCAACCTGGCGTATGTCATCAAGGTGCGCGTGGAAGGGCTGCGCGATTTCGGGCCGTGCATCAGCCCGTTCAATTCGTTCCTGTTCATCCAGGGCGTGGAGACGCTGAAACCCCGCATGGAGCAGCACAGCCACAACGCGCTCGAGGTGGCGGAGTGGCTGGGCAAGCAGCCGGCGGTCGCATGGGTGAAATATCCCGGATTGAAGTCGAGCCCGTATTACGCGCTGTCGCAGAAGTATCTGCCCAAGGGCCAGGGGTCGATCGTGACGTTCGGCATCAAGGGCGGGATGGAGGCCGGGCGCAAGCTGATCGATTCGGTGCAGCTTTTTTCGCACCTCGCGAACCTGGGCGACTCCAAGAGCCTGATCATTCATCCCGCTTCGACCACGCACCAACAGTTGACCGACGAACAGCAGGTGGGAGCCGGCGTGACGAAAGACCTGGTGCGGATTTCGGTGGGAATCGAGGACGTGGAAGACATCATCTGGGATTTGGGACAGGCGATCGAAGCGTCACAGAAGTAGCGGCAGAGCCGCAACCAAACGGCCAGAGAATGAACCGCGGAGACGCTGAGGCGCGGAGAATACAAACAAAGGAAGCAAGGCACTCAGGATCCGGCTTCTTCCGTCCCGTTCCGGGAATGAAGCGTTCTCCTCACCGTTCCCAGTGCTCACGCACCGGGCTAGTCTCTTTCGTCCTGCGGACTCTGGTCGCTGGAGAATCGTGACGGGCTGCGAAGAATTAGAAGAGGTGTAATACAAGGATGGCCGGCAGAGCGGGATACCTGGTTACCAACTCACCTTTACCAGCGAGATTCCCCGCCGCGGCAGAGCGAAGCGTAACTCCAACTTGCCGTCCTTCGCGCCCATCCATTCGGGCGACCCCAACATCTGCAATTGGCCGGCGGCTTCCAGCCTGGCATACTGCTCCGCCGTGGGTTGCTGCGGCGAGCCCATCCGCTGCCAGAGGCTGTAGGCGTTGCTGTGATCGGCGTCGATGCGGTAGTGTTCCACCAGAGGGCGCGCCGCTCCCGCCGGCAAGCCCGCCAGCGACAAGTGGACCGGCGCGGCCGGCGCGGGCACATCGTCGTCGTGATAGTTCCACACCATCACCGCCATTTCGCGATCGTTGCGAGTGGCCATGCCGTCGATATCCGGCGCCGCCTCGACGCCCGATTGCAGAATCCCATCGAGTCCCACGGCGCCGCTGCTGGTCAACTGGACGCGGTCGCCGCTCATCAGTCCGGCCATGCGAAAGACGTTGAGGATGGGCTTGTCGATTCCATTGGTCGCCAGCGTGCGCAACCCCTCGAAGTACTGCTTGTTCTCAAACTCGAAGGCCCACGTCAGCATGCCCTCGATGTTCGATTGGTACCGGTCTGCCAATTTGAAAATATTGCTCAGCATCACCGCCGTGTAGCCGGGGTAGAGCGTGGTGTTGCGGTAGCCCACTTCGGGGTGTCCGGCTAGCGGACAGGCCGCGCAGCCTTCCGGATCGGACTCGCTCAGCACGATGGGCAGCGAGGTGAACTGCGGAAACTGGTTGATGATCTCGAAGCCGTTTTGCACGTTGCCGAGGTTGTTCCGGATCCCCATGCGAACATGGCCCTCGATCACCCGTGGCGCGCCCTTGGCGTGGTAGCTGATGAAATCGAGCGGCGCGCCCGGCCTGCCCGTCACCGCGTTAACTCCCCGGGCACAGTGCTCCAGGAACTGGCGGAGAAACTCGGAAGACCGGGTGGAACCGGGCCCGGTGGTGGCCGGGCCGCCCACTTTCGTGTTGGGTAGCGCGCGCTTGATGGCGTCGGCGGTGTAGTCGTACAGCTTGTCGTACTCTTGCGGCGTGCCGCGCCAATAGAAAATATCCGGCTCGTTCCACAACTCCCATTGCCAGGTTTCCACTTCCGCCTTGCCATAGCGCGCCACCGCGTGCAGCACCCACTGGCGAATCAGTTCGGCCCACTTGGCGTAGTCTTTGGGCGGCTGCGCCCAGCCGCGGCCTTCGGGCGTGTTGGGCCAGTTGCGCGGGTACGGTTCGGGGTTCGATGACAGCGCCTCCGGCATGAACCCGATCTCCACGAAGGGCCGTACGTGGTTCTGCATGTAGGTGTCGAAAATGCGGTCGACGATGGTCCAGTCATAGACGGGGTTGCCCGCGGCATCTTCGGTATAGGCGTTGGTCGAACCCCACTTCATGGCGGGCGTGCCGTCGCCGGTGATCAGCAGATGATGCGTGCGGATGACCGTTCGCACCGGGCTCAACGCGGTCAATTCGCCGAGGAGCTTTTTGCCGTTGGGGCTGTAAGTGTAATTCGGCTCGTCGTATCCGAAGTAAGAATAGATTGGCCGGAACGCGCCCTGCCGGATGCCCGCGTCCACGCGGATCTCCACCGCCTGTCCGAATAGGGGCGCCGCCGCCAGCACAACCAGAGCCCATCGCAACGTCATAGCCTGCATCATACCGCGCCGCGGGCCGTCTCGCTCTGATACCGCTTACACGGGCTTCTGGACGTGTCATAATGAACAGGCGAACGATGGCCAAGATGCGCAACCGCCGCGACATCCTCGTGAAAATGCACGACGCCGCCAAATCCGCTGTTTTCGATGGCCACCCCCCTGGAGGTTCGCTTCTCATGCGAAAGACGTTCCTCACTCTACTGGCGGTAAGCCTTTCCGCCTTCCCGCAAGCGCCGCCCGCCGCTCGCATCAAGATCGACACCGACCGTACCATCGGTGAAGTGGACTCTCACTTATTCGGCAATTTCGCCGAACATCTCGGCCGCATGATCTACGGCGGCATCTACGAAGAAGGCAGCCCGCTTTCGGACAAGGACGGTTACCGCACCGACGTGATGGAGGCCGTCAAGAAGTTGGGCGTTTCCATCCTGCGCTATCCCGGCGGCAATTTCTCCTCCGGTTACGACTGGAAGGATGGCATCGGCCCCAAGGACCAGCGGCCCGTTCGCATGGACCTGGCCTGGGGCTCGCTTGAGAGCAACCGCTTCGGCACCGACGAATTCCTGCGGTACTGCGAACGCATCGGCGCCGAGCCGTACATCTGCATCAACGGCGGGCTGGGCACCGTGGACGACGCCCGCCACTGGGTGGAGTACACCAACTTCGACCAACATACTTACTGGGCGGACCAGCGGCGCAAGAACGGCCGAGACGCTCCTTACCAGGTGAAATACTGGGGCCTGGGCAACGAGATCGACGGCCCGTGGCAGATGGGCCAGAAGAGCGCGGAAGATTACGTCAAGTTCGCCAATGAGGCCGCCAAGGCCATGCGGTGGGTGGATTCCTCGATCAAGCTGGTGGGCAGCGGATCGAGTAACTTCGGCGCGGATTGGGCCAATTGGAACCGCACCGTAATCAACGGGCTGCGCGGCCAGATCGATTACATCGCGCTGCACACTTACATCGGCAACCAGGACAACGATCTGGAAAAGTTCCTCGGACAATCGTCATTGAACGTCGAGAAGTATATCCAGACCACCGCCGGCCAGATCGCCGAGCGCGCCCGGCCCACGGATGCGCGCCCCATTTACATAGCCTACGACGAGTGGAACGTCTGGTACCGGGCGCAGAACGACCAGCACCTGGAAGAGCGCTACAACTTCGAGGACGCGCTGGCCATGGGGATGTTCTTCAATGCCTTCATCCGCCACGCCGACGTGGTGAAAATGGCGAACCTGGCGCAGATGGTCAACGTGATCGCACCCATCATGACCAACCAGCAGGGACTGTTTTTGCAGCCGACCTATTTTCCCATCGCCGAGTACGGAAGGCAGCGCGGCAACGTGGCGCTGGCATCGTGGGTGTCGTCGCCCACATACATCTTGAACCGCCAGACCGTTTCCTATCTCGATGTCTCCACCACGTATAACTCCCGCGACCGTGTCATCTGCCTGAATGTGCTCAACCGCAGTAAGTCGCAGGACATTGCCACGCGCATCGAGAACCAGGAAGGTACGCTTTCCTCCAGCGTGGATGTGTGGCAGATGAATTATCCCGACCTGAAAGCCACTCACACTTTCGGCGACGATCAGAAACTGGCGCCGCAGGTGCGCACACTGGCGGCCCAGTTGGAAAAGAATGGCCTGGTGTACACCTTTCCGGCGCATTCGCTGACTATTCTGCGGCTGCACCTGCAGTAACAGCCATGAGCCGCGGGCCGCGGCGGCGCCGGCGAACAGTAGGGCGCAGCGATCAGTATGGCGCCTGCCCGTAGGACGCTTTTGGTCCGTGCTTGCGGAAGTGATGCTTGTCGCGCTGCGCCTGGGAAATCGGTTGGGCGTCGGGATTGATTGTCACCGTCATCCACGCCATGGCCGCCAACTCTTCCAGGATGACCGCGATGTGCGCGGCGTCCATCACCGTCTTACCCCACGCGAACGGCGCGTGGCCGTGCACCAGGACACCGGGGCAGCCCAGTGGGTCGAGCCCCTCCAGCCGGTCGATGATGGCGACACCGGTGTTGGCCTCGTAGTCTCCCTCAACTTCCTCCGCGCTGAGCGGCCGCGTCAACGGCACCGGGCCGTGGAAATAGTCCGCGTGGGTGGTTCCGAAGCAGGGGATTTCGCGGCCGGCCTGCGCCCATGCGGTGGCGTGACGCGAGTGCGTGTGCACCACGCCGCCGATCGAAGGAAACGCGTGGTAGAGCGCCACGTGCGTGGCCAGGTCGGAAGACGGGCGCAGTCTACCTTCCACGATGTTGCCCTCGAGATCCGTGATCACCATGTCAGCGGACCTCATCTTGTCGTATGGGACGCCGCTCGGCTTGATGACCACCAGGCCCTGCTCGCGCGACACGCCGCTGGCGTTTCCGAACGTGTAAATCACCAACCCACGCCGCACCAATTCCAGGTTGGCCTCTAAGACCTCAGCTCGCAGCTTTTCCAGCACTTTTCCCTCCGCGCGCCTGAGCTGCGATCCTGCGCAACTCGGGCAAAATCCCGCCGATCGCTACCGCAGGCGACTGGCGCCGGCCCAGAGAAAAATAAAGCTTGCGGTAAAGCGGGTACAGTTCTCCATAGACCGCGGCCTGGGCGGGCTGCGGCTCTACCGTCACATGCCTGGGGCACAGCGCCGCCTGGGCCTCTTGGATGGTTTTGAAAGTTCCGGCCGCCAGGAAAGCGAAGATCGCCGAGCCCAGACTGGTGACGTCGCCGGCGGGCACCAGGATGGGCTTTGCCATCACGTTGGCATAAACCTGGTTGAGCACGTGGTTCTTTTGCGGGATGCCGCCGCCATTGATGATGCGGCGCACGGGAACGCCGTTCTCTTCCATACGTTCCAGAATCACGCGGGTGTGGAAGGCCGTGCCTTCGATGGCCGCGAACAGTTCGTCCGGCGCGGTGTGGGTGAGTCGCCAACCCAGCGTGACGCCGCTCAATTCGGGATTCACCAGCACGGTGCGGTCGCCGTTGTCCCAGGTGAGACGCAGCAGGCCGGTTTCGCCGGCGGCGTAGTTTTCGAGGCCGCGCGAGAGTTCCCCGACGGTGCTCGCGGCGCGGCGCGCGATGGCTTCGAAAATATCGCCCGTGGCGGAGAGCCCGGCTTCAATGCCGGCGCGGCGCGGGTCGATCGAACCCTCCACCACGCCGCACACTCCGGGAATCACGCTGGGCTTTTCACCCAGCGCCATGATGCAAGTGGAAGTGCCCACCACGTTGACCACGTCGCCCAAGCCAACGCCCGCGCCAATCGCGTCCCAATGCGCGTCAAACGCGCCGACCGGAATCGGGATGCCGGCGCGCAGCCCCAGCTTTTCGGCCCATTCGGCGGAAAGGTGGCCGGCGATCTTGTCGGAAGTTTCATAACGGCCGGCCATCTTCGCGCGCACGCCGGCGAGCAGCGGGTCGAGCGCGGTGAGAAAGTCCTCGGGCGGCAGCCCGCCCAGCGCCGTGTTCCACATCCACTTGTGCCCCATGGCGCAGGCGCTGCGCGGAACGGCCGCGGGGGCATGGATGCCGCAGAGCACCGCCGCCACCATGTCGCAATGCTCCAGGGCGGTAGCAAAGCGCGCGCGCTTTCCGCGATTGTGGCGCAGCCAGTGAAGCAGCTTGGCCCAACCCCACTCGGAAGAATAGACGCCGCCGCACCAGTCGATGGCTTCCAAGTGGCGTTGGTGCGCCAGCGCGGTAATTTCGGCGGCTTCCTTCCACGCGCGATGGTCGCACCACAGGTAGTAGTCGTCGATGGGTTCGAGGTGCGCGTCCACCGGGATGACGCTCGAGCCGGTGGTATCGAGAGCCATGGCTGCAATCGACTTTCCGTCGATTCCAGCCGCCTCGACTGCGCCGCGCATGGCGGTCGCCAGCGCGGTCATGTGATCGGCGTGGCTTTCGGTGGCGTAATCCGGATCTTCTTTCTTGCGATGCAGGGGATACTCGCCGCCGCCCGCGCCGAGCTTCCCCTTGGCGCTATCGAAGATGGACACCCGGACACTGAGGGTTCCGAAATCGACACCGGCGACGATACTCATAAAAACCTTTGGGGAGTCAGAAGCCAGAAGTCAGAAGTCAGAAGCCTGAGATTCTGTCTTCTGACTCCTGACTCCTATTCTTCTTAACTGTGGTTATAAATATCCCAACCGAGATACCGCGTGGTGGCTTCCCGCACCGACGCCGCCACCGAAGACAGGTTGGCGGCCACGTGATGCTCAAAGCCCCGCTCGCAAATGTATCGCAGCAGGCCCTGCAGGTTCTGGATGTGCACCACGCCCGCGCCGCCGAAGGTGTTCAGCGGATCGTCGGTGAACTAGCCCTCGCCCTCGTAGCCGCTGATGGCGCCGTGGCTATCGTCGGTGTAGATGCGCGCGATTATCATGGGAACCGATTTCACGAGGCCCACGCAGGTACCGTAAGTGTTATCGCGGCCCACCGTGCCGGCGATAATTTGCTGGAAGTCCATCTTGGCCGTGCGGAAGAAGTGCTTGGGCAAATTGCTGCAATGGAAACAGACGGCCTTGTCGGGATCCTCGCCGTAATTGTTGTTCCAATCGAGCAGCGCGCTGGGTGTTTCCGAAGCCAGTTGCAGCGCGTGCATGCCGACGACGCCGCAGATATCCACTTCGCAGGCGCTCGACATCAGGTTCTCGCTCATCATGCTCATGACCGTGCAGGGCACCACGCCGAAGTACTCTTCGAGCGATGTCCAGCATTGCACCGCGCTGATGGCCACTTCCGTCTGGGCCATCCACTGGTCGATCACGGCTCCCAGCTTGGCCATCTTCATGAGGGCCTCGGCCGGTACGGCGTCGGTGGAAACGTACTTCTTGATGGACGCCAGCTTGGCTTGCGCGGCATCGTCTTTGTCGCCCATCTTGGCGATGCGGCCGAGGATCTCGGAAAGATCGATGGGCTCGACGGAAATGCCGTTGTTCTCCAGGATCTTTTCGCTGTAGCGGACCGTGTTGAAGGCCGCCGGCCGCGCGCCGATGGCGCCGATGCGCAGACGCCGCAGGCCTTTCACCACGCGGCAGACGCCGGCGAACCATGCCAGGTCTTTGGCGAACAGATCGGAACCCGGCGCTTCGGTATGAAGCGTGGTCAGCGAATACGGAATGCGGTACTGCGTCAGGTTGTTGCACGCCGACATCTTGCCGCAGAAGCTGTCGCGCCGGTCCTTGATGGTCATCAGGCCGGGCGTGTCGGGGGTGGCCTGCACCAGCACCGGAACCGTCAGGTTGGCGGCGCGCAGGGTGTTGGCAATGGCGCGCTCGTCGCCGAAATTCGGCAGCGTAATCACGATGCCGTCGATCTTATCGCTGTGTTTGCGGAATAACTCCGCAAGGCGGGAAGCTTCGGCGAGGCTCTCGACCGCTCCGTGCGTGGTTTCCTCCGGCCCGACGGCAACCACGTCGTGGCCGGCTTTCTCGATGGCTGCGATCATCTCGGTGCGCCCGCTTTGGGCCAGATGACCGGGAAAAAACCCGCGATTTCCGACGATCAGACCGAACGTCATCTTGCGAGGTGTGTTGTTGGACATTTAGTGATTTCTCCCTGGCCGAAACTTTACCGTGTAAAGAAGCCCCATAGCGATCAGCAGAACGCCCCACCAGATTCCCGCGTGCAGTTCGGCCAGCACCAGCGGGTGCGGGGGCGGATACAAGAATTCGAAGATGCCCGCACCCAGGATGAGGATTCCGTAAGCCAGCAGCAGGATGCCGATAAAAAACCATATGGAGAGCATTCCAGGTCGATGCATGATTCATCCTTACCAGAAAATAATTTGTATTACGACAAACGCGCCCGATACCACGCCGGCCCAGAAAATCGGCCGCTGCCACAACGGGAGATGGCCTTCCGACGGGATTTCCGTGCAGCCGTAAACCAAGCCGACCAGTTCGGCCTCGGTCTTCGGCTTGGTCATCAGACTCACAACCACCGTTACGATGACGCAAGTGATGGCGGACCAAAGCGCGCGAAACATGTTTTCCGCCATGGGCTTGGCTGCCGGCGACAAGGCGATGTACTGAACGGCCGAGGGCACGCTCTTCACCCATGCCCACATCCCGATTGCAGCCGATGTCCCGGCAAGCAGGCCCCAAAATCCGCCCGCCGACGTAGCGCGCTTCCACAACATGCCCAGCAGTACCGTGCCGAATAGGGGCGCGATAAAGAAGCTGAACAATTCCTGCACATAGTCCATGATGCTGTGAGCGTGCAACGCCAAGTACGCCGTGCCGATGGAGACCAGCACGCCCCCGATGGTGCACCACCGGCCCATGCTGACGTAGTGAGCATCGGTAGCGTTCTTGCGGAACATGGCGCGGTAAATGTCGTAGGTCCACACCGTGGCGAACGCGCTCACGTTGCCCGCCATACCCGACATGAAGCCCGCAATCAGAGCGGTGATCCCCAGCCCCAGCAATCCAGGTCCGCAGTAGCGTGCCAGCATGATGGGCAGCACCTCGTCGTAGGTATGCAGCACCTGGCCGTGTTGCAGGGCAGCCGCGGCCGCCTCTCCGCCTACCAGGAAATGATGGCCCGGAGTGTCCAGCATCGCTAATCCCAGCAGGCCAGGCAGAATCACTATGAAGGGCACGCACATTTTGAAAGCGGCGCCGATTAGCGGCGCCAGTTTCGCCGCCCGCAAATCTTTGGCCGAAATCACTCGCTGTACCACCAGGAAGTCCGTGGTCCAGTAGCCCATCGAGATCACCGCGCCCAACCCGAACACGATCCCGACCCAGTTGATGCCCATGGGGTTGTTCTGGAAGGAGCCCAGAGTGCTCCACAGGTGCGTGAAGTCCTGTGCCGGAAAATTAGTGTGGATGCGCGCCACCATGCCGTTCCATCCGCCAGCCTCGATCAGCCCGATGATGGAAATCAGCAGCGCTCCGAGCCAGATCAGGACGAACTGCAGCACCTCATTAAAGATGGCCGAGAGCAGTCCACCCAACGTAACGTAGAGCGCAACCGTAATCGACGACACCCAGATGCTGAAGTAAATGTCCCAACCCAGCACGACCTTGAGCACCACCGCCATGGCATACATATTGATGCCGCTCATCAGCACCGTCATGAAGCCGAAGGAAACCGCCGAAAGCGCCCGCGCCGGTTCGCCGAAGCGCAGCTTGAGGTATCCGGGCACCGAATGGGTTTTGGAGATGTAGTAGAACGGGATCATCACGATGGCCAGGAACAGCATGGCGGGGATTGCGCCGACCCAATACCAATGCGCGGCCAGAATGCCATATTGATAGGCATTGCCCGCCCAGCCCATCAGCTCCAGCGACCCAAGGTTGGCCGCCAGAAAACTCAGGCCGGCGACCCACGCCGTCATTTCGCGGCCGGCGAGGAAGAAATCTTCGCCCGTCTTGGTGTACTTCTTCAGGTAAAAGCCGATGCCCAGCACCGAGAAAAAATACAAAACGATGATGGCGACATCGACTCCGGAAAGCGTCAGCAGATGCGACGGAGCGGCCTGCAAGAGGAGAGCTGGCGCAAAGGAATGAGCTGTAATCGCTTGCACCAATTTATCGTAGGAACATGCTCAGTCAATGTCAAGCGAGGCGCGCGCATGAAACGAATGTGAGAAACGCCATGCCGCGAGACGGCCTTGGCGTGCGATGGATTCCGAAGAGCCGGACCAGGGGGTCCGGCGCAGTCCAGGGGGACTGCCCCACTTTATCTTTCCGGCGGCGCCGGCCCCGTCGAATCCCTCAGAACGAATTCCGGATCGATCACAATCTCCGCTTCGGCCACCGCGGATTTCCCGGCCTTCGACATCAGCGATTCGCAAATGATGTGCCCGATCTGCTCGCGCGGGATGTGTACCGTGGTCAGCGCCGGATAGCAGAATTCCGACAGCTTCACGTTGTCGAAGCCGGTCACCGATACGTCCTGCGGCACGCGCAGTCCCCGCTCGCGCAATTCGCGCAGCACGCCCACCGCGGTGACGTCGTTGACGCAGATGATGGCGGTAGGCTCATAACCGTTGGATAGCAGTTGGCGGGCCGCCTGGCGGCCGCCTTCCAACGTGTCGGCGTCGGCGGCCGTGCGCACTTCGAGCGAAGGGATGCGCGCCACCGCGTCCATCACCGCCTTCATGCGTTCGTTGATGGGGCCGAGAATCGCATGGTGCCCAATGAAACCGAGGCGGCGATGGCCCAGGCTGTAAAGGTAGTCCACCACCTTCTCGATGCCCCGCCGGTAATTCACGCGGATGTTGGTGACGTTGCCGCGCGGCGTGCCGACGTCATAGAAAACCACCGGGATTCGGGCGTCGTTGAGCTCGTCCATCAACTCCGGCGCCATTTCGGAAACGATCATCGCCAGGCCGGCAACCCGCCGCCCGATCATCAGACGCACACTCGTCATCAGTTGCTCGGGCCGGTAGTCCGTGTTGGCCATCATCACTTCATAGCCGCGCGTGTGCGCGTCGCTCTCGATGGTTTTATAGATGTCGAAGAAAAACGGGTTCTCCATGTTGGAGACGATCACCCCAATGGTGCGGCTTTTGCCCCCCGCGAGGCTGCGGGCATGGAGATTCGGATGGTACTTCAGTTCCTCGATGGCTTTGACGACGCGGGCACGGGTTGAGCTCTTGACTACGCTTGCATTATTGAGCACCCGAGAGACCGTGGCGGTGGAAACTTTGGCCCGCTTGGCCACCTGTTCAAGGTTCATGGCTATTGTCTCTATTGTACGCGGGTTCAATCGCTTTTGTGTCCAGCGAAGTTGCCAGCGCGCCGCGAGATTTCTTCTGGCCAAGTTTGGTGACAGCGCTTACAGCCACAGCACGGATCGCAGCGCGGTTTCCGACAGCCAATCCGGCGAGATGAACATGGTCTTTTGAACATGGTCTTTGCCAGGTGGGGGAACTGACGTGATAGCATGGGCGCAGGCTGTGATGCGCCGGGCCCTCGGTCTACTCTTTCTCGCGGTTTTCGGCTTGCCCTCGCAGGATCTTCCGCCCGGGGTCCTCACGCTGGCGCGCATCCGCGCCCGCGTGGGGCAAGCGCTCGATCAACTGCCGGACTGCACGTGTGTCGAAACCGTGGACCGCTCCTGGAAGCCGGCCGGTAGAGCGATCAAGCCGGTCGACCGCGTGGTTCTACAGGTTTTGTTTAGTGGCGGCGAAGAGTTGTTCGCCGCTCCCGGCGATACGCGCTGGGAAGCCAATCCGTCCGCCTTCCTGGCGAGTGGCATGATGGGCGATGGCCTCTTTGCGCTGGGCCTGAAAATCATCTTCCTCAATAACGTATCGGTCATCACGTACCACGGCGACGAATCGTCGGCCGGCCGTCGCGAAGCCCGCTACGATTTTTCCGTTTCGCACAGGGCGGGGGCGCCTGGACGGTTCGCAACGCAGGCGCCACGGGCGTGGTGGGCCTGCAGGGTTCGTTCTGGGCCGACCCCGAAACTTACGATCTTCAGCGGCTGGAGTCTTGGAAGCCGGCGTTGCGGGCCGGAGGTCCGTTCCGCGAGCAGCGAGGGTCCTCACAGTTTTTCATGAAATTTCGCAGGCCGAAGGCCTTCTGCGACAGACGACAAAAACCGATCGTCTGTCCCACTGGCTACTCACGATACCTGCCAGTAAACCGAGTAGCGCTTGTCCGTAATCGTATGGAGCGGCGCCAGCATGACGTCCTTCTGCTGGCCGGTGGTGCGGAACGTCAGCGGCTGGTCGGCCGGCTTGATCCATGATGCCGGGTCGTCGCCCGCCGCCTTGAAGAAGGGAACCTGCATCGGCAACCGGGAAGGATTCGGGCCTTCCTGCCCGTTCACCATGCGGTCCGTGAGTCCCTCGTTGCCCAGATCGCCCGCCAGCACCAGCGGGCCGTAGAGCAGCGCCTGCATCCTGGCATCGTCGGGCATGGGTTCCACCGAGAGGTGCATGGGCATCGCCATCTCGATGCGGTCGCCGGTCTTCCACGTGCGCGAAATCGCCAGATAACTGCCCGGCGCGGCCGTGGCATCGAGCGCTTTGCCGTTCACTTTTACGGTGGGCGCCTGCCGCAGCCAGCCGGGAATGCGCAACCGCAGCGCCAGTTGCACGGGCTTCTCCGCCGTTACCACCAGCGCGGTGGCCGGCTCCATGGGGAACTTAGTCTCCTGCCGCAAGCGGAAGCCCTTTTCGCTCCAATTCAGCTCCGAGGGAATGAAGAGGTTGACGAACAGTCCGGCGTCGTCGTGCCAGTAGATGCTGTCGTTGAGCTTGGAATATTCCTCCACGCCCGACCCGGTGCAGCACCAGAACGACTGATCTTCGCTCGACCATGTGCGCCACGCGCCCGGCGTGAGCGACAGGTAATACTGCGTGTGGCCGGTCTTCGGCTGAATCGTGCCGATGCGATGATTCAGGAGCGTGCGCTCGTAGTAATCGAAGTGGCGCGGGTCGGCGTCCCAGGAATAGAGGTGGCGCGCCACTTTGAGCATGTTGTAAGAGCAGCAGCACTCGGCGGTGGCCGCGCTCTGCCTCAATTCATGAGCCAGGAAGCGCGGCTGGGTGAGCCAGCCTTCGCCGTTGCTGGTGCCGCCCGTCACATACGTGCGGCCCGTGGTCACCGTGTAATAGAAAAAGTCGGCGACGTTATAGAAGCGCCGGTCGCCGGAAATTTCGTAGCGGCGCGCGGCGGCGATGACCTGCGGGACGTGCGTGTTGGTGTGCAGGCCGCGCAGTTCGTCACTCCCCATGGCCAGCGGATTCACGAAGACCTTCTTGGTGAAGCGGTCGCCGGCTTTCGCCCACCGGTCGTTGTTGGTGGCCGCCGCCAGGTTGTACAACACCTCGGCCATGCCGCCGTACTCGGTGTTCAGAATGTCCTGCATGTGCTCTTCGGATTTCGACGCGGTCCACGTATCGGCCCAGTCGGCCATGCCTTCGAGCACCTGAAGCGCCTGCTGGTTGCCACCGACGTTGTACATATCGAACATGCCGGCCATGATCTTGTGGATGGTGTAGAACGGCGCCCACGGAATGGTCTGGCTGACGTCCGGCGCCACGCGCGGAGCGTTCGGGTCGCGGGGCGCGCGCGGCTTGCCGGCCAGCCGGTCCAGCCGTTCCCAGAACGAAGTGGGGAACGCGCTCAGGTAGCCGCCGCCCAGTTTCTGCTGACACCTGGCCAGCTCCGCCACCATCTCATCGGCTTTGGTTTTCGCGTATTGGTCGCCGGTGGCGGCCCACAGTTGCGCGCTGGCGGAGAGGAAGTGGCCGGTGAAATGGCCGCGCAGCTCGGTGGAGTGCTGCCCGTCCGCGGGCCGCTCCCAGTTTCCGTTTCCGCCGCCGGCGAATCCTTGCGACTGGCCGGTGGGCAGGCCCGCATTCACACGGAAGTTGTAAAGCAGGCGGTCCGCATCCAGCCGCGACATGTAGCCCTGGTTCCAATCCTGCGCGTCGTGAAAAATGCCGGGCAGCAGCCGCACTTGCGTCTGCGGGAACGGCCGCGCCTTCAGTGCCACGTCTTTGCGCGTAAACTCGATGGTCCCTTGGAACGGGGGAATCACCCCGATCGTCCCGCCGCGCGTTGCCGGCGCCACGCTGGTGTTGGGGCCGGGAATGCCGACCGGGAGTGATTGCTGCGGCGCGGCCGGCGGTTGTGCCAACGCCGGCACCGCGGCCACGATAGCGCCAAAACCGCGACGAGTGATCATAATTTTGTTCCTCGGGATTGTGAATCGCTTACATTATGACACTCCGGCGGTTTGTTGCCGCGCTGCCGCTCCCGCACGCCGCTGGTGCACGACCGCCGGCCAGCAAGCTGAATCCGGGCTCTTCTTGGGCCACCGCCGGCTTACGCTTCGTTATACAATGGCTCTCTCCTGGAGGTATTACAGAAATGTTAGCGCTATCATCAGCCGCCCTCGTCCTGCTGGCCGTCGGCGCCATGAGCATGCACGCCGCCACTAAGATCTCGAAAGCCGATTTCGGCAAGACTAAAGACGGCGTTGCCGTCCAGATCTTCACACTTACTAACTCCTCCGGCATGGAGTTAAGGATCTCCACATACGGCGGCGCCATCGTCTCGTTGAAGACGCCCGACCGCACCGGCGCCATGGGCGACATCGTCCTCGGCTTCGACTCGCTCGACGGCTATCTCAATCCCAAGGAGCCTTACTTCGGCGCCCTGGTCGGTCGCTATGGCAATCGCATCGGCCACGCCAAGTTCTCGCTCGACGGCAAGACTTACACTCTCCCAGTCAACAACGGCGAGAACTCCCTGCACGGCGGCGACCGGGGCTTCGACAAATACGTCTGGACACCCCAAGAGCTTTCCGACGGTGGGCTCCAACTCACCATCCTCAGCAAAGACGGCGATCAGGGCTATCCCGGCAATCTTCACGTCACGGTGGCCTATCACCTCACCGACGCCAACGAAGTCAAGATCGACTACACCGCCACCACCGATAAGGACACCGTCCTCAATCTCACCAACCACGCCTATTACAACCTCAAGGGCGCGGGCAACGGCGACATCCTCGGCCACGTGATGATGTTGAACGCCTCGAAGTTCACCCCGGTCGACGCCGGCTTGATCCCCACCGGCGAGCTCAAGCCCGTCAGCGGCACGCCCTTGGATTTCACCAAGCCCACCGCCATTGGCGCGCGCATCAACCAGGACGACGAACAGCTCAAACTCGGCAACGGCTACGACCACAATTGGGTGATCGATCGCAAAGGCGCGGGCCTCACCCTGGCGGCGCGGGTCGAAGAGCCCACCACCGGCCGCGTCATGGAAGTGCTCACCACCGAACCCGGCATTCAGTTCTACACCGGCAATTTCCTGGATGGCGCCCTCACCGGCAAGGGCGGCAAGGTCTATCCCATGCGAGCGGCCCTGTGTCTCGAGACCCAGCATTATCCCG
>JBEKQS010000029.1:0-29862 GCA_049519475.1 Bryobacteraceae bacterium | reverse complement strand
CCACCACCTGGCGGGAGCCCACCAGGGCGCGTACGCCATGCCCGGCGAGGGCGGAGAAGCCAGTGATGTCTTCGAGCGGCACGTGGCGCGCCGCGGCACATTCGACAATGGCTTTGCCCAAGGGATGTTCGGAATAGCGCTCGGCGGAAGCGGCCAGGCTTAGAACGTCGTCTTCGGCGAAGCCCGCGGCGGGAACCACCTTCGTAACGCGCGGCTTGCCTTGCGTGATGGTGCCGGTTTTATCCAGCACAATGGCGTCGATCCGGTAAGCCATTTCGAGAGCTTCGCCGCCCTTGATGAGGATGCCGCGCTCGGCGCCACGTCCCGTGCCCACCATGATGGCGGTAGGCGTAGCAAGGCCCAGCGCGCATGGGCACGCGATGATCAGCACCGCCACCGCGTTGACCATGGCGGTCGAAAACGGCGCGAGCAGCAGCCAGACGCCGAAGGTGAGCAGCGCGGCCGCCAGCACGGCGACGGTGAAATAGCCGCTCACCACGTCGGCCAGGCGCGCCACCGGGGCGCGCGAACCCTGCGCCTGCTTCACCATTTCGATCATGCGCTGCAGCACCGTGGCGCGCCCCACCTTGGTGGCCTGGTAGCGAAAACTTCCGGAGCAGTTGACGGTTCCGGCGAACGCCGCCGCGCCGGGGTGCTTGTCCACCGGCAGGCTTTCGCCGGTGAGCATGGATTCGTCGACAGCCGATTCGCCGTCGAGGACGACGCCATCCACCGGGATGCGCTCGCCGGGGCGCACCACCACGGTGTCGCCGGCGCGCACCTCGGCAACCGGCGTTTCCACTTCCACTCCGTCGCGCAGCACGCGCGCGGCGGCCGGTTGCAACTCCATGAGGCGGCGGATAGCGGCGGATGTCTTGATGCGAGCGTGGGCCTCCAGCGTGCGGCCCAGCAGGATGAGCGCGATGATGACGGTGGCAGCCTCGTAGTAAACCATGTGGCCGCCGCGCACGGTTTCCAAAAGCGAATAGAGGAAAGCGGCGCCCGTGCCGAGCGCGATCAGGGTGTTCATATTGGCGGCGCCGTGCCGGACGGCGCTCCAGGCGGCCGCGTAAAACGGCGCGCCGGAATAAAAGATCACGGGCAGGGTGAGGGCCAGTTGGATCCACGGGGCCGTGTGCAGCATTCCCAAAACCATCACCGGCACGGTGAAGACGACCGCGACAATGAGGCGGCGGCGATATTGGGTCTCGGCCGCGTCCGCGAGCGGCTCGGTTTCGGGCACGCCGTAGCCGAGATCTTCGATGGCGCTGATGAAATCGGCCGGGCGGGCGCGCGCCGGATCAAACTCCACGGTAGCGGTGTTGGTGGCCAGGTTGACGTTGGCGCGAGTGACACCGCCGGTTGCGGCGAGCGTGCGTTCGATGGTGCGCGCGCAGGCCGCGCAGGTCATGCCGGAAACCGGAAGGTCGATGCGCTCCGCGGTTTTCATTGTGGGGCGGACCCCCTGGTCCGCGCGGGACGCCCTCGTCCCGCCGCCGGAACAACGATATCAGCGTCCCGCAAGACGCAGGCAGGCCGACGGGGGCGTCGGCCGCGGACCAGGGGGTCCGCCCTCCCATTCGTGCCGTCGTCTCTCAAGCCGGTACCTCGTAGCCCAGTTGCCGCACGGCGTCGGCCAGCCCCTGCGGCGTGACCATCTCGGCGTCGTACTCCACGCTGGCGGTGGCGCCGCTCAGATCCACCGCCGCTTTCGACACACCTCGCGTGCCGGCCAGTTTGCGTTCCACGCTGCGGGCGCAGTTTCCGCAAGTCATGCCATGGACGGGAAAGCTCAAGGTTTGAATCGCCATACATATATGATGAGTCATGTGCGGCAAATGGATGCGATGACTTTTCGCGATGCGGCGCTGGCGCGGCGTCTGGAAGCGGCGGAGGCCGCCAATGCAAGGGGCTGCACGGCCTGGCCGCCGGGGTCGGCGGTGCTCGATGTGGGCGGCGGCTGCGCGATTTTCGTGGGCGTCGGCTCGCCGCTCTCGCAGGCCGTGGGTATCGGTCTCAATGGTCCCGTCAGCGCGGCGGATCTCGATCGACTGGCGGATTTTTTTCACAGCCGGGGCGCGCCGGTTTCCATCGATTTGTGCCCTCTGGCCGACCCGGGATTGTTGCCGGCTCTGGGGACGCGCGGCTATCGGCCCACCGAATTCAACAATGTGCTGGTGAAGCGGCTGGCGGGCGCGGAGATCGTTCTGACGCCGCGTGTCCGCCGGGCCCTGGCGGGCGAGCGGGATCTCTGGTCCCACACCGTGGGAAGCGGCTTCTTCGACCAGCGCGAGCTCACCGGCGAGGAAATGGACGTGGGGCGCGCGATTTTCGCCATGCCGGGCGCCATGTGCTGGCTGGCGGTGGCCGAGACCGGCGAGCCGGCCGGCGGGGGCGCGCTGGCGGTACACGATGGCATGGCGACGCTGTTCGCCGACAGCACCATTCCGGCATTCCGGCGGCGCGGGCTGCACTGCGAGCTGATTGCCGCGCGGCTCAACGAAGCCGTGGCCCGCGGCTGCGATCTGGCAACCGCCGGCACGCAGCCGGGCTCCGCCTCGCAGCGCAATTATGAACGGCTGGGCTTCGAAGTGGTCTACACCAGGATCACGCTGACAGACGGCGCGAATTCTTGAGAGTTTTGCGTTCGATTCGCCACTATTGTCAGTCGTGGGGTTCGACCACTTTGTGGCGATGTGTCTGGTTCCGCTCGCTTTCTGGATCCTGGTGAGCGGACTGGACGATTTGTGGATCGCGCTGGTGCTGGTTTTCACCAGCCGAGACCGGCCGCGGCGGCCGGCGGAGGCGGAGTTGGACCGCGTGCCCGAACGCCGGATCGCGATCTTCGTGCCGTTGTGGCGCGAGCACCGCGTCATCGGCCAGATGCTGGCGCACAACCTGGCCGGCATCCGTTACTCCAACTACCGATTCTTCGTGGGCGTCTACCCCAACGACCCGGCCACGGCGCGCGCGGTGGCCGACGTGGCGCAGCGCGACGGGCGCGTGCACCTGTGCCTCTGTTCGCACGACGGCCCCACTTCCAAGGGCGACTGCCTGAACGAGATTTACCGCTCGATGGTGGAATCGGAAACCCGTGGCGGCGGCCGTTTTGAGATCGTGATGACCCACGACGCGGAGGACCTGGTGCATCCCGAATCGCTGCAATTGATCAGTTTCTACTCGCGGGATTACGCCATGGTGCAGATGCCGGTGCTGCCGTTGCCGACGGGGCCAGGCGAACTGACGCACGGTCTCTACTGCGACGAGTTCGCCGAATTCCAGACCAAGGACATTCCAGTGCGCCAGCGGCTGGGGGGGTTCCTGCCGGCCAACGGGGTGGGGACGGGTTTTGAGCGATCGGCGCTGGAACGGCTGGGCGGCGACCGGGGCCGCATCTTCGATCCCGCGTGCCTGACCGAGGATTACGAGAACGGCTACCGGCTGCACGCCCTGGGATACCGCCAGGCGTTCGTGCCCGTCCGATTTGAGAACGGCCAGCCGGTGGCCACGCGCGAATATTTTCCCCGCACCCTGCGGCAGGCCGTGCGGCAGCGCAGCCGGTGGGTGGCCGGCATCGTTCTGCAAGGCTGGCAGTATCACAGCTGGCGCGGCCCGTGGCGGCAGGTGTATTGGTTCTGGCGCGACCGCAAGGGGTTGGTGGGAAACCTGCTCTCGCCGTTCGCGAACCTGATCTTCTTCTCCGTCGCGGCGGAATCCCTCTGGAGCGTATCCACGGGCCAGTCGTGCCGCTTCACCGGCTCCATTCCGGTGTGGGCGTCGCGGATGTGCCTGGCCACGTGCTGGATATCGGTGGTTCAAGTGACCATCCGGGCCGCGGCGAGCTCCCGCATCTACGGCTGGCGTTTCGCCGCGCTCAGCCCGGTGCGCACGTTGTGGGGCAACCTGGTGAATTTCGCCGCCACACTCGCGGCGTTGCGGCAGTTTGCCGAGGCGCGCGTGTACCACCGGCCGCTCGCCTGGCGCAAGACCGAGCACGTGTATCCGCAGCCGCGCCTGGGTGAGCTATTGGTGCGGCTGCGCGCGGTTCCGATGGGCGAAGTGGAGGACGCGGCGTTGTGCCTTCCCAAGGGAGTGAGGCTGGGCGAGTACCTGGTGCAATTGCGAAAATTGAGCGAAGACAGCCTGTACCGGGCGCTCAGTCTGCAAGCTGGCATCCCGCTGGGACGGCCGGCGCGGGCCGAGGTCGACCGGTTGGTCACGCGGGTGTTCCCCGCTGACACCGTGCGGCGCTGGAAAGTGATGCCCTACCGCGTGGAACCGGGCCGGTTGCTGGCCGTGACGGCCGAGGTTCCCTCCCGCGAGATGGCCCGCGAACTGGCCGGCCTTTCCACGCTGGAGATCCGCTATCGCCTGGTGCTGCCGCGCGAGTTCGAAGAGCTGGCGTGCGAGTATCTGCCAACCGGCAGGTAACGGGCCCTGCAAAACGGGGACTGCTACCAATTCCCGCCTTTGGAATTGGATAGCTGTCCCCGCTTTGCCTGCGCATAGCACGACATCACGCGTTCAGAGTACTATCGCGACGCCGCGCCGATCAGCGCCAGCCCGCCGGCATATCCGGCCAGCATCAGCGCGATGAACTTGCCGGTGCCCGCCCGCGCGCTGCGAAATTCGTGCCAGATCAGCAGGCCCCAAAGCGCCGCCACCAGGGTAGCGCCCTGGCCGAGCGCGTAGGAAATCGCCGGGCCCGCCACGCTGGAGGCCAGCACATTGAAGCTCAGGGCGATCATCCAGATGCACCCGCCCAGAATCCCGATGCCATGCAGACGCGCGCTGCCTTTGAAATAGGCGGAGTATGTCTGGCCGCCGGCCCGCATGAAAATGGTGTTCCACAGGATATTGCTCACCAGCACGCCCACGCCGAAAAAGACCAGCGCCACGTAAGGTGTCAGCATGCCCGGCAGGATCTCGGTGGAGTTGAAGTTGGGCGAAATGGAGCGCATCAGTTGGGGATAGAAGAAGCCCATGATGCATCCGGCGAACACCGAGTAGATCAACCCGCGGCGGGGTTTTTTGGCGCCGCCGTGCGGCAGGCGGCTGTGCGCTACCGCCGAGAAGATCATGGCCAGGACAATCAGCGCCACGCCGCCGAACAGCAGAACGGGATCGCCTTTGGGCGCGCCGATGTAGCTCTCCACCGTGCCGATCACCAGCGCCAGGCCGACGCCCACGGGGAAAGCCACGGACATGCCGGCGGCGTCGATTCCCACCACCAGCAGGATGTTCGACAGATTGAAGATGGCGCCGCTGATCAGCGCGGGAATGGCAAAGCCGAAGTCGATGGAATGCATGTTGGCCCTGGCGCTCATGCCCGCATCGCCGAAGCTGCCGAGCGTATGGGCGAACAGCAGGCTAAACAGGAAAACGCCGATGGCGTAATCCCAATAGAAGAGTTCGAAGGGCCACTTTTCCTTGCCGGCCAGTTTCTGGGTGTTGGCCCAGGAGCCCCAGCCCAGCATGGTGATAACGCAGAAGACGATGGCGGCGGGCAGACTTTGCACGACGAACATGGCCCGGATTATAGCTGATGGCGAAGGAAGGCGTGGGAGCCCGCGCAGGTCCGCGCGCTCCCCGCGAGATCAACGATCACCTTTTCAGTTAGCAAACTCGCGGCTTCAGGCAGGCGGCTTCAGGCAGGCGGTTTTAGTTTAGCGAGACCCGTACCGAGTCACGGCGAGGGGCTTCAGCGCGGGTAAATGGGCGGGCAGTTTCAAAGCGGAATCCATACCAATCGGTTGATCCATTCCGTGGCCTCGCTGGCGCTCCAAATCAGCGCAAGTTCCTCGATCGCAGTCGATATGGGAATCGCTTCCCGAAGCAGGATGACTCCGGGGCTCGGCGCACCGGCCAGATAGCGGTGGAAATGCAACGGCATGGTGCGGCGGTCCTGGCTTACGAGAATTCGTCCCGATTCCGCAGCGATCTGCAAGACCTCAAAATCCTCCAACCCCTCGAGTCCGGCGTTGTTCGCCGTCCGGATGTCAAGTCCTGGCGCGGCCCGCCGTAAACCGCGAAGTACGCGTCCATCAAGGTCGGCGTCAGCCTGGAATCTGACTCGCATGACGCGCCCGCTGTAGCTTCGCAATCAATTCTGCATTCGTCTGCCGCGACTGCGCCTGCTGCGATTCAGCGGTGCGCTGTCCCTCGGCCAGGTAGTGATCGATCTCTTTCTGGTTCCGCAGGTAAAACGCAATCGCGCCATGTACTTGTTCGAGAGTCAAGGCCGGATAGCTCTCAACCATGCTTTCGGCCGACATCCCCTCGCGGAACAGATATACCAGCGAATCCAGAGAGACGCGAGTGTCTCCCACACGATACACGCCTTCGATGGCTGTTACGTATTCCTCTTGCATCGGGTCGCCCATCGAGTTTATGGTCACACAGCCAGGCTATCCACCACAAGCGGACATCATCGAACCTGAGTGCGAAGCTACCACAGCCGCCAATCGCCGCGCGCAATCACCCATATCGCCAGGAGTGCGTTAGTAGTTGCGTGAGCGGCTATGGTCTCGCCGATTCTCCCTCGCCGGCGCAGCACTAGCGCGTACACCAGCCCTGCCAAGGCGCCGGCGAACCAACGGGCGCCGTGCATCAGGCCGAATGCCACCGAAGAGCCCAGCAGGGCGAAGAGCGAGGTGTTCCGGAAGTCGATGCGCTCGAAATCGGCAGCCACCAACCGGCGGAGCAGGAAGCCGCGGAAGGCCAGTTCCTCCGCGATCGGCACGGTGACTACGGCGCCCAGAGTGCGCAGCGAGAGCCATGCAATCCAGGCCACGCCATGACCCGGACTCAGGCCGGGAACCGTTCCACTGGAGGCACTGGAGGCTGCCAGGCGATCGAGCGCAATCCACATCGCGAACACTGCCACACCGGCAGCCGGACCCAGCCAGCCAAAGGCCCAATTCAGCCTGGCGTACCTCTTGCGGTAGCACCACAACACGGCCGCGGCGGCGAACAGGCGCAACGGATAGAGCCATTCAAACCGGCCCGCCACGGCCCGCGAGAGCATGCCGGCGGCCAGAATCGCCAGGAACGGCGCCAGGTACAGCGCGCTCGGATTATCGGCCCGACTGCCGGCCGGGGCCGGCAGCGGTCGGCTCCTGGCAATCCAGGGCACGTGTTGAGAGCCGAGCACCAAACCCAAAGCGATCGCATTGAAGGCGATCCATCCGGCCTGCGAGTGAAAGCCCCCGAGGGCGATGTTGGGCGCGCCGGCGTTGCCGATCAGAATCAGCGCGGCGATGCGAACACTGTTCAACAGAAACGCGGTCCCCAGGCTCACGGGCACCAGGAGGATAGCCTGAGGAAAGCGGAAGTCCTGACGGAAGAGCCAAAGCCACAGGATCCCGAATACGAGCATCAGGCCCACGCCTTCCAGGCCGGAGCATGCCGGCTCTATGACTACGTTAAAAGACGTGCTACCGATGGTCGCGGTGGCTGGGTCCGAGATGACGGGCGAAAGGAACAGGCCGAGCAGAAACTTGACGATGATGAAGGTCGCACGAGTGGCCGGCGCCCAAAGCAAGCGGAGTGCATTTCCGAGCCAGCAAACCAATACCGCCATGGCGGCGGCATAGGCCCACGTATTGCCAGTGCCGCGGAACAGAAGCAACCAGGTTTCGAGCGGCAGGAACGCCAGACCGGCAAGCACGATCGCCAGAAGGCCGGATGCGATCCAAACCAGGGCGACTGTGTCCGTCCACGAGCCACGCAGGCTTCCACCGAACAGTATTCGAGAGAGAAAACCAAACAGCGCCAGCGAGCAGAAGTGGCCTGCGAGAAGAGTGCGCCGGACCGGAACCGTCGCCGGTCTTGTGCCGATATCCCGCAGTACGGACCTGGCCCGAAGGCAGCCGATGATTCGAAAAAGCGACGCGAATGCGACGCGCGCGCGCAGCGTCCAAGCCCCCCAATTGTCCACGAGGCGGGTGACAACATAGTCGCGGCTGAGCGATGCCGCATCCAGCCAAACCGAAATGGCGATGAGTTCCAGGATGAACAGGAGCGCGCTCCAGGCGACCCGATGGTAGACCGTGGAGCCCGTCAGTACAGAGAACAGGGGCGGCGCAGGCGGATCGCAGGAAGCGGCTGTTCCGGGTTGGCGCTGGAGAAGCTTCGGCAAGAGGGAACCGGGGGTTATCCCCCCGGGATGCAGATCCCAGGGGGAGGGTTTAGATTGATCGGGGACCTATCTCTTGCGACGGCCCCGAATAACGATTAGCGCGCCTGCGATCAAGGCCAGTGCGTTTGCACCCGAACCCGCATCGATCTCAGGCACTTGGACCGCCGAAGCCAAAACAGAGGCCCCGACAGCGAGCAGGACTACAGCAACGAGTGTTTTCAGAATTTCCTCCTCTGCACTTCCGAAGTGCATGGCCCTTTTGAGCCATTGATACCTAAGAATTCTGACGGAGCGCAGGAAATATGTCAACGATTCTAGGCCGAAAAAGTAATGGTATTCCGTACCATGAGTCCTGGAGAACTGTTCGTCCAATCGTCCGCGCCGCTCACTGTTGAACCGTAACCGAGACCCCTGTTTGCGTGGTTACGCCGCCGATCGTAGCCAGCACCGCGGCATCGCCATTCGGCAGCTTATTCGGCACCGTCACGTTGAACTGATACAGCCCCGGCGACACCAGGCCGGCGAACTGCGCCGTCGCCGCCACGTCACCGATGCTGATGGCGACGGCATTCGCCGGCAGCGGCTCCGGTGTAGTCACCAGTTGGGCGGTGGGAAGCGGCGGGTTGGTCGGGCCGAAGCCAGTTGCATAGAGCAGGATGATCTCGCCCGGTTGGGCCGGCGTGGTGGTCACTCCGGGCAGCAGGTTGGCCGCGCCCACCAGGCTATAGTCGGCGTGTTGCGCGGCCACGTAGGCGCCGCTGCCGATGGTGAAAAATGCCGGCGCAAACCGGGCTCTTGGCGCGCTGAAGCTGTTGCTGGTCTGCTGCGCCGCCGTCACCTGGACCTGGACCGTACCGACCGTGGCATCGTCAGGCGCCAGCACGTTGATTTGCGTGGGGCTGATGTACTCGACGTACGCCGCCACTCCGTCGATGGTGACCGATACGCCCTGCAGGGAAGTGGGCAGCAGCCCGTTTACGAAATCGCTATTCTGCCACGTGTAGGTGGACTGCGACAGGTTCGTGCCAAAGATGGATACCCACGTGGCCGCCGCGAAGCCCGGTTGGAAGCTTGCGGCGTTCGCCATGCCCGTGATCGCGCCGGCCGGTTGCGTACCGGTGACTACCAGCGTTACCGAAACCGCCGCCGGACTGCCGGTCGCGCCCGCCGCCGTAATCTGCACGTTTCCCGTGTAGGTGCCGGCCGCGAGATTTACCGGGTTCACCGATACGCCGAGCGTTGCCGGTGCGCTGCCGGACGCGGCGGAAACAGCCAGCCAGTAAGCGCTGGTCGAAGCTGCCCACGCCAGCGTGCCCGCGCCCGTGTTGGTGATCGCGACGTTTTGCGCGGCCGGAACCGCGCCGCCGTATGTGTACTGGAAGGCGAGGGCCTGCGGCACGACCGCCAGAGACGCCGGAGCCGCCGTCACCGTGAGCGTGACGCCGATGGATGCCGGAGTGTTGGACGCGCCCGCCGCGGCAATCGAGATGGTACCCGTGTAAGTGCCCGCGCTCAAACCGGCGGGCGATACCGATACCGAAAGCGTCGAGGGAGCCGTGCCCGAGGCGGGCGAAACGCTCAGCCAGTTGGCGCTCGAGGTCGCCGTCGCGGTCCAGGTGAGCGTACCGCTGGCGCTATTCGCGATCTGAATCGATTGCGCCGCCGCCGTTCCGCCCACCGCGCAGGCGAATTGCAAACTGGCCGGCGCCACCGCCAGCGTGGACTGCGGATTCACCATCACGATGATGGCGTCGGATCCGAGCGAGGACGCGGCAAGCACCTGGATGGTGACCAGGCCCGTCAAACTGGCCGGCAGGTTCGCCGTAATTGAAGTATTGGCCCACGCCGTCGTGGTCAACTGCTGCGCCGTGTTGGAACCGGCCGGCGTCGCAACCACCTTGCAACCGATGCACTGCAATCCAAAGTTGGCGCCCTTGATGGTGATTGCCGTGCCGGCATTCACGGACAGCGTGCCCGTTTCGGCCAGCGGGCCCACCGAGAAAATGTCCGTGGAGAGCTTGCAGCGCAGCGCCGAAGTGTAGCCCAGCGGCTCCGCCAGCGAGCCGCAGTTCATCGAGCCAAGCGACGCGCTGGTGGCGGTGAAGGCGCCCGTCCCCAAGACGAAGTCCACGTAGAAAACAGTTCCCGTATCTCCGCCATTCGCGAGTGACACGGTACCAAACGTGACTCCCGTCAGATCCGTCACGTAACTGCCCGTACCGTTCACCAGCGCGAAAAACATTGCCCCGTTCTTAGACAAGTATTGGTCGGCGGACGCCGCGGTGCCGATCGACTTCCAATCCGCCGTGCCGGCCAGAAAAGAGCGGACGATGAGGCCCGTGTCATGTGTTGTGCTGTTGACGTTGGCAATGCCTCCGGCGCTACAGGCGAAAGTTCCAAGGGTGGTGTTAATAAAGGCCGACGGGTCCACGTGGCAATAAGGCACGATGCGCGTCACCGTCGCGTCACCGGCCACAAATCCCAATGAAGCGCTGGTCAGCGAGACCAGCCCGTCGCTGGCATTGGAGAGCGCTGTCCCGGAGTATAGGCTGCCGGTATAGGAGCCGGCGTTGCCAATCACCGCGATGGCGTCCACGCCCCGCAGATCGTCGCCTCGCTGGTTCCAGGTTGCCAGGTTCCACAGGAACGCGCTGCCCGGCTCCAGTTCGGCGTCCTGCGACCCGGCTGCGAACGTGGCCGCGTAAGTACCGGCTACAAAAGAGCCGAAGTTCGGCGTGGCAATCAAGACCAGCTTGTGCACCAGCGTCGTGGTGGGCGGGGTGAGAGTCTCGCCCGGCTGCAATCCGGCCAGGTAGGCCCGGGCGATCAACCCGCCCATGCTGAAGCCCACCAGGTCGATCTGCGGCACCTGCGCCCCGGTGTCGTACTGGATCGTCTTCAGGAAAGCGGCCAGATCGTTGCCCAGGACCTCGATGGGCTGGCCCGGGCCTTCGCGGCAGTTATCGAACAGATACACCACCGGAACCCCGTCGGTCACCAGGTATTGGGCCAGGCTGCCGAATGTATCCGACGAACTGGCCGCGAGGGGGCACGTGTTGGTGAAGCCGGTCTCCCATCCATTCAGGAGCACCACTGGAGCCCGTGTCGCGCCGGATGGCACGGAGACGCGCGGCTGCACTTCGACCGCCAAGGTGGTTTGCCTTTGCTCGCCCGCCGCGCTGGTGGCGGAGAGTCGGACTGTGTATTCGCCCGGGGTCACCCGCAGCGATGCACCCAGCAGAATCTGGTCACCGGCCCGGTTCGGCGCAGCCACCAACCCGCCACCCGCGACGGCCGTGTCTCCGGTCACGATTTCGACGTGCCGGGTCTTGGCATTCGTCAGGAAGTCGACCGTCTCCTGCGGCGCCACAATCTGCACCGCCTCGCCCGCGCGGACCACATAGCGGGTTTGCCGCAGGTCCATGGCAATCTGGCCCGCCGCCGGGAGAATGCCGCACGCCATCGCCGCCGCGGTCAGGAACGCCCGCCGGAACGGGTTTCGCGCGGATCTGCAAATTGGTTCTGGGTGCCTGAGTTGAGTCCCAGTAGGACAGGCCTCCTGGCCTGTCGTCTTCGACCTGCAAATTGGTCTCCGGGCCTTCAGTTCAGCCGCCTGCTGGGCAGTCCGGAGAAAAAGTCGCGCCACAGACGCAACTTTTGACGAAACATCCACAAGATAAAGACGCGCCGCACCCGCAAAACGCGCAGAGAATCACGCCGGGTTCCTCAGACCGCGGCGCGGGCAGCCGCAGCTTTCTGTTGGGCTTTCTTCTCCCAGCGCGGCAAACGGTGCTTGTGTTTTTTCTGGAGTTTCGGCGTTTTCGTGGACAGCGTATGTGGTGGCGCTGGAGCAGGTTCGGTGACTCCCGCCAGCGATGCTATCTTGCCCGCAGCCGTGCCGATTGCTTTTGCGGTAGTGGTCAAAATGCTGTCTTCGGTTGCCGGTGCGGCGACCTTCTTGCGCTCTTTGCGCTCTTTGGGCTTCTGTTCGTCTGCCATAATTCCCTCGCAATAGCCTAGCACGTCTGTGGCCATGTCACGGGGCCTGCCGGGAGCCTCAGGCCAGGCTCGTTTTGATCAACTGTTCGGCGTTCTTCAGGGCTTCGGGAGTGAGCTTCTGGCCGGAGAGCATGCGGCCGATTTCGCGGGTGCGGGCGGCGCGGTCGAGCTCTTCCACCTGGGCGACGGTGCGGCCCTTGGATTCGCGCTTCTCGACCAGGTAGTGATGGTCGGCGAAGGAAGCGATTTGCGGCAGATGCGTGACGCACAAGACCTGGTTGGCGGCGGCTAACTTTTTGAGGCGGCGGCCGACTCCCTCGGCGGCGCTGCCGCCGATGCCGGCGTCGACTTCGTCGAAGACCAGGGTGCGTTGGGGGCCGCTCGATGGGGCGGCCAGACAGGTCTTGAGGGCGAGCGCGATGCGCGAGATCTCGCCGCCGGAAGCGACCTTTTCCAGGGGGCGGGGCTCCTCGCCGAGGTTGGGCGAGACCAGGAAATCGATTTGATCGGCGCCCTCCGGTGCCCAGGGAGCGGGGGAAATGCGCACGCGAAAGACGGTGCGTTCCATGGAGAGCTGAGCGAGCTCTCGCTCGACGCGCTCTTCGAGTTTGCGGGCGGCGGCGGTGCGGGCGGCGGTGAGCGCGGCGGCGAGCTTTTCAAACTCGGACGAATACCGTTGCTGGGCGGCGCGCAGGGCTTCCATGCGCTCACCGGCCTGTTCGACGGAGGCGATCTGGCGGCGCACATCTTCGAGGAAAGCGAGCACATCGGCGATAGAGTGGCCGTATTTGCGTTTGAGGCGATCGAGAGCGGCGAGGCGGGCTTCGATTTCCTCGAGGCGCGGGGGATTGGCTTCGAGGCGCGAGAGATAATCGCGCAACGCGTAGGAAACTTCCTGGAGGCTGAGGCCGGCGGTCTTGAGATGTTCGCGGAGACCTTCGAGCGAGGAATCGATGCGGCAGAGCTCGTCGATCTTCTTGGCGGCCGTGTGTGTGAGGGAGAGCGCGGATTGGGGGCCGTCGTAGACCGCGGCGTAGGCAGTGGAGGCGGCTTCTTCGAGACGCTGGACGTTCTGCAGAACGCGGCGTTCGTTTTCGAGCGAGACTTCCTCGCCGGCTTCCAGCGCGGCGGCTTCGATTTCCTTGCGCTGGAAGCTCCAGAGGTCGAGCATGCGCAGCTTTTCCTGTTCGGAGCGCTGCAGGGATTCGAGCTCGGTGGCGGCCGAGCGCCACTGATCGAAGACGGCGGCGGCGCGGTCGAGCGAATCGCGATGGGCGGCGAAGGCGTCGAGCATGTCGCGCTGGGCTTCGGGAGAAAAGAGAAGCTGCTGGTCGTGCTGGCCGTGGATATCGGCGAGAAACGGGGCCAGATCCTTGAGCAGCGACACGGCCACGGGGCGGCTGCCGACGAAGGCGCGCGATTTCCCGCCGGCCAGGATTTCACGCTCGACCAGCAACTCCCCGTCGTCGCTTTCGATGCCGGCGGTTTCGAGCAGGCGGCGGATGGGCTGGCTGTCGCGGACATCGAAGATTCCGGCGACGTGGGCGCGCGATTCGCCGGTGCGGATCATTTCGGCTGAGGCGCGGGCGCCGAGCAGCAGGCCGAGGGCGTCGACGACGATGGATTTTCCGCTGCCGGTTTCGCCGGTCAGAAGGTTGAGGCCGGGGTGAAAACGAATCCGCAGGCGATCGACCACGGCGTAGTTCTCAACCACCAACTCCTGGAGCATTCTGGAGGTGATTATAGCGGGCTTCGGCCGGGACGAGGGCGTCGGCAGGATGCGGAAGAGGCTGCCGGGCTGCACCCGGCTGGACCGATTGACAATCGGTCCGCAGGTTATCAACCTGCCCCACAGTTAGTTCCTCGATATAGGCCGAAAATGGCTTTTCGTGCGCGGGCGTACGTCTTTTCACGGCCTCGCGGCGTCTCTGTGATAGGCTGAAAAATAGGAGACACATTGAGCTTCGAAGCTCCCCCCGCCTTACTCCTTCAAGCTGACATCTGGAAAATGATCCAGGGCAGCCCCATGACGCTGGCGGTCCTGGGGATTTTGTTTGGCTTTTCGATCTATTCGTGGACGGTGATTTTTTCCAAATGGCAATCGCTGCGCCACGCGGGAAAGACCAACGCCCGTTTTTTGCGCGCCTTCCGGAAGGCCACGGGGCTGGAAGCGGTGATGGTGGCCACCGAACAATACCGGCCGTGCCCGCTGGTGGCGGTGTTCGATTTCGGATACGAAGAAGTCGAGAGGCAGGTGCGCGGCAAGGCCAAGCTGACTAACCGGACGGCGGTGGAGCGTTCACTGCAATTGGGAGTCAGCGAGGAACTGGCGCGGATGGAACGGAACATGCCGTGGCTTGCAACCACGGCTTCGGTGTGTCCATTTATCGGGCTGCTGGGCACGGTGCTGGGCATCATCCAGGCGTTCATGGACCTGAGCCAGCAGGGCAGCACAAGCCTGCGGACGGTGGGGCCGGGCATCGCGGAGGCGCTGATCGCGACGGCGGTGGGACTGATGGCGGCGATTCCGGCGGCGGTCTTCTATAACATCCTGGGCAGCCGCATTCGGGAGGTTGGAGCGCGCATGGACGATTTCGCGCTGGAGTTCCTGAACATGGCGGAGCGCAGCTTCGGAGAATAAACAGATGGCGATGTCGGTGAACGGCGGCGGGGGGTTCGGGTCCCGGAAGAGCCGCGGCGGGTCCACGCTTTCCGAGATCAACGTCACGCCATTCGTGGACGTGGTGCTGGTGCTGTTGATCATCTTCATGCTGACGGCGCACGTGATGGAGTTCGGCATTGAGGTGGACGTGCCGCAGGTGAAGTACGTGAAGGACACGGCGCAGCAGATGCCGGTGATTACGATCGATAAGACGGGCAATTCGACGCTCAACGGCGCGAAGGTGAATATCAACGACGTGGCGGCGGTGATCCGCCGGCAGTTTCCGGCGGCCAAGGGCGTGTACGTGCGCGCCGACAAGGAGACGACGTGGGATCCGATCGCGCAGGTAACGGCCGAGCTGGGTGAGGGGAAGCTGCAGGTCTACATGGTGACGCAACCGGTGGACACGGCGGCCAAGAGGCGCTAGCCATGCCCGGTCATGCCGACATCCTGGACCGTCCGGAGCCTTTGCTCCAATCGTTCTGGGGATCGGTGTTGCTGCACGGTCTGGTGATCGGCGGGCTGTTGGCGGCCGGGGCCGTGGAGCGGGCGTCGCGGCTACAAATGGGCGACCCGCATGGCGGCGGGCTGGGCGGGGTGATGGTGAACCCGGTGGCGACGATTCCGCTGCCGAATCGCGGGGGCCTGGAGAACCCGGTGGCGAACGACACCGAGTCGCTGGTGCCGGAGGCGCCCAAGGCGACGCCGAAAGCGGCGCCCAAGGTGAAGGCGCCGGCGCCGGACGCGATTCCGCTGAAGAGCGAGAAGGATTGGAAGCGGCCGCGGGACGCCGGTTCGCAACCCAACAAGTGGCGCGATCAGCAGAAGTACGACCAGAGCCAGTTGTATTCGAACGCCGGGCAACGGGTGAACTCGCCGCAGTACGGGATGACGGGCGGCGGCGGCGTGAATGTGGGGAACAACTCGCCGTTCGGAGAGCGGTACGGGGCGTACGCCGCGCTGATCCGCGATGCGGTGACGCGCAACTGGAAGACCTCCGATGTGAACCCGCGGCTGATGGCGGCGCCTGTAGTGGTGGTGACTTTCACAATCCAGCGGGACGGTTCGGTCACGAACGTGCGCCTGTCGCAAAGGAGCGGGATTGAGCCGCTGGATATTTCAGCACAACGCGCGGTGCTGGATGCCGCGCCGTTTCAGCCGCTGCCGGCGGGGTTTCCGCGCAGCCAGGCCGATGTGGAATTGAGATTCGAGTTGAAGCGATAGGGGCGATCAATGAAGAAGCCGAAGAAGCTATTGGCGATTGTGCTGGCGCTCGGGGGCGTGCTGCTGGTGGTGAAGGCGCAGGAGCAGCACGATTTCTCGGTGATCATTACCAAAGGCGAACGGCCCGCGATGGCGGTGCCCGATCTGCGCGGAGACGCGCAGGCGCAGAGCTTCATGGGCGCATTGAACAGCACGCTATGGAGCGATCTGGACGGCGGCGGGATCTTCAAGATGGTGCCCAAGACACTGTATCCGACCGCGGTTCCGCAGCAGCCGACGGATTTCCGCACGCCTCCGCCGGTGAACAACACGCCGCCGGCGCGGGGGCGCAAGAAGGAACCGCCGCCACCGCAATCGGGGGGCGGGTTGTGGATGGCGGATTGGTCGGGGCCCCCGCCGCAGGCCACTTACCTGGTGATGGGCTATGCGGCGGCGCAGAACGGCCTGTTCGTGCTGCGCGGATGGTTGATCGATCTGCGGCGGGACACGGCGGCCAACGCGCAAGTGATGGGCAAGACCTACATCGAGCCATTGGATGAAGCCGGGGCGCGGAAAGGGGCGCACGAATTCGCGGCCGACATCCTGGCGCTGTTCGGGACGAAATCCTTGTTTGGAAGCCACATTTACTTTGTGCGGAAGCAAGGGCAGAACCAGGAAATCTGGGTGATGGATGCGGACGGCAAGAACCAGACGCCGGTCACGCATTACAATTCGCTATCGATTCAGCCGGCGATTTCTCCCGACGGGTCGAGGCTGGCATTTACCAGCTTTGCCCGCGGCAATCCTGGTATATTTGTATTTTCAGTGGATCCGGTCCGGGATTTACGGTTTTATAACCAGCGGGGCGCTTCGGTTACGGAGACGCCGTCGTTTACGCCCGACGGGAAGCAGATTATCTTCGCGTCATCCTCGGGCTCCGGGCGTTGCTGCCGGATCTACCTGGCGAATTTGGACGGCAGTAACCTGAGGCCCATCTCTTCTTCGAGCGCCATCGAAGTTGAGCCCAAGGTGAATCCAAAGACCGGGGCGGAGATTGCGTTTGTATCGGGCCGCTCGGGTCCGCAGCAGATTTACAGGATGAATATGGATGGAGCGGACGTAGACCGGCTATCCGACGGCACCGGGGAGGCATCCAACCCGGCGTGGCATCCGGACGGGCAGACACTGGCGTTTGCCTGGACGCGGGGATTCGCAACGGGAGCGTTCAATATCTTCTTCATGGATGTGGCGACGCGCCACCCCACCCAGTTGACACACGGGGAGGGCCGGAATGAGAATCCTAGTTGGGCGCCGGACGGAAAACATATCGCGTTTATGTCGACGCGCAGCGGGCGCAGCCAAATCTGGTCGATGCTGGCGGATGGAACGCAGTTACAGCAGCTCACCACGCAGGGCAGTAACTTGAGCCCTGTTTGGGGCAAATAGTCGGAAGTTATTACAGGAGGCGATGTTCATGTTCAGTAAACGGAAGATCTCAATCATCTGTCTTGCGGTTTCAGTACTGTTGCTAGCCGACGGTTGCAAGAAGAAAGCTCCAGCGCCAGCGCCGCCGCCGCCGCCCGCGCCGGTGGTCACTCCGGCGCCGCCGCCGCCGCCGGCCGCCCCGGGGATTGCGCAGTTCACGGCCGAGCCGAGCTCGATTCAGAGAGGCGAGTCTTCCGTGTTGCGATGGGAAGTATCGGGCACGGTCTCGAGCGTCGCGATCAACCAGGGAGTAGGCACGGTGCAGGCGGCCGGCAATTCGCGGGTATCGCCGGCCAGTTCCACCACGTACACGCTGACGGCCACGGGTCCGGGCGGCACGCAGACGGCTTCGGCCACGGTGAGCGTGGTGACGCCGCCACCGCCGCCGCCACCGCCGCCGCCGGCGGCGCCGCAGGCCACCATGGAGCAGCGTATTCACTCCGACGTGCAGGACGCGTTCTTCGATTACGACAAGAGCGATATCCGCGGGGATGCGCGCGATGCGCTGACGCGGGATGCGGGCGCGTTGAAGGCGATCCTGGCCGATTTCCCGACGGCCGCCATCCTGTTGGAAGGCCACTGCGACGAACGGGGCTCGGCCGAGTACAACCTGGGACTGGGCGACCGGCGCTCGACATCGGCCAAGGAGTTTCTGGAATCGCTGGGCGTGCCGGCGGACCGGCTGAGGACCATCAGCTACGGCAAGGAACGCCCGCAGTGCACGGACGCCGACGAGGCCTGCTACCAGAAGAACCGGCGGGTACACTTCGCGCCCGGACAGTAGGGCCGGCAGCGGAGAATCAGATGGCAATGGCGGGCGGAGCGCCGCGGGGCGGCCTTCCGCCCGGTTGAGGAGATTGGTCTATGTTCCGACGATTCATGTTGTGCGCCCTGGCGGCGGCGATGGCGATCGTGCTGGCTCCCGTGGGGTCGCGCGCCGCGGATCCGAAGTTGCAGGAGCTGCAGCGCGATGTTGCCAGCCTGCAGGAGCAGGTGCGGCAGCTCAAGGAATCGCAGGATAAGCAACTGGCGGCGCTGACGGTGCTGGTGCAGCAGGCGCTGGACACGTCGAACCGGTCCAACACCGTGGTAGCGGTGATTCAGAACAACCTGCAACAGAGCCTGAAGGACATGGAGTCCAAAGTGGTGACGCCGGTGACGGGTTTGGGCGCGCGGCTGGACGGGATGGACCAGGATATGCGGGCGCTGCAGCAATCCGTGACCGATCTCAACGGCATGATGGGGAAACTGCAACAGCAGATGACGGACCTGAACAACGCGGTGAAGATTCTGCAGACGCCGCCTCCGCCGCCTCCCACGGCGGCCACCGGCAGCGAAGCGGCGGCGGCAGCCGTGCCGGACACGCCGACGATCTCGGCGCAGGATCTCTACGCCAACGCCAACCGCGACCGCGGCGGCAAGAAGTACGACCTGGCAATGCAGGAGTATCAGCAGTATTTGAAGTGGTATGGCAACACCGACCTGGCGGCCAACGCGCAGTTCTACATCGGCGACATTCATTACAGGCAGAAAGATTTCGAGGCTGCGGTGCGGGATTTCGACATGGTTCTCGAAAAGTATTCGGAGAACAACAAGACTCCCGACGCGCTCTACTCCAAGGGGCTGGCGTTGAAGGCGCTGAGCCGGCTGACGGAGAGCCACTCGGAATTCCTGGAATTGATCAAGCGATATCCGAGGAACGATCTGGCGGCGCAGGCCTGCGACCAGTTGAAGTCGATGGGTTATAACTGCCCGGTGGCTAAGGCGCCCGCCAAGACCACGAAGAAGAAGTAGGGGCGGAGTAAGAGCGCGGACGGGGGCGTCCGCCCTCCTTGATGAATCGGCGGCGTCCTGTATGATCGATGGATGGCCGCTGCGGCAACCGCGGCTTGGGGCGCCGGCAGCGGCGGGGCCGGAGTTCGCGTTACTCTGAGGGTTGCTTCCGATCACACTGCCGGACGTGAAGCCATGGTGGATGCGCGTACGCCCGACGGCGCATTACCTGATGGAAACCGAGGCGCACGTGTATGCGCTGGCGGTGGCGGCGAGCGTGCTGCTGTCGTTCTTTCCGTTCTTTCTGGTGATGGTGGCGCTGTGCCGCGACGTCTTGCACTGGCGCGCGGCGGAGCAGGCGATTTACCTGGCGCTGCACGATTTTTTCGCGGGCGAGCAGGGCGATTTTCTGGTGCACAACCTGCGCAGCTATTGGTTCCAGCCGTGGGCCAAGGTGGGGTTCACGTCCATGTTCCTGCTGCTGTTCACGGCCAACGGGATTTTCGAGCCGCTGGAGGTGGCGCTGAACCGCGCGTGGGGCGTTACGGTGAACCGGCCGTATTGGAAGAATCAACTGATCAGCCTGGGGCTGGTGTTCGTGTGCGGCGCGCTGGCGATTGTGTCGCTGATGCTGACGGCGCTCAACCGGCAGTGGCTGGGGGAGTGGGAAGCGCACTCGGGGGTGCTGGTATGGGTGGACCTGGCGCTGTTCAAGATCGCCGCGCTGCCGGTTTCGGTTCTGGCGCTGTTCCTGGTGTACTGGCTGCTGCCGAACCGCAAGATTGAGGCGGCGCGGGTAGCGCCGGTAGCGTTGTGGGTGGGCTTGGCGCTCGAAGCGCTGAAGTACGTGAACCTGATGGTGGCGGCCGCGCTGGGGAAAAAGCTGGAGCGCGAGTATTACGTTTTCCAGCATTCGGTGACGATTGTGCTGTGGAGCTTCGTGGCGACCCTGGTGGTGCTGGCGGGAGCGCACTGGACGGCGCGACACGGTTCGGAAGATCCGCTATCGTAGAAGACATCGTGAAAGATTGGGAATCGATCGCCAAAGCCAGCGGAGTGGAGATTTCGGCGCCGGAACTCCAGCGCGTCTCGAAGACCCTGGCCGCTCTCGAAGCAACCTTCCGGCCGCTGGTGGCGGACCTGGAAGTCTGGCTCGAACCGGCCGCTGTGTTCCAGGCGGAGGAGGACAGTGTCACATAGTTTCAGAAGTTCGCTCACGTATCAAGAACCGCTTGCTGACGCGCGCGGCTCGCATGCGAGCCGCGACCGTGAGGGAGCGGTCTTCGCGTGACCATCCGGGAAGCCGCTGACGCGCTGCGGGCGCGGCAATTCTCTTCGGTGGAGCTGACCACGGCGGCGCTCGGGCGGATCGGGCGGCTGAATAAGACCCTGCGCACGTTCATCACGGTGACGGCGGAGGCGGCGCTCGCGAAGGCGGCGCAGGCCGATGCGGAGCTGGCGGGCGGGCGGGACCGCGGCCCGCTGCATGGCATTCCCATAGCGGTGAAGGACCTCTTCTTCACGCGCGGGGTGCGCACCACGGCCGGATCGCTGCTCTACCGGGACTTCGTACCGGATCACGATGCGGCGGTAGTGGAGCGGCTGGAACGGGCGGGCGCGGTGATGATGGGCAAGCTGAACATGCACGAGCTGGCCTATGGGATCACGTCGGAGAATCCGCACTTCGGCGCGGTGCGGAACCCGTGGAATGTGGAGCACAGCCCGGGTGGTTCGAGCGGCGGCTCGGGCGCGGCGGTGGCGGCGGGCATGGTGTACGCGGCGATGGGCAGCGATACGGGCGGCTCGATCCGCATTCCGGCGTCGTTTTGCGGGACGGTGGGGCTGAAGCCGACTTACGGGCGGGTGAGCCGGTACGGCGTGTTTCCGCTGGCGTGGTCGCTGGACCACATGGGGCCGCTGGCACGGTCGGTGCGCGATGCCGCGGCGGTGTTCGATGCGATCGCCGGGCACGACCGGCGGGATGCGGCGTCATCGCGGCATCCGCAAGTGGAGACGGCGCCTGAAGTGGGCTGTTCGATTCGCGGGGTGCGGATCGGGTTCCCGGAAAATTTCTTCTTCGAGCGGCTGGATGCGGATGTGGAATCTTCGGTGCGGGGAGCATTTGCGCGGGCCGAATCGTTAGGGGCGGTGGTGGTTCCGGTGCGGCTGCCGGACATGGAAGCGGTGGCGACGGTGGGGCGGGTGATCCTGCTTTGCGAAGCCTCCGCCAGGATGGAACCGCAGCTTCATAAGCGCGAGCAGTTCGGGGCGGACGTGTTGGCGCTGCTGGACCAGGGCCGGCTGCTGGCGGCCACCGACTACATTCAGGCGCAACGGCTGCGGAGGAAGATGCAGCGGGAATTCGCGGCCGTCTGGCGGCAGGTGGATTGCCTGATCGCACCGGCGACACCCACGCCGGCTCCGCGGGTGGGAGAGCACAAGCTGCGGCTGGGCGGGCGCGAAGAGGATGTACGGATTGCAGCGACGCGGCTGGTGCGGGGGTTCAACGTGCTGGGGCTGCCGTCGCTAGGGATGCCGTGCGGGCTGAGCGCGGCGGGCTTGCCGGTGGGATTACAGATTGTGGGGCCGGCGATGGAAGAGGCGCTGATTTTGCGGGTGGGTGCGGCGTTGGAAGATGGCGGGGTAGGGATACCGCCGTGTCCCACATTGTGAGTCAAGAGCGCTGGTTTTTCAGGTATTTCTACCCTAAACCGTATTTCCGTTTACCAAATGCCATAACGGACTAAGTATATTCGTTGCATGGTGTTAAGGTCGCACTTAATACCCGAAACCCCTATTTCTTTGTTTTCCACAGTTTTTCAACAGCAGAAATTCACTCTGCGGGTATTGCCAAAGTCCTTCATTAACAATAGGATTAACCTGTTGGTAACTATGGCTGTCAAGTTGCTGTTAACTTCCCAACTTGCGGACAATCATGCCTCGGATCTACGTGCGGAAACTTCGAAGCCCACTGAAGATCTCAGCCGCCGCGGTTCGGCCGGTGCCGGCCAAAGGGCGCGGCGCTTGATCGGCCGGAAGTGCCAGGTTTTTACTTTTCCAATTCTCGTTGAGGAGGAAGTCTAATGTTCAGGAATTTTACGAGAGGCACGGTCCTCTTCGTCCTTACGTTTTTGCTATTGCTTGCGCCGGCGCTATTTGCCCAGTCGCTCACGACTGGCGACATCGCGGGGACTCTCAAAGATCCGAGCGGCGCTGTGGTACCGAACGCCACGGTCACTCTGAAGAGTCTCGACACGGGATCCACGCAGAGCAGCACGACCGATTCGACTGGTGAATTCCGGTTCCGGTTGTTAAAGACCGGCCAGTATATGGTCAGCGCGAGTCCGGCGGGCTTCCAGAAGATAGAACAACAAGTGGAAGTGGTGGTCGGATCCGTGGCGACACTGAACCTGACATTGCAGGTGGGGCAAGCCACGCAGACCGTGGAAGTGTCCGCGACTGCGCCCCTGTTGAACCCGGAACCCAGCAATAATACGGCGTTTTCGCCGCAGCAACTGGCGCAACTGCCGGCCGCCGGCGGGGATATCACAACCATCGCCTACACGGTGCCGGGCGTTACGGTGAACGTGACGGGAGGGTACGGAAACTTCAGCCTCAACGGTCTGCCGGGAACGTCCAACCTGTTCACGGTGAACGGGGAGAACGACATGGACCCGTACTTCAACATCAACAATTCGGGCGCCTCGAACCTGACCATCGGCCAGAACGAATTGCAGGAAGCCACGGTCATCGCGAACCCGTATGGCGGGCAATACGGGCAGCTTGCCGGCGCGCAGGTGAGTTACGTGACGAAATCGGGCACCAACCAGTTCCACGGCAACGCCCAGTGGTTGTGGAACGGGCGCGCCATGAACTCCAACGACTGGTTCAGCAACGCATACGGCTCTCCGAAGCCATTCTCGAACGACAACCAGTGGGCGGCATCGATTGGCGGGCCGGTCCGCAAGGACAAGACGTTCTTTTTCTTCGACTACGAAGGGCTGAAGTTTGTCCTGCCGAACCAGGATACCGAGACGATTCCGACACCGGCGTTCTCCACGGCGGTTCTGAACAACGTCACGAAACTCGAGCCGAACGAAGCCAGTGCCTACAAGACCATGCTGGGGCTGTGGGCGAACGCTCCGGGCGCCGCGAGCGCGGTCCCGGTCCCCAACATCAGCTACTGCAATACGGTAGTTCTGACGGGTTACAACGGAGCGACCACGCCCTGCGCCGAGAGATTTGTGACAAACCCCAGCTCAAAGGGTTCGGAGTATATTCTGGCTTTCAAGATCGATCAGAAGATGGGAGCCAACGATAACGCTTCGTTCCGCTACAAGGACGATCAGGGAATCCAGCCCACCACGCTCGATCCGATCAGCCCCAATTTCGACGCGATCTCCAATCAGCCGGCCTACGACATGCAACTCCAGGAGACGCACATTTTCAGTTCGCGGTCGACCAACCAGTTCACGGCGTCGTTCAGCCACTACGTGGCGCAATTCGCGCAGAACCCGACCCTGGTGGCGAGCACGTTCCCCTATCAGGTTGCAACCTCGGGAGCGGTGCCCTTCAGCGGATTCAACTCGCAGGGATCCTTCCCGCAGGGCCGGAACATCACGCAATATCAGTTCTTCGACGATATGACGCTGACCCGCGGGAGGCACAACTTCAAGTTCGGCTTTAATTTCCGCCGGTACGACGTGAGCGACCACAACTTCTTCTTCGAAAATCCAGCGGTCTACTTCGGCTACAATGCGGCCGGCCTGCAGAATTTCGTGAACGGCATAGCCTACCAGTATCGCAGGTCGCTCAACCCGTCGGACGACGTTCCGATCGCCATGTGGGGATTGGGCGTGTACGCGCAGGATGAGTGGGCGGTGTCTTCGAACCTGAAGCTCACGCTGGCGTTGCGCATGGAGCGGAACTCCAACCCGGTGTGCCAGTTCAACTGTTTCGCAAACCTCACCGGGCCGGCGGCCACCATGGCCAGTTTCACCAGCTCGAACCCCGGCAGCGTTCCCTACAGCAGCGACATCAATGCCGGCCTGCACCAGGCATACCAGGGTGTCGACTCCGTCCTGCCGTCTCCCCGTATCGGCTTCAGCTATTCGCCGGGGAGCGATCACAAGACGGTGATCAGCGGCGGCTTCATGATCGCCTATGACAACCCGCCGGCCGGGTTGGTGGACGATCTGCTGAGCAACCCGCCGGCGTCGGTGGCCATTCGCGTGCGTCCCGCCGCGGGGACTTTGCCGTTCGACCCGGCTGGTGGGGCAGCCACCTGGCAGGCCTCGGCGAATGCCTTCTCTCTCGGCAAGACGTTCAGCCAGCTCTCTTCGCAACTAGCCGCTCTGGGCTCGGTGTTCTCGGCTCCCTCAGTGAACGGCCTGAACGGAACCATTAAAGCTCCCATGTGGTTCGAATGGAACATCCAAGTGCAGCGGCAACTCAGTAACAGCATGTTGCTGACGTTGAACTACGTGGGTAACCACGGCCAGCGCCTGCTCTATTCCAATCCGTGGCCGGATGCCTACGATGCATACGGCCTGTATCCGGGCGTCAAAGGCATCCCGGCGAACCAGCCGAACCCCAATTACCTGACCGTGACGCAGTTCCAGAACGGGGCGATTTCGAACTACGACGGGATGAACGTCTCCCTTACCAAGCGGTTCTCGAACTCGGTGGCGTTCCACCTCAACTACACCTGGGCGCACAACCTGGACGAGTGCTCCAACGGCTGCCTTTTCGGTGACGGAAACGGCGGTCAAGGACAGATCAATCCGCTCAGCCTGAAGGCCGACAACTACGGCAACGCGGACTATGACATTCGCGACAACATCAGCGGCGACTTCCTGGTCAATCCGACCATCAAATCCGGAGGCCGGGCGTTGCGGGCGGTTGTGAATGGCTGGCAGTTCTCCGGCAAGATCTTCTGGCGCACCGGGATACCTTACTCGGTGTACGACACCAACAACTCCGCGCTGGGCGGCGGCGGCGGAACGATTTTCGCCACGCCGCTTGGACAGGGTTGGGGAGGCAGCAGTTGCAGTTCCGCCAATGCTTATACGGGCGGCGCCGTAGTTCCGTGCCTCAATGCCAATGTGTACCTGAACAGCGGAGCCGCGACCTTCAACAACTTCACCGAATGGTCGCCGCAGACGCGCAACCAGCTTCACGGGCCGCATTTCTTCGACATCGACCTGAACCTGTTCCGCAACTTCGATATCGCCGAAAGGGTGCACCTTGGAATTGGAGTGCAGGCATTCAACGCATTCAACCACCCGAACTTCGGCAACCCGGACTCCACCATCGGCGACTCGACCTTCGGGACGCTTGGGGGAATGGTGAGCCCGACGACCAGCGTATACGGTTCCTTCCTGGGCTTCGACTCTTCGGTGCGCGTGGTCCAGCTCTCGGCTAAGATCGTCTTCTAGTTCGACCCTTGGTATTCCACCGGCCGCGCGCCCCGCAAAGGGCCCGCGGCCGGGTTCGTTTTGTCACTGCGTTTTCGCGCCAGGCACGTCATTTCAGAGCCGCGGCCGTGATGAGCCGTGAAAGAATCGGTTGGCAGGCGAAAGCGCCTGCCCCACAAGAACGCAAGCCCTTGCGCACCAAATCGGGGACATCCATGATAAGGACTTGTCAAGGGAAAACACACATCTCCCTGCACTCATTCCCGATTGCTCCACTCCACATCAGTTCGGCGCTTTCAGAAACTCCAGCGGCGGCAATTACCCAAGCGTGAGGCATAGCTCGACAATTGCGTGGCGCCGGCGTTGTAGCGCGGCCTCAGCCTCGGCGTGAGCATGGAGGTGTACACCATTTCGGACCGCCTGCAAGAGCGTGAAGCCCGCGGCGGGCTGAACGGAGTGACGGTTGAAAACTCAGTAGCGCGTAACTCTAAGAAAACATGGTAGGCCCGGCTGGACTCGAACCAGCGACCCTCAGCTTAGAAGGCTGATGCTCTATCCACCTGAGCTACGGGCCCACGTTTTCAACAGCTTAGCACATCCTGGGACGACGATGAACCCGACTGGAGCTTGATCTCTCTACCCAGCCAGCCCCGGATGTTATTCCGCCTCTTGCAGGCCCTCGATCGGTTGCGCATCATCATGGCCGGCCTGCGTGTGGTGCGGCCAGGGATATCGCAAAAAGTCCCGGGAAGCGCAGTCTTCAGTTCAATTTATTTATCCCGCATAATCAGCAGGTTAGCAGGAAAAGCTTGCTCTAGGCGTCCGCTACTCTAAAAGCAGAAGAGGGTTGTGCGGGACAACAACCCCCGACAATCTGGAGCGTGCGGCGGATCTTGGGCGGTCCGCCGCACCTCTGGAGGACTGGCTTTTCCATGAAGACGTTGCAGCAGATTTGTGTCTGCGCCCTTTTGACGGCGCTGACGGGGCTCGTGGTGTGCGCCATTGCTTTGGTCCGCACCGCTAGCGGCACGGTGGCCGCCATTCCGAGCCAGATTGATGCCACGCGCGCGGCGCTGGTCGGCGAAATTGCCGCCGCGCGGCACGATGTCATCCACCAGGTGGCCGACTCGCGCCACGACCTGCTCGTGCGCACCGAGCGGCAGGCCGCCGCGCTGCGCGAAGGCGTGCTCAGCGAAGCCGGACGCTTCCGCCAGGACGCCGACCGCCGCGTCGGCGATACCCTCGCGCGCGCCGACACTGCGCTCTCGACCGCGCAGGACCTGCGCGAGGACCTCAAACCGGTCATCGATGCCGCCCGGCACACACTCGAGCACACCGATAAGACCGTCGCCGATCTGCACCCGCAGCTCCTCGGTCTGATCGCCGCCTCCAAAGTGACCGCCGGCGAGACGGCGCAGACCATGCGCGATTTTCGCGGAGCCGTCCCCGGCTTTCTGACGCAAAGCCAGGCCATCGCCGGCAATGTCCAGACCGCGACGCTGAGCTTCAGCGGTGTCGCCGACAACCTGAACCGGCTGACCAAACCGAAATGGTACGACCGGCTGCTTGGCTATGCGCTCAATGGCGTGGTCATCTACCGCAACCTCAACCCGATTACCAGCCTCACGGTGACGGGCGCACAGCTTCTGACCAGCAGACCCTGAAACGGACAATATGAACTCGCTCACTCAATACAACCGAGTCCGCTCCCTGCTTCGGCCGGGCGACCTGGCGATGTTCTGGGGGCGATCCCCACTCTCCCGGGCTATCGAGTTGATCGATGCCGGGCCGAGCCATTCCGCCATCATCCGGCAGCCCCTCACCGCGGAATCGGATGTGACGATTTGCCAGTCAACGATCCAGAAATGGAATGGCGTCGAAGTGAACGGCGTGCAGACCGACCCCCTCGGCGCGACCATCGCCGGGTATGACGCGGGGGCCTCGATTGCGGCTCTGCGGCTGGATGACGCGACCCGTTCCAAGATCGATTGGTTCAAGTTTTACGAGGTGATTGGGGCGGCCGAAGATCACATTGGCTACGACATCCCGGATCTGTTCGAGTTCCTCATCCGCGACCTGCCCATCCTGGGCGCGCGCGTGGCGCAGGGCGAGCATAAAGCCAGGATGGTGTGCTCCTCCTGGGTCACCGCCGTTCTGGAATCTTGTGGCGTTCTGACCGGCATCAACTGGACCGAGGTTACACCGCAACAACTCGTCGAGATGCACATCTACCAGGATTTTCTGCCGCTTCTCGGAAATCCCAAACCATCACGATTCAACACCATTTGAAAGGCAACCGGCAATGAAGAAACCTATCGTTTTCGCTCTCTTCGCCATGGCGGCGTTGGGACAAACCACAACCACAACGGCCACAACCCCGGCGGCAACGGTCAACATCGGCTTCCCCGCTTCGGTGCTTCCGACCGGCATTGCGGCCTTCGCCGAGTTCAACCAACTTGGCAATCCGCGATGGACCGGGGGCATCTCGCTGCTCTATCCGATTGCGGGCTCCGTGGGAGTCTATGGTTCGACTACGGCGGACGTCTCGCCCAAACTCGCCATTGATCCGACCACGGGCCGCAACTTTTACGCCATTCAATCGAGCGCACGCCAGGGCGTCCACAAGAGTCTCTTCGCAACGGGCCGCTTCACAGCCTTGGTTGGCGCGGACGTAGGCCCGAGTTTCAGCCAGAATACAAGCTCGCTGATCACAACCGGCAAGAGCGCCATCACGGTGAGTTTCAGTTCCTCGTTCATCGCCACCGGCGTTGTGCAACTCAGTCCGGCGTTTAGTTTCGTCGTTCCGCTGCGTATGCTCTACGTTTCGGGGATCGGCTGGAATCCGGTTCTGGAAGCCGGCGTCGTCATCAACCTGAAGAACCTGCCAAAGGCAAAACCATGAAAAGCGCACCTCTCATTTCGATTCTCTCGTCCGTGCAGTTGGCCCTGACGGGGAACAAGGCGTAGACCTATGCGGCAATACATGATCAACACCTTGACTGGCAGCGCGGCCGCACTCATCGCTTCCGCGGCCGCGCGTGCCCTGCCGCAGCCCGTTGAAAACGGCTCGCGGCTCTACCTGTGGTTCTACCGGTTCGCCCACTTCATTTTGGCCAACTTCGACAAGGCGCAGATCCCCGATGCAAACCAGCCAAGCGGGAATTGATCTCATCAAACAGTTCGAAGCGCTGCGGTTGGAGGCTTATCTTTGTCCGGCGGGATTCTGGACCATCGGATGGGGCCACACCGCGGATGTGTGTGAAGGGATGCGCATCACGGAAGATCAGGCGGAGGAGTTCCTGCGGGACGATGTCCGGCAGGTCGAGTCCGGCTTCCCCTCCGTGATCCGCGTGCCCCTCACGCAGGGACAGCACGACGCGCTGGTATCGCTGTGCTTCAATCTGCGCGGAGGCGCGCTGCGGCTCGCCAAGATCGCGCCTCGCCTGGTCGCCAGGATCAACAGCGGCGATGCGGCCGGCGCCGCCAACGAATTGTTGGATATCAACCGGGCCAACGGCGTCGTCCTGCCCGGCCTTACCAGACGCCGGGAAGCCGAGCGGGCGCTTTTCGTTGCGGCGCCGTCAGAAAATCCAGAAACGGCTTCATGACGCGGAAGCGCCGCAGCACTTCGGTGAACAGTTCGGGCGTGGTGGCCAGCTCCGGAGGCAGTTCGATGTACAGGATGAAACTCTTGAAGCGGAGTAGATCTGCCGCCGGATGGGTGGAACAGAAGCCCTTCGGAACGCGCGACAGTTGCTCGCCCTGGACTTCTCCCAGCAGTCGGCGCACTGGCCGCGCCGCCAGAATCTTGCGGAATTCCGCGTGGTGTTCGGCGATGTGCCGGCGGATTTCGAGCAGCACCGGCGGCTCCGGCATGTAAACGCCGCCGCCTATCCCCACTGCCTGGTGCGACACCTCCAGGTAATAGCCTCCGTACTTATGCGGCCCGGTGCCGCGGCGGTGAAAGCTGGCCGCGATGTGGGTCTTGTAAGGCGTCTTATCCTTACTGAAGCGCGTGTCGCGGTAGATGCGGTAGATGGCCTTGTCGGGATCGGTCGAGTACTCCGGAGCAAAACTCTTCATGGCGCCATTCAACGCTTCCACCAGTTCGCGCATGGGCCGCTTGATGTGCTCTTCGAAAACCGGCTTGCGCGGTTGAAACCAGTCGCGGTTGTTGTGGCGCG
>JBEKQS010000028.1:0-29938 GCA_049519475.1 Bryobacteraceae bacterium | reverse complement strand
GAGACCTTTGCGAATCAGGAATATAAGTGGGGCTTCGTCACCGATATCGAAGCGGATTCGATTCCCCGCGGGCTGAGCGAAGACGTCGTCCGGCTGATTTCCGCCAAAAAGAACGAGCCGGAATGGCTGCTCGAATGGCGCCTGAAAGCCTACCGGCACTGGCTCACCATGACAGAGCCGACCTGGGCCAACGTACATTACCCCAAGATCGACTACCAGGACATCATTTATTATTCGTCGCCCAAAGCCAAAAAGGATGGACCAAAGAGCCTGGATGACGTGGACCCGGAGCTATTGAAGACCTACGCCAAGCTCGGCATTCCGTTGCAGGAACAGGCCATCCTGGCGGGCGTCGCGGTGGACGCGGTCTTCGACAGCGTGTCGGTGGCCACCACCTTCAAGGCCAAGCTGAACGACATGGGGATCATTTTCGGCTCGTTTTCCGACGCCGTCCAGCAGCATCCCGAGCTGGTGCGGAAGTATCTGGGCTCGGTGGTTCCCACTTCCGACAATTTTTTTGCGGCGCTCAACTCCGCGGTCTTCAGCGATGGGTCGTTCTGCTACGTGCCCAAGGGCGTGCGTTGCCCCATGGAGCTTTCCACCTACTTCCGCATCAACGCCAAGGACACCGGGCAGTTCGAGCGCACGCTGATCGTCGCCGATGAAGGCGCCTACGTCAGCTACCTGGAAGGTTGCACCGCCCCGATGCGCGACACCAACCAGTTGCACGCGGCGGTGGTGGAACTGGTGGCGCTGGACAACGCGCAGATCAAGTACTCCACGGTGCAGAACTGGTATCCCGGCGACAAGGAAGGCAAGGGCGGCATCTACAACTTCGTCACGAAGCGAGGCGCCTGCCGGGGCGTCAATTCCAAGATTTCCTGGACGCAGGTGGAGACCGGCTCGGCCATCACGTGGAAGTATCCGAGCTGCATCCTGCAGGGTGACCACTCGGTGGGCGAGTTCTATTCCGTGGCGCTGACCAACAATTACCAGCAGGCGGATACCGGCACGAAAATGATTCACATCGGGAAGAACACCACTTCCACCATCGTGTCGAAAGGCATCTCCGCCGGCCACGGGCAGAACACCTATCGCGGCGGCGTGAAGATTCTGAAATCGGCCACCGGCGCGCGCAACTATTCGCAGTGCGACTCGCTGCTGCTGGGCGACAAGTGCGGCGCGCACACCTTCCCGTACCTGGAAGTGAAGAATACCTCGTCGCAGGTGGAGCACGAAGCCTCCACGTCGAAGATTGGGGAAGACCAGATTTTCTACTGCCGGCAGCGCGGCATTTCGACCGAAGACGCGGTCTCCATGATCGTGCACGGATTCTGCAAGGAAGTCTTCCGCGAACTCCCCATGGAGTTCGCCGTGGAAGCGCAGAAGCTGCTGGGAGTGAGTCTGGAAGGAAGCGTTGGATAAAGGACAAATGGCATTACTCGAAATCAAAGATCTGCACGCCGAAGTCGGCGGGCGTGAAATTCTAAAAGGCATCGATTTGACGGTCGAGGCGGGCGAAGTGCACGCCATTATGGGACCGAACGGCTCCGGCAAGAGCACGCTGGCGCAGGTGCTGGCCGGGCGCGAACTGTACGTGGTGACCTCGGGCGAAGTGATCTACGACGGCAAGGATCTGCTGGCGATGTCGCCCGAAGACCGCGCGCGTAGCGGCATCTTCCTGGCGTTTCAATATCCGGTGGAGATCCCGGGCGTCAGCAACCTGTACTTCCTGAAGGCGGCGCTGAACACCATCCGCAAGAGCCGCGGCGAGGAAGAGCTGGACGCCATGGACTTCCTCGACCTAGTGCGGGAAAAAATGAAGCTGATGGACATGGACCAGGCGCTGCTCAACCGGCCGGTCAATGCCGGTTTTTCCGGCGGCGAGAAGAAGCGCAACGAGATTTTCCAGATGGCCGTATTGGAGCCCAAACTGGCCGTGTTGGACGAAACCGATTCGGGCCTGGACATCGACGCGCTCAAGCTGGTCTCCACCGGCGTGAATGCCATGCGCAGCCCGGAGCGGGCGATGATCGTGGTGACGCACTACCAGCGGCTGCTCAACCACATCGTGCCGGACTTTGTGCACGTGCTGTCGGAGGGCAGAATCGTGAAATCGGGCGGCAAGGAACTGGCGCTAGTGCTCGAAGAGAGCGGCTACGCCGGGCTGGGGATCGCGGACGAAGAAGAGGCGGTTGGCAAAGTATGACGGCCGTTGCGGAACAAACCGGCGCGTGGCTGGCGGAATTCACCGGCCTCGCGGCCGTTGCCCCGTGGGCACAGGAACTGCGCGAAGCGGCCTTTGAGCGCTTCGCCAAGCTGGGCTTCCCCACCACCCACGACGAGGAATGGCGCTTCACCAATGTGGCGCCGATCACGCGCGCGAGCTTCAAGCGGGGCTTGGCCGCGGGTGAGGTCACGGGGCTCACCAACGGCGCGCAGGCCGGCACCCTCGAAGAGGCGCGGCAGCACATGGGTCGCGTGGCGGCATTCGATCAGAATGGCTTTGTCGCGCTGAACACGGCGTTTCTGGAAAACGTCATCGTGATTCGGATTCCCCACGGCGCGGTGATCCAAGAGCCCATTCAGATTACGTACAACGGCGTGGCCGGCCATGCCACTCATCCGCGGCTTCTCATCGTGGTGGGCGCGGATGCGCATTGCACCATCGTCGAAAGCTACACCGGCGCCGGCAACTACTTCACCAACGCGGTGACGGAAATCGTAGCCGGCGACCGCGCGGTGGTGGACCACTACAAGATTCAGCGCGAGTCGCTTGAAGCGTTTCACGTGGCCACGCTCGCGGCGCAGTTGGGGCGCAGCGCGAATTTCGTCTCGCATTCGATTTCGCTCGGCGGCGCGCTGGTGCGCAACGACGTCAACGTGGCGCTTTCCGAAGGCACCGAGGCCACCATCAACGGCCTCTACATCGCCAACGGCACGCAGCACATCGACAATCACACGTCGATCGACCACGTCAAGCCCCACGGCACCAGCCACGAATTGTACAAGGGCATTCTGGACGACCAGGCCAGGGCGGTTTTCAACGGGCGGATCATCGTCCGGCAGGACGCCCAGAAGACCGACTCCAAACAGACCAACAAGAACCTGGTGTTGTCGGACGATGCGGTGATTGACACCAAGCCCGAGCTGCAGATCTGGGCCGACGACGTGCGCTGCACCCACGGCGCCACCATCGGGCAACTGGACGCGGAGTCGCTGTTCTACCTGCAATCGCGCGGCATCGGCAAACGGCAGGCGCGTGCCCTGCTGACGTACGCGTTCGCGCAGGACATCGTGGACCGCATCAAGGTGCCGGCACTGAGAGACTCGCTGGAGCGGATCCTTTTCGAGAAATTCCATGAGCAGCGCGAGAAGTGAAATAGCGGCCGGTTTCGATGTGCAGAAGGTCCGGGAAGATTTCCCTGTCCTCAAGCAGACCATTCACGGCATGCCGCTGGTGTACCTGGATAGCGCGGCCACGGCACAGAAGCCGTTCGCGGTGATCGACGCCATCCGCAAGTTCCACGAAGTGGACTGCGCCAACATCCACCGGGGCGTGCACGAACTGAGCCAGCGCTCCACGGCCGCCTATGAAGAGACGCGATCGAAGGCGCGGCGTTTTTTGAACGCGCGCTTCACGAACGAGCTGATCTTCGTGCGCGGCACCACCGAAGGCATCAACCTGGTGGCCAGCTCCTGGGGCCGGCACAACGTCAAAGCCGGCGACGAAATCGTCATCTCCGCCATGGAGCATCACTCCAACATCGTGCCCTGGCAGATGCTGTGCGAAGAACAGGGCGCCAGGCTGCGGGTTATCCCCATGAACGGCCGCGGCGAACTGATCCTGGAAGAGTACGAAAAGCTGCTCAACCCGCGCACGCGCATGGTGGCCGTAGCGCACGTGTCGAATGCACTTGGCACCATCAACCCGGTGGGGCAGATCATCGAGATGGCGCACCAGGCCGGGGCGCTGGCGCTGATCGACGGCGCGCAGGCGGCGCCGCACATGAAAGTGGACGTGCAGGCGCTGGACGCGGACTTCTATGCCATCTCCGGCCACAAAGTAGTGGGGCCGACGGGCATCGGAATTCTGTACGGCAAGACGGCGCTGCTGAACGCCATGCCACCCTACCAGGGCGGCGGCGACATGATCAAAACGGTCACGTTCGAAAAGACCACCTACGCCGACCTGCCTTACAAGTTCGAAGCGGGCACGCCCAACATCGCCGGCGGAATCGGGCTCGGCGCGGCCTTCGATTACCTGACCCGTCTGGGGCTCGGCCAGATAGCGGCGTACGAACACGAGTTGCTGCTATACGGCACGGAAGCGCTCTCGCAAATTCCCGGGCTGCGGATCATCGGCACGGCGCGGGAAAAGGCGGCCGTGCTTTCCTTCGTGATCGAAGGGATTCATCCGCATGATATCGGCACGGTGCTGGACCGGCAGGGAATCGCGGTCCGGACGGGCCACCATTGCGCGCAGCCGGTGATGGACTGGTTCCACGTGCCGGCCACCACGCGCGCCTCGCTGGCGTTTTACAACACCGCGGCGGAAATCGACGCGCTGACGGCCGGTCTCAAAAAAGTGAAGGAGATTTTCTCCTGATGGTTGACGATCTTTACCAGGAAACAATTCTGGACCACACCAAGCACCCCCGCAATTGTCATGCGATGACGGATGCCACCCGCAGTGCCGAGGGCTACAACCCTCTCTGCGGCGACAAGCTGAAACTGTTCATCAAGATGGAAGGCGACGTGGTGAAGGACGCCAGTTTCCTGGGCTCCGGCTGCGCCATTTCGACGGCTTCGGCATCGCTGATGACCGAGAGCCTGAAGGGCAAGACCCGCGACGAAGCTCTCAAACTGCTCGATAAGTTTCACGATTTGTTGACCACCGATTCACCGGTCACCAAGGACATGGGCAAGCTGGTGGTATTTTGCGGCGTGCGCGATTACCCGGCGCGCGTGAAATGCGCCACACTGGCCTGGCACACGCTGAAAACGGCTCTGAACGGAACGCCCGAGACGGTCACCACCGAATGAATCTCAAGCAGCAGGTGATTGCCGCGCTGAAGAAGGTCTACGACCCGGAAATGCCCGTGAACATCTACGAGCTGGGCCTGATTTACGATTGCGCGGTGGACGACGCCGGGTATGTGGCTATCCGCATGACGCTGACCGCGCCGAATTGTCCGGTGGCCGGTTCGCTGCCGGCCGATGTGGAGCGGGCGGCGCGCGCGGTACCCGGCGTGACGGGCGTGAAACTGGAACTGACGTTCGATCCGCCATGGACGAAGGACCGGATGTCGGAAGCGGCCAAGCTGGCGCTCGGCCTGGAGGACATCATTCCCATCGCGAGGCTGCAAAGAAGATGAAGCTCAGCTCCAATGAAGAATACGGCGTGCGCTGCCTGGTGCGCCTGGCTTACGCGGGCTTCGCCGGGCAGGGTCTCACTATTCCGGAAATCAGCGTGGCGGAAGGCGTATCCACGGCCTATGCCGCCAAGTTGCTGCGCGTGTTGCGCAAGGGCGGCTTCGTGAAGGCGGCCCGCGGCAAAGAAGGCGGCTACACGCTGGCGCGGCCGGCCGGAGAGATCGCCATTAGCGACGTCATCGGCGTGCTGGGCGGCCGGCTGTTCGAGACCGATTTCTGCGACAGCCATACCGGGCAGGAATCCATCTGCAAGCGCTCGGTGGATTGCTCGGTGCGGTCGCTGTGGCGCGCGGTTCAGGTGGCGGTGGACCAGGTTCTGGCAAAGGCCACGCTGCGGGATTTGTTGCAGAACGAGGAAGAGATGAATTCCTGGGTGCGGACGATTCCGGGCGCGAATGGGCTGACGCTGTTGCAGTGAGGAAGGCCCGCGGACTCACAGGAGTCATGACGCTGGTATCATCGGAGAGGACACCTTGCATGCGGTTCGAGCGAATCACTGTTGACCCAGTAGTGGCTACTGGCAAGCCCTGCATACGCAATCTGCGCTTCCCGGTATCGCGGCTGCTCGGTCTGCTGGCGGCCCGGGAGACCAGGGAGTCGATTTTGCGCGCCTACCCCTACCTGGAGGAGGCGGATATCGACGAGGCCTTACATTATGCGGCCTGCCTTTCGGAAGACGAGACGGTTGAGCTGAGCCGGTGAAGTTTCTGGTCGATATGCCGCTGTCGCCGGACTTGGCGCAGTGGCTGCGAGCCGAAGGCCATGACGCCGTCCATGCAAGCGAACTCTCGATGAACCGGAGTCCGGACTCAGAGATTCTTCAATCTGCAACCCGCGGCGGCCGCGTCGTCATCACGGCAGACCTGGACTTCCCGAGACTTCTGGCCGGGTTGGGTTCGACTGGACCGGGGCTGATCCTACTGCGCGGCGGGAACTACAGCGAAGCCGAGAGCCGGGACTGTGTGCGTCGTGTCCTGATGTCGGTTGCACACGCAGAACTACCTGGGTGCGTGGTCGTGGTTGACCGTGAAAGAATCCGGCGACGTCGGCTTCCTATCTGAGTTGAGCGGGTCGGATGCGAGGTGATGTTCCTGAGACTGCTGTGGAGTGGACTGCGCGAGAGGGATGCGCACAGGGAACTTTTGAGATTGCGTAGCCTTCACCGAATTGTCCCAAACTGTCTTATCGGGCGAGCTCGTGTATGACGGCTTTCGCGATGAATATGCCAACGAGAATCAGACCACCGAGTCGAATCACCAGCGCTTCAGCAATCGAAATCCGGTCCAGTGAGGAACCAAGTTGTACATCCTGGTGTACACTTGAGGTGTGCCCGACCTCAGCATCACGGATTTTCGCCGCCGGTGTCTCTCCCTGCTGGAGGATCTTCCCGACCAGGGAATCACCATTACGAAACGCGGCCGGCCGCTTGCCCGCATCACGCCTGTCAAGCCGCTTCGCAAGGGCCAGCGCGTGCGGTTGCCGCTGCTGAAGGGCAAGGGCCGTCGCGGACCGCTCTGTCCGAACACCGAGACGCCCTATGACCTCGTATTTGATTGACATCAATGTGTGGCTGGCGATGACTTGGGATCGGCACCCGCAGCATTCGAGCGCCACCCGCTGGTACGAATCCGCCGATCGCGCGGCGTTTCGGTTCTGCCGCTTCACCATGCTTGGGCTTATCCGTCTGCTGACCAATCGGAAAGTGATGGGCGATAGCACGCAAACCCTGATGGCTGCGCTCGAATTGTACGACCGGTGGAGACAAGACCCCCGCGTCGGACTTGCGGCCGAACCGCCCGGAGTAGAGACCATGTTCCGTCAGGCTGCCGCGCCCTTTGCCAAACTGCCAGCGACAAAGGCGGTTGCCGATTGCTACCTGGTCGCCTTCGCCGAGGCCTCCGGAGCCCGTCTGGTCACCTTCGACAAGGGCCTGGCCGGCGCCGCCAGGTTCCGCCATGTTCCCGTCACGCGGTTAGAGCCGCTCTGACGCCAGCCTTGCCCTTCCCCCCAGACGCTTCCGTCCGTCATCTCGGTATGTCCATTACCATACATATTCCCCCCCCCGAAATTGGAAAAACGGACCCTGATGTAACATTGGGATCATTCGCGACGCCCAACTGGCAACATGACTAAAAAGCTGCTTTTTGTAACCACTCTTCTGCTTGCTCTTGCGGTCGCCGCGTTCGCGGCCGACATCAACGGCAAGTGGGTCTATGAACAAGCCGGCCGCGGCGGAAATGGAACGCCCACCAAAGTGACTCTCACCCTTAAGGTCGAGGGCGGCAAGTTGATGGGCAACAGTTCCAGGCCCGGCCGCGACGGCGCCGCCATGGATACCCCCATCATCGAAGGCACAGTATCTGGCGACAACATTGCCTTCAAGACCTCCCAGGACATGGGCGGCAACACCATGGTGACCTCGTACACTGGCACCGTGTCCGGCGACGAGATCAAGTTGAAGATCACCCGTCCGGGCCGCGGCGGTGGCGATCCAACCACTACCGAAGTGGTCGCCAAGCGGTCGGCCAACTGATTCGTCCAACCTCCAGGCCGGCCAACCGGGCGGCAGGGAACTGATCCGGCGGCCATTCGTGCGTGTTTGCGCACAGTGGCCGCCGTATTGTTTTTGATCTCCAAAATCCCGCCAAACGGATGAACGTTCCGCCGGCACAGTGCGGCTTGCCGCGCTGTGCGGGCGGGCAGCGGGCAGGGGTGAGGGCGGTCAATGGCGGAGAACATCGGCCGGCCCTTCAGGTATTATAGGTAGCGATTCTTATGGACAGACGAACGTGGATGCAACTCATCGGCGTGCTGGCCGCGGCGCGGCCGGCGCTCACACAAACCCAGCCGCCGGTGACCACCACGCCGCCGCCGGTCACGCCGCAACCGCCCGCTGGTGGACGTGGGGGCGGTCGCGGCGGCAACCAGCGGCCCTTGCGGGTCACCAAGGAACAGGTGCAGGCAGCCCTGAAACTGCTTGGCCTGGAGTTCCAGGACGCCGAGATCGACATGATGCTGCGCAACGTGGACAACGCCCTCGCCAGCTATGAAGCGGTGCGCAAGATCGACATTCCTCTCGACACCGAGCCCTCTTTTACCTTCCATCCGGGTCTGCCGGACCGCGTGCCCATCAAGGGGCCGCAGCGGTTCGAAACCACCATCCCGGCCAAGTCCACGGCCAAAGCGCCGTCGAACCTCGAGGAACTAGCGTTCCTGCCGGTCACCGGGTTGGCGCCGCTGCTGCGTTCGCGCGCGGTCTCTTCCACGGACCTGACCAAAATGTACCTGGAGCGGATGAAGAAGTATTCGCCCAAGCTGCTGTGCCTCATCACGCTCACCGAAGAGCTGGCTCTCGAACAGGCGGCCGCCGCCGATGCCGAAATCAAGGCGGGCAAGTACCGCGGGCCCCTGCACGGCATTCCGTTCGGCGTCAAAGATCTCTACGACACCAAGGGCATTCTCACCACGTGGGGCGCGGAACCGTTCCAGAAGCGGGTCGCGGAATACGATGCCACCTGCGTCGGGCGGTTGTACAAAGCCGGCGCGGTGCTGATCGCCAAGCTGTCGATGGGCGCGCTGGCGCAGGGCGATCTGTGGTTCAACGGCCGGACCAAGAGCCCGTGGCCCAGCGATGCGGCGCGCGCCAAGGGTGAATACGACCGCAATTCGAGTGGATCTTCCGCCGGCTCCGCTTCCTCCACGGCGGCGGGCCTGGTGGGCTTCTCGCTGGGCACGGAGACCCTGGGCTCGATTGTCTCCCCCAGCAGCGCTTGCGGAACGGTGGGGCTGCGGCCTACCTATGGCCGCGTGAGCCGGCACGGGGCCATGGCGTTGAGCTGGACCATGGATAAGGTGGGACCGATTTGCCGCGGCGTGGAAGATTGCGCCATCGTGCTGAACGCCATCTACGGGCCTGACGGGCACGACCGTTCGGTGGGGGCCGATCCCTTCCACTGGGAACCGCGCAAGCCGCTCAAGAGTCTGCGCGTGGGCCTCTTGCAGAGCGGTTTCGACCGCTTCCAGGGAGACCAGAAGAAAATCTACGACCAGGCGCTTTCCGACCTGAAGAACGCCGGCGTTGCGATGACTCCGGTGGAATATCAGGAAGAACTGGTGGGAATCCGCTACCTTTTGGAGGCCGAAGGCGCGGCGGCGTTCGATGACATCACGCGCGACGGCCAGGTGAGGACGCTGAAAGGGCAGGCGCCGAGCGATTGGCCTAACACGTTCCGCAGTTCGCGGCTGGTTCCAGCGGTGGAATACATCCGCGCGCAGCGCGTGCGCACCAAGCTGGTTGAGAAATTCGAGAAGTTCATGGCCGATTGGGACGTGATCGTGGTGGCGGGCTCCGGCCCGCTGACCACCACCAACCTGACCGGCAATCCGCAGGTGGTGGTGCGCTGCGGATGGCTGGAGCCGCAGGCGGGCCAGCCGGGCCAGGGATTTGGCGGAGGCGGCTCGCCCTGGCGAATGCTCGGTTTCCTGGGCAAGATTTATGACGAAGGTTCGCCTCTGCGCGTGGCACTGGCGTATGAGCAGTCGACCGAGTGGCATAAGAAAACGCCGGCGCTGATCGCATGAACCGCCGCACATTCCTTGCGCTCCCAAGATCTGCGTTCGGTCTAGTGCCGTAAATTCCTACACAGAGTTGGCAAATAATTGTGGAAAAGTCGCCGCTTCCTCTTTCCATCGCAACCCACCTGTGATAAACTTTCGCCAATATCTTTACAACGGGCACTAATTTTGAGGTAGTCAGGCAGAGGCTAAAGGGGCTTCCAAACCAAAGTGGATAGCCGGTATTGATGTGCTGAGTGCAGTGTTTCGGCGCTGCATCATGCCGGAGGTGTAGGTGGACCGATCCTTTTGAGGCGTTAGTTGGGGTTGTTGTGGAGTTGATTTAGTTCAAGAATTCACAGGGGGTACACACCAAAATGAAGACATTTATGGTGGCGCTACTGGTTAGCCTATGCGCCACACTCGCTTTCTCACAAGGTATCGGCCGTATTGACGGGACAATTACCGATCCTAGCGGCGCCGCAGTTCCGGGCGCCGAGGTTACCGTAACGGCAGTCTCGACGGACCAGGTATTCAAAGCCACGTCCAATGAAAAGGGCGAATGGAGCATCTTGGAGCTGGACGGCGGCATGTACCGCGTCAGCGTGACCAAGCCGGGGTTCAAAGTTGCGTCCGCTGCCAACGTGCAGGTAACCGCCGGTGAACCGACCACTCTGCCGGTGAAACTGGAAGTCGGCCAAGCCACCGAAACCGTAACGGTGCAGAGCGGTGCTGAAGTGGTGCAGGCGTCCTCAGCCGAAATCACCAACACGCTCACCGACCGGCAGATCACCGAACTGCCGTTCGCCACGCGCAACGCGGTGGAATTGATGGTGACCCAGCCCGGCACCTCCACGCCCACGAATCCGCGCAGTTCGACCATCAATGGGTTGCCGAAGGGCGCGATCAACGTCACGGTCGACGGCATCAACACCCAGGACAACTACCTGAAGTCGAGCGACGGATTCTTCAGCTACATCATGCCTTCCGTGGACTCGCTGGAAGAAGTCACGCTGACCACTTCAGCCGCCGGCGCCGACTCGACGGCGCAGGGCGCCGCGCAAATCAGGTTCGTGACCAAATCCGGAACCAATCAGTTCCACGGTGGCGGCTTCTACCAGGCCCGCAACACGTTCTTCAATGCCAACTACTATTTCAACAACGAGCTGGCAAAGGGTCTGCCGCGGGACATTTTGCATCTGCGGCAATACGGCGGCCACATCGGCGGCCCCATCATTAAGGACAAACTCTTTTGGTTCTTCAACACGGAAGTCTTCCGCAATCCGGCGTCGAGCTCCTATACCCAGAATATTGCAACGCCGTTGTATACCTCGGGGGTATACAGCTACCAAACCACGACGGGCGCCGTTAACACGGTAAACCTCTATAACGTTGCCGGGAGCGGTAACTCCTCGCTGCCGTCCGGTACGCGCGCATTTGCCACCACCCCCGATCCCATCATCGCGGCCACCTACGCGCAGATTGCGACCATAGCCGCCGGCGCGTCGCTGGTCTCCAACGCCGGGAGCGGCGACTACAACTCGAACGCCTGGAACTATCAGCTCGCCGGCCTGGACGCCAGGAACTTCTATACCGGGCGTTTGGATTACAACATCACCCAGAAACATCACCTGTCGTTCACTTACAACTTCGATAAGTACGGGGGCCTTTGGGATATGCTGAACGGCATCGTTCCGGTCTACCCCGGACAGGGAGTGGTGCTGGGAAGCCAGACCATTACCGGCCAGTTCAGCCAGCGTTTCAATGGTACTTTGGCCCTGCGTTCGGCCCTCAGCCCGCGGCTGACCAACGAACTGCGTGCCGGCTTGACTGGCGGAACGGTGCTCTTCGATGCCGTCGCCGCCGGCCTGTTCAACCCGTGGAGGGGCGATTATTTGAGCCTCAACGACTCGCATATTGCCACCACCATCAGTCCGTCGCGCCGCAACGCGCCGTACAAAGAGGCGGGCGACACCGTGTCGTGGGTGAAAGGCGCGCACCAGATTTCCGCGGGCGCCACCTGGTCGCAAGTCAACTTCTGGCAGCAGAGCTTTGGGACGGAATCGATCCCATCGATCTCGTTCACCCCCGCCACCAGCGATCCGCTGATCACCGGAACCACCGCTCCGTTCAACATCGCGGCGAACTTCCCGGGCGCTTCGTCTACCCAGATCACTAGTATGGCGACGGCCTACGCCCAACTCACCGGCCGAATAGCCACTATCTCTACGCGCCAGGTGCTCAGCGAGACGTCCCACCAATACTCATACGGCGTTCCCGCCGTGGATCGCGATAAAGAGACGTGGTGGGGCCTGTTCGGCCAGGATGTGTGGCGCGCCACTCCCACCTTGACCATCACCGCGGGACTGCGTTGGGAAAAGGAGGGAAGCTGGCAGAACACCGACAACCTCTACACCAACGTTACAACCGCTTCGCTTTGGGGCCTGTCCGGTATCGGGAATCTGTTCGATCCCACCACCTCGCCGTCCGGCGTGGTTCCCACTTATTCGCAATTGACCAACGCCAACACGTACAAGATGCCCGCTGTTTGGGCGCCGTCGGTCGGTCTCGCCTGGCAATTGCCCTCCCGTGAAGGTATTCTGGGAGCCATCTTCGGCCGTCACCAGGCAGCTTCCGTGGTGCGCTTGGGTTACTCCATCGCCACCACGCGCGAAGGTGCGGACGTTTACACCAGCGTTTACTCCTCCAACACGGGCTTGACGCAAGATGCCACGGTGAGCAACGCCGTCGCGCCGAAGGACTTCGGCGCGGCGGGAAGCGTGCTCTTCCGCGATCCCGCGCTGCCGCAGCGCTCGGGGCTGGCAACCGGTCTCAACTTCCCCATCGCCGCCAGCTTTACTTCCAGCCTCAACGCCTTCGATCCCAATCTCAAGATGGGTTATGTGCAGAGCTGGAACATCGGCTTCCAGAGGGAACTGAGCCGCAACACCGTCATTGAAATCCGCTATACCGGCAACCATGGCCTGCATGAGTGGAGACAGATCAACCTCAACGAGGTGAACACCGTCAATAACGGGTTCCAGAGCATCTTCGCCACCGCGGCGAACAACCTGCTGATCGCGCGCGGCGGTAGCCAGTTCTCCAGCAGCAGCAGCAACTTCGGCAACCAGGGGCTGGCCGGCCAACAACCCATCCCGTTCCTGCAAGCGGCCTTGGGCTCTGCCTGCTGCACCAGTTCCAGTATTGCCAACAACCTGGCCTATGGGCAAGTCGGCAGTTTGGCCAACACCCTCGCCAAGACGCTGACCTACAACCAAAACTGGGTTGCCCAGGGTTACGCCGCGAACTTCTTCGTGGTCAACCCGACGGTGGCCAGTGGCGGAGCCTACGACGTGCTTCCCCTGGGCTCCTCTTACTATGATTCCGGCCAGATCGAACTGCGCCGGCGCCTCGCGGCGGGCATGCAATTCCAACTCAACTATTCGTACTCGAAGTCGCTGTCTAATGGCGCCACCGCCAGTTCGAGCGTGTCCTCGCAACCTCAGACGCTCCGCGACCTCGCCATGAATAAAGAACCCGACGGGTTCGATATCCGGAACGCCATCAAGGCCAACTACATTTACGAATTGCCGTTTGGTCCGGGCCGCCATTTCCTTTCCAGCCCCAGCAACAAGGTGCTTAAAAAGGCCGTGGAAGGTTGGGAAATCGCCGGTGTGGTGCGCGTCCAGTCCGGTACGCCGGTCTTCTGGGGCGGTTTCGACACGGTGAATTCAAACAGCTCCGGCGTGGTCTTACACAACATCACGCAAAAGCAATTGCAGAGCATGGTGGGCATCACCAAGACGCAAAACCCGGTAAGCGGCATCCCGCAGGTCTATTATCTGCCGGTGCCGATTGCGCCGACTGGTCTCACAAGCAGCAACAACACCAACTTCATCACTAACACGCAAGCCGCATTTGCCGCCAACAACCTGACGCCTGCCCAGGTGGATCCGAATGCTCCTTACATCGGACCTGCCGGACCCGGACAGTGGGGCGGCCTGGACTACGTCTACCTGCCCTGGCAGCGGCATGCCGACGTCAGCCTGATTAAGGTGACGCACATTCGGGAGAGTGTGACCCTGGAATTCCGGGCGCAGGCTCTCGATGTGTTCAACCTGACCAACTTCCTGCCGAGCACCAGCAGCACAACGGGAAACACCGGCGCGTCGTTTGGCCAGGTGACCACCGCCTACCGCGACCTTTCGGGAACGTTTGATCCCGGCGGGCGCATCCTGGAAGCCGTAGTGCGCGTCAACTTCTAACCCTTGTAACAAGTCCGGCCGGGCATATCCGTTTATGCGGGTATGCCCGGCCTTTTTGATTTTGTCGCGCGCGGCGGCCTAATGTCCGCCCGCCAGCAACCGATCCAGCCGCCGCCGCACTTCGGGATCGGGCGTGATCCGCAAAGCGGCTTCGTACTCTGCGATCGCATCGGCTCGCCGTCCGGGCATTTGCGCGAGAGCGCTCCCCAGGTTGGCGTGCGCTTCGGCCAGATTCGGCTGAAACCGCAACGCCGCTTGGTACTCGGCAATGGCGTCGGCTCCCCGTCCGGGCATTTGCAGAAAGATGTTGGCGAGGTTGTTGTGCGCGTCGGCGTAATCCGGTTGAACGCGCAGCGCCGCGCGGTACTCCGCAATCGCGTCGGACTGGCGGCCGGGCATCTGCGACAAGATATTCCCCAGGTTGTAGTGCGCCCTTGGGTAATTGGGTTGGAGGCGCAGCGCCGCTTGATACTCGGCAATCGCATCAGCCTGGCGGCCGGGCATTTGCGACAAGACGCTTCCCAGGTTGTTATGGGCTTTGGCGGAATCGGGTTGAATCCGCAGCGTCGCTTGAAACTGGGCTGCGGCGTCGGGTCCCCGGCCGGGCATTTGCGACAGAATGGTGCCCAGGTTGTAGTGCGCGTCGGCCAGATCGGGATCGGTTCGCAGGGCCGCTTCAAACTGCGCGATGGCTTCGGATCCCCGGCCGGGGATTTGCGCCAGGAGGTTGCCCAGATTGACGTGCGCCTGCGCGAAATCCGGTTCCGTCCGCAGCGCCCGCCGATACTCCGCAATCGCGTCGGGTCCCCGGCCGGGCATCTGCGCCAGAGCGTTGCCCAGGTTGTAGTGCGCATCGGTGTAGTCCGGCCAGATGCCGAGCGCCGCTTCGAACTCGGCGATGGCCTCGGCCAGGCGGCTGGGCTGCGCCAGGAGCGTGTTTCCCAAGTTGTTGTGCGGCCGGGCGCTGCCGGGAGAAACATTCACGGTGCTGGTCCAGAAGCTGAACTCATCGCGCCAATCGAGGTTGCGGGCGTAGGTGCGCGCGCCAAGAAAGAGGCACACGAAGGCCATTGCGACCGACGCGGCTCGCGCGGAGACGGGCGGTTTCAATGAAAACCTTCGAGCCAGTTCGTGGAACGCTACCACCGCGCATCCGACGAGCCCCACCGACGGCAGATAGGCGAACCGCTCAGCCATGATGCTGCCGATGAGGATCACAAGGTTCGCCGTCGGAAGCAGGGCCACGAAAAAGAAGGCCAGGAAAAAGAACAGCGGTTTCCGCGTGCGCCGCCAGCGAAGCGCCAGCAGCGCCGCGCCCACACAGACCGCCAGCGCGATGAGCGCCTTCGCATCTTCCCACGCGAAGAAGCGCCAGCCGAACAGCGGAATGGCGTTATAGGAATAGTCGGCCGATAACCGGGCTGGCCAGACAAATAGCCACAGCAGCTTGCCGATCACCTTGACGGCGGTGAGCCGGGCCGTGAGGTACCCGGCGCCCACCAGCGGATTCTCCATAAAGTGGATCAGCATGTGGGTCTGCACCTGGCTGCGCAGATAGAGCCAGAGGGCAAACGGCAGCGCCAGGGCGGCATAGGCGGGCGCCCGCTTGCGCCACGTGGCGCGTTCCGGCCACGCCAGGTCGCAAAGCAACATGAGGCCGGGCAGCACGGCGGCGTTCTCTTTCGCAAAAAGGCCGAAGGCCTGCGCGGCCACCATGGCAGCCAGCCACGCCAGCGGTCGGCTCGCTCGAGCCGCCGTGCCTTTCAGATAGCACAGCAAACCGGCCAATACGCCGAAGGCCGCGAGTAAGTCGGCGCGTCCGGCGATGTTAGTGACGGAATCGGTGAGCAGCGGATGCAATCCCCACATGGCGGCCAGCGCCAGGGCCAGCGCCGGGTCCGCGAAAATCAATAGGCCCAGCGCGTAGACCAGAGTGACATTGATTCCGTGCAGGGCGAAATTCGTCCAGTGATAGCCCGCCGGGTTCGCGCCGTTGCCCAGAGCGACGTAATTCAGGAGGAAAGAAACAGTGGTGAGCGGGCGATACAGGCCGGAAGGGGCGCCCTTGTACCAATACTCTTCGCTGAAGATGAGCCGGATGTTTTCCGGTGTGACGGCGCGGATGCGCGAATCCTGCGTCACGATCTTGGCGCCGTCGAAGACCGGGGCGGATTGGAAAGAATTGGAATAAGCCGCGCCCAGCATCGCCCAGAGCAGCAGAATGTGCCATCCGTGACGGGACCGCGAGACCGGTGATGGCGTTGCGCGCGACGCGGGGGGCTTGCGGATCCGGCTCACTTCGAGCCAGTATAACGTGCCGCGCCCCAGCGGGACGATTGGGGTTGCGCATGAGTTAGAATCGTCGAGGTGGCAAGAGAAATGGAAACATACGGCCGTCGGACACTTCTTCGCACGGCAGTAGCGGCTGCCGCCTGGCAGGCCGGGGCGCAGACGCGGGCTGCCGGCAGGATGCGGCTGGGGATCATTCTCGGTCTGGCGCCCGATGCCGATACGGCCATCCGGCGTGTTCAAGAACTGGGGTTTCCCACGTGCCAGGTGAGCGTGCGGGAGACTGGCGACGCCGCGGCCTCCAGCCTGCGCGCCGCCCTGGACCGCTATCGCGTGGAGGCCACCTCGGCGGTCTCCACCGGCCCCGGGCCGGAGGTGTATGACTTCTACCGCGGGCCGCTGACCATCGGATTGGTGCCACGCCAGTACCGGCAGGCGCGCATCGCGCGCATGAAGGAGATTTCAGACTTCGCGAAGAAAGCCGGCATCCCGGCCGTGCAGGGCCACTGCGGGTTCATACCGGAGAATCCCAACGACGAGCTGTACCAGGAAACCATTGAGGCCATCCGCACGGTGGCGGCTTACTGCAAGAACAACGGCCAGAATTTTCGCTGTGAAACCGGCCAGGAAACGCCCATTACGCTGGTGCGGGCCATCCGCGACGTGGGCTTGGATAATGTGGGCGTGAACTTCGATGCCGCCAACCTCATCCTCTACGGCAAAGCCAATCCGCTGGATGCCGTGGACACGCTGGCGCCCTATATTCAAGGCGTGCACGCCAAGGACGGGCTATATCCCACCGATCCGAAGCGTCTGGGCGAGGAGGTTCCCATCGGCGAAGGTAAGGTCAACTTTCCGGCGCTGATCGAAAAGCTGAAGCAGATTGGGTATCGGAACCCGCTGACCATCGAACGGGAAATCAGCGGCGAAAGGCAGCGGGCCGACATCTTGAAGGCCAAGGCGTATCTGGAAAAACTGATTGGGTGAAAGGGGCGCCATGAGCGAACAGGCAACCGGACGGCGGAACTTTTTGCAAGCTGCAGGAGCGGTGGCGGCGTTCACGGTGTTGAAGCCCCAACTGGTGCGCGGGAGCGCGGCCAACTCGGCGGTCCGGGTGGGACTGCTCGGCTGCGGGCGGCGCGGCGGCACGGATGCCAACAACATCGTGCAGAACACCGATGCGCGTCTGGTGGCGTTGGCGGACCTCTTCCCGGACCAGCTCGAGAAGGCCAAACAGCGGTTCGACAAGGTGGCGCAAGCCAAGGGCTACACCGGAATCGCGCAGACGTTCACGGGGCCGAGTGCGTGCCGGCAGATGATGGAATCGCCCGACGTGGATGCGGTGGTCATCGCCACGCCCGCGTACTTCCATCCCGAGCACCTGGCAGCGGCGGTGGCGGCGGGCAAGCACGTTTATTGCGAGAAGCCGGTGGCGGTGAGTGTGGCGGGCGCGAAACACGTGATCGAGACCGGCAAGAAGGCCGCCGGCCGGCTCAGTCTGGATGTGGGATTTCAGATCCGCTCGGCGCCGCCGTTCGTGGAACTGGTGCGCCGCATTCACGCCGGGGCGTTGGGAGAAATCGCGTCGGGCGAAGCCCACTATTATTGCCCTGCGCCGGACCAGCGGACATGGTCGTCGCAAGGGGCGGCGTTGCGCCTGCGCAACTGGATCCAGGATCGCGTGCTCTCCGGCGATATCATCGTAGAGCAAAACATCCATGCGCTGGATATCTGCAACTGGGTGCTAGCGGGCCATCCGTTGAAGGCCATCGGCCGCGGAGGGCGCAACGGACGCGCCGGCCAGATGAGCTGGCCGGGCGACGATTGCCATTCCCACTTCGACGTCATATTCCAGTATGCCAACGACGTTCATGTGAGCTTCAATTCGACGCAGTTCGGCAAAGGCCCGTTCGAAGTGAGCGAGCGATTCTTCGGGACGCGTGGGGCGGCGCAATCGCCCTACAGCGGCACGCTGGGAATTGCGGGTGAAGAGGCGTGGACGTGGTCGGGCAGCGAACAGCAGCGCGACGGCACGTTTTCGGCGAGCGGTTCCTTTTCCGACAACCTGGCGCAGGCCGATTCCGAGAAGCAGAAGGCGTTCATCGGCAGCATCACCGGCGGCCGGTTTCATAATCAGGCCGCGGATGGCGTGGAAGCGGCCCTGACCGCCATTTTGGGCCGGCAGGCGGCCTCCTCCGGCCGCGAGGTGACATGGGAAGAGATGCTGCGCTCCCACGAGCCGTGGGACGCCAAGATCGACGTGAACAAGCTGTAAACAAGGGCTTCGCCCTTGAAATCCCCGCGGGATTTGGAAGTCAGGAGCCAGGAGTCAGAAGTGAGAATTGCAACGGCGACCGGGTGCTTACGTGCTAACTAACTAAGACCAAGGGATTGTTGAAGCAGTTTTTGCCGCCGATCAACACAGATCAACGCGGATAGGTAATCGGTGTTCTGCGTTTGTCTGCGTTCATCGGCGGCCAACCCTTATTATCTACCCCTTGAAAATCTCTTCCAGTTGCGGCCAGAGGTTCTGGCTGCGCAGCGAGCCGGCGGAAAAAATCACGATTCCGTCGGGTTTGGCGGTGCGAGCGGCCTCAATGGCGCGGACCAACTTACCCGGGGGATAAGTGCGGGACGCGGCCTCTTCTTTGTACAGGTCGGAGGTGTAAATGCCGGCATACAGCGGTCTTTCATGCCTTGTCCATTCCAATTGCCGGGTTGTGATCTCAGTTAGATGGGTGCAGTAAGTGTCGAAGTCTCCGAGAAAGTGGCTGCGATAACTCATTGGCATGTAGATATCGATCCAGGGGTTCCAGTCGGACCACTTTTGCCCGAGATACCGGCCGCTCTGGATGGGATTCTTGAAGACGGCCGCGGTCATCTGGATCTTAGAATTAATGCGTCTGCAGCGGTCATGAGCCTCGCGTACGAAGCGGCTGATCTGGTCAATGCGGTACTCGTAGAAGAAGTGGCGCATGTCCGGCGGCCCGCCGGCAATGGTGCGGCCATTGAGGATGAAATCGGCCTTGGCGCGGCGGTCCATCTGCTCCCAGCCGGCCGGCAGCATGTCGGGCGTAGCTTCCCAACTGGCTTCCAGGCGGGGACGCACGATCTCGATGGCCTGGTGGTTGGGCGGCGCTTCCCAGCGCAGCAGTGCGTGACGGGGAATATCCTTGAGGCAATAATCGCAGAAGCAGTAGCTATCCGGGGCTACGTCGCCGCCGTACCGGACGTAGTCGTGGTGGATGCCGTCGATGGCGTAGTTGGACACCAGTTCTTCGATCAGCGGCAGCAGCCATTGGTCGGTATAGCCGGGACGCCGCGCGGGACACATCCAGATGTTGTGGTAGGGTGCGATGGGCAGTTTCTCGCTGTTGAGTAGCGTCTCGGAATTGGTGGGCTTGCCATCGGCGTTGAGTTGCGCCCATTCGGGATGCTGGCGGAAGGCAACGCCGCTGTCGCCTTCGTAGAAATCGATCAGCCAGATGTGGACTTCGATGCCCTGGTCGTGCGCCTCGCGGACCAGGTTTTCCACCAGGTCGAAATCGCGATAGCGCGGAGAGACGAGTTGCGGGAAGCGCTTGCTATGCCAGACGACGTTGCCGCCGCCCTCCTTGCAGCCCATCACGAGCTTGTGGATGTTGGCGCGCTTGAGCTGCGCGACGAAGGCGCGTACGGAATCGACGGTGGCGCCGGCGTCGGAAGCGCCGGCCCACACCGCGTGAGTCTCGCGCGGCGGAGTGGCGGGCGGTTGTTGCGCCCTCGCCTGAGCAAGTCCCAGAGCGCCGGTAAGGGCGGTAGCGGCTTGACGGCGGGTCAGCTTCATGGATGGCTCCTGGGTCAGGCAGTTTTTACTACGGGCGTGCGCGCTTCCACGGGCGGAAGCGCCGGGAAATCGGTGAACGGAGAGGATTGATACCAGTAGGCGCAGGAGAAGAAGTTGTCGGCGCGGTCGTTGGCGTGGCCGTGCTCCATGGTGTGTTTCAGGTAGCGTTCGAAGGTGACGGGGTTGTCACCATGGAAGCGGTAGCAGCAGTAACGGCCGCCGGTGCGTTCCGCGTTGACAATCAGCGGCGCGCCGTACTGGGTGTGGCCGAAAGGCTGGGCTCCGTCGCGCCCGCCGAAATCCCAACTCCCCAGGAAGTAGTCTTCCGAGCCGGTGCCGTTGATGACCGGTTTCGATTCGTCGTCGACGAAAATCATGTCGTCGCCCTCGCCCCACCAGCCGTTCGAATTCTGCAGCACCCCAAGCGTCACGCCCATCAGATGGCCGCGGCCGCGCGTCTCGAGGTAGACGTAGTTGTCGCGGCCGTCAAGATTGATCCTGGCGGCCTCGCCGGTGGAGGCCACGCAGGGCGCGGATTGCCGGTATTGCGCTTGGAAGTACAAGGAATCCTGCGGCAACTGGGGCACTGTCATATAGTCGATATTGGAGTAAAAAGCGCCGACATCGCGCTTCCCCTCGTTAGTTACATTCAAGCGAGCTCGATGGCGAAAGGGCATCGCAAAGTAACAATTGAGTGACTTGCCGGGCGAGCAGGCCAGATACTCGGATTGATAAATAACGTAAGAGCCGAGATTCAGGCCAAAGAAATCGCCGATGGGAGTTTCTATGCTGGGCTTGGGATTATCGTCCCACCAGGCGCGCAGCACTAATTCTTTCAGGTGCATATCGCCCTGCGCGGCGATGGTGAACCAGATATGGCTGATGACGCCGGGACCTTCCGCCAGGAAGACTTCCTGCACTCCTCCGGCGGGAATGCGCCAGGAATCGCGATTGCCGCCGGTGCGGTCGAAGCTGGATTGCTTCAGCGATTTATAGTTCTGCGCGCGGGCATAGGCGGGCAGGAAGGAAGGACCGGGCGTGCCTCGGTCCTGGGCCAGCGCGGCCTGCGGTGCGGCGGCCAAGCCGCTGGCGGTCAGTAGCCGCCGGAGAAAGCCCCTTCGCCCATTCGCCGGTAGATTCATACTCATACCTGGTAGCCGCCGGCGTTAAGGTGTGGCGGATCAAAGGAGGAATTCGGAGACGCGGGCGGCTGTGCCCACATTGCCAAGGGTACGAACAGAAAGAGCACCGTGCGCATGGTAGCTATTGTATGGCACGGCGCCTGGTTTGGAGACGGGGAATGACAACTACAAGACCAGCCGGCCCGGGCGAAAGTTGGGCCGGCCGGTCGGAAAATCGCTTAGAAATCGATCTTGGTCTTGGAGCCGCCGAGTTCGATGTCCTTGATTACGCTGGTGGATCCGTCGCTCGAGGCGTCGATCTTGGTATCGCCGAACTTCTTGTCCGTGTTCTCCACTTTCACTTCCGTGGTGAAGCTCTTGGTGGTGTTGACGTCGGTGAAGACGGCTTTCGTGCCGTTCACGTTCAACCGGTACTCGCCGGGCTTCAGTTGCAGGTTGCCCGCTTTGGTCGGCGAGGAAAGAAGGATGTCATAGGTTTTGGCACTTGCGACGGACAGGGTCAGGATTGCCAGTGTTGCGGCCAGTAGGAACGTACGTGGTTTCATGGTTTTATGTCTCCTTATTGATTTTTGAAAGGTTGCGAACCAGGGCGGGGCCAAGCGACTGCTTCGGGCCTCCTGCTTTTCTCGATTGGCTCACTAAACAGAAGGCGGCAGCGGAACGCAGAAAGTTACACCCACCCCGTGGAGGGAAATGAAAAAAGGTAAATTACGACGCGATTCTCCTTTATTTGCATCGGATACTACTCTTTAGGTTATTAACCGGCATAGGAAGGTTCCGCCCATGGGCAAATGAGGCCCGCTCATGGCCTCCGGCTTCCATCGGAAAGCGAGGAAGTGGCGTAGGCTGTTGCACATGAAGAAGTTGGTGGAATCGAATCCACTCCGGCCGATAGTGGTATGGTGATCGGGAGCGCGGCGAAATGCAAGAGCCTCCGGATCCACGGGAACATTTGTTGCGGCTGTTCGGCGCGGGTGGTGAGCCTGGCATGGTGTCGGCGCCGGGCCGCGTCAATCTCATCGGCGAGCACATCGATTACCACAATCTTGCCGTCTTGCCGGTGGCGCTCGGCCGGCGGATTCGCGTGGCTTTCCGCGCGCGCAGCGACTCCCGCATCCGCGCGGTGAGTGCCGAGTATGGCCCGCGCGAGTTTGAGTGGACCGCTCAATTGGCTCCCGTGGCGCGGGGCGATTGGGAGAACTACCTGCGTGCCGCCGCGCAAGCGGTTGCCGGCCGGTGGGGCAGCGGGAAGGGCGTGGATGCCGTCGTCGAGTCGGACCTGCCCGCGGCGGCCGGGCTATCGTCATCCTCCGCGCTGATTGTCGCGTTCACGCTGGCGCTGCTCGAGGCTAACGCGCTGGAAGCGAGCTTCGCCGACCTCATGGAGATTCTGCCCGACGGCGAACAGTTCGTCGGCACGCGCGGCGGAGGCATGGATCATGCGGCCTCGCTCGAATCGCGCGAAGGTTGCGCCTCGCTGGTCGGGTTCGCACCGCTTTCGGTCCGCCACATTCCCGTGCCGGAGGGCTGGAGCTTCCTGGTGGCGCACAGCCTGCAAACGGCCGAAAAATCAGGCACCGCGCGCGAAGAATACAACCTGCGGCGCGCGGGAGGCACGACAGCGCTGGCGCGATTGGGGTTCGCGTCGTATCGCCAGGCCCTGCCGGTGGCCTTGCAGGCCGCCGCCCGCCTGCAGCCTGGCCCCGAGCGCGATGCCTTCCTGCACGTCACTTCAGAAGCGCTGCGCGTACGCGGCGCGGTCGCCGCCATGGAAAGTGGCGACGCCGTCACCTTCGGCCGCCTGCTGCTGGAATCGCACGCCAGCCTGCGGGATCAACTGCGTGTCAGTTGCCCCGCGCTCAACCAGTTGGTGGAAGCGGCGATGGAATCCGGCGCCTTGGGCGCCCGCCTCACCGGCGCCGGATTCGGAGGCTGCGTGGTGATGTTGTGCCGCTCGGCCGAACGCTCTGCCGTGCGCCGCGGCCTTGTCGATCGGTTTTATTCCGGCCGCGCCGGGTTCGACGAGCGAATCCACTTGGTGGATGTTCGACCGGCGCCCGGCGCACTCCACCTCGAAAAGAAGTAAACTTTTTGTTCACCTATGCATTTGCATACGCTTGACTGGGTCATCGCCCTCCTGGCTGTAGCCATCTGCTTCGCCCCCGCGCTGTTCGTTGCAAAGCGCTCGGGTAAGAGCACCGCGGAGTTTTTCGCGTCCGGCCGTTCCGTCCCGTGGTGGCTCGCCGGGCTCTCCATGGTGGCTACCACGTTTTCGAGCGACACGCCCAACCTGGTTGCGAACTTCGTGCGCACCGAGGGCGTAGCGGGCAACTGGCGGTGGTGGGCCTTCACTCTCACGGGCGTTTCCACGGTCTTCTTTTATGCGAAGCTCTGGCGACGCTCCGGCGTCCTCACCGATCTGGAGTTTTACGAGCTGCGCTACTCCGGCAAGGCCGCCAGCGCCGTGCGCGGCTTCCGCTCCATCTACCTCGGCCTGCTGTTCAACTGCATCATCATGGCGACGGTGAACCTGGCGGCGTGCAAAATCGCCGCGATTCTCTTCGGCTTCGAACGCTGGCAGACGCTGCTGTTCGTCGGGCTGCTGAATGTGGTCTTCGCCACTCACTCCGGGCTATGGGGCGTGCTGGTGATCGACATGGTGCAGTTCTTCATCAAGATGTCGGCGGTAATCGCGGCGGCGTACTTCGCGGTGGAACTGCCGCAAGTGGGCGGGATGAGCGGACTGGTGCAGAAACTGTCGCATCTGCCCGGGCCGCACGGCATCCACTACCTCAACATGCTGCCGGACTTCAAGAGCAACTGGGATCTGGCGGTGGCGATCTTCGTGATCCCCATCACCGTGCAATGGTGGGCGTCGTGGTATCCGGGCGCGGAGCCGGGCGGCGGCAGCTACATCGCGCAACGGATGCTGGCGTCGAAGACCGAAAAAGACGCATTGGGCAGCACGCTGTTCTTCAACCTGGCGCACTACGTCTTACGCCCGTGGCCGTGGATTCTGGTGGGCCTGGCATCGCTGATCGTCTACCCGCAGTTGTCGGACATCCAGAAAGCCTTTCCGAATCTCGATCCCAAGCTGCTGGGCCACGACATCGCCTTCCCGGCCATGCTGCGTTTTCTGCCGGTGGGCTGGATGGGGTTGATGCTGGGCGGCTTGATTGCCGCCAATTCGTCCACCATCCTGACGCACCTGAATTGGGGCGCGTCGTACCTGGTGCACGATTTTTACCGCCGGTTCGTGAAGACCGACGCTCCGGATAAACACTACGTGGTGGCCGGACGGATCGCGACGGTGATCCTGTTCGTCGGCTCATCCGCCATGGTGTTTGCGCTGGACACAGCCAAAGACAGTTTCGACGTGATCATGCAGGTGGGCGCCGGCACCGGCCTGATCTACCTGGTGCGCTGGTTCTGGTGGCGCGTGACGGCCTGGTGCGAGATCGTGGCCATGATCAGCTCTTTCGGCATGTCCCTGCTATTCCTGATTCTGAAGAAGAACGGCATGGCGCCAGGCACGTACCAGCAGTTGCTGATTACCATCGCGGTCACGACGGTCTTGTGGGTGGCCACCGCGTATCTGGGCCCGCGCACCAGCGATGAGGCGCTGGTGAACTTCTACCACAAGGTTCGCCCAGGCGGACCGGGCTGGCAGCGCATCCGCGCGATCGCGGGAGTTACCGCGGCCGAGGCCGCCGCCGATTCCGAAGCCGCGGCATTTCCCATGTCACTGCTAGGATGGTTTGCCGGTTGCATCACGATCTGGTCGGCGCTGTTCGCGGTAGGGAATTTTCTTTACGGCCGAATGGATTATTTCTGGATACTGCTGGCGGTGTTTGTGGTGAGCGGGGCGGCGCTGATCCGGGTGGTGAATAGGCTGTGGAGATAGCGGGCGGCGAGCTCTTATTCTCTGCCGTTGGCCTTGTGAGGCAGAATCCCGTACAATACAGTTTAGGAGCGTTTCCGTCATGCCCCAGCAAGCATCCCGCTCAGCTCGCATCGAAGCTCGCATTACGCCCGATGCGCTTCTGGTCGTCAAGCGTGCCGCGGAATTGCAGGGCCGCAGCATCAGCGATTTTGTGGTTGCCGCTGCCCAGGAGATCGCACATAGGACAATCGACGAAGCCCAGGTCATTCGCTTGTCCCTCGAAGACCAGCAGCGCTTTGTGGAATTGCTTCTCAATCCGCCGGCTCTTGCGCCTGCCCTGAAGCGAGCGAAGAAGGCTCATGCTCGTTTGATCGCGCCCTCTCGATGACGGGTCCATTCATCATAGAGCCACTAGGACCAAGCCATGATCGTGCCGAGTTCAGGTGCGGGTCGGACGCGCTCGATCGCTATTTCCGGGAGCAGGCTGGCCAGGATGTGCGCCGCCGCGCCACCGCGTGCTTCGTGGCCCGCGAGACGGCGGCAGATCGGATTGCCGGGTTCTATACATTGGCCGCCGGCGGAATTCTGCTCACGCAGATGCCGGTCCGATTCGCCAAACGCCTGCCGCGCTATCCTACGGTACCCATCGCGCGCCTGGGACGCCTTGCCGTCGCTCTTGCCTACCAGGGCCGTAAACTCGGCGGCGCCTTGTTGTGGGATGCCATAGAGCGCGCTAGCCGGTCCGAAGTGACCGTGTACGCGCTGGTCGGCGATGCCAAGGATGAACAGGCGGAGAATTTCTATCTGCACCATGGCTTTGTTGCATTGGGCGACGCGCGCAGAGCTCTCATGCTGCCCTTACCGAAGAGGACGTGAGATTGCGGCGCGAGAGTTTCGGGATTGAGTAGCCTGTCACCGAATTGCACTCGAAAATGATAATGCGTGTGCGTAAAGGCTTATGAGCTTCATTATGATAAACTCCATCTGAAGGAGTTCGGAATCGTGAATATCGAAGAACGCGCAATGCAACTCTGGTCGGTGCTGGTGCTCGCCGCACGGAGCCAACAACTGGTAGGCTACGCAACCCTAGCAGTCCGTGGCGGAACCCCCCGAATTTCGGGAGTGGCAGTTTCGAGTCAGGCCATGGCACTTTGAAGACGGATTCCGCTCCGTACGCGATAAGCCCGGAAAGGGGCGCTTCTGCGTGTCGCTGTAGGCCCGAAATAGGCACAAAAACAGAAAAATAAGCCGGGGAGTGTGGTTTCTCCACTCCCGCGGCGTTCCGGCGCCAACTAACTTTCGCAGAATCAAGCTCAGATTGAACGCCCCAACGTGAATCAACTGCCGCTTCAGAATGTTCGAGTGCTTGCGCAGATGCGTACGGCGCATGCCTCCCGTGTCGTAGCAGTGAGCAAAGCTTCGTTCGATCAGTTCTCCGCGCTGGCGCAGGAGACGTTTCCCTTTGGGGCGCTGCAATCGCTGCCGGTTTGCGTAGACCACTTGTTGCTGCGCTTCCTTGCCCGTCCAATGCCGCTGGCCCGTTTGCTTTTTCTCAGGAATGTAGGTGCGGACGCCGGCGGCCTTCATCTCTTCTAATACCGGACCGCTGTGGTATCCCTTGTCGGCCACCACTTCTTCGATGCCGTTCCAGTTCACTTTCGGTGCTTCCGCGGGCGCTGTCTCGGCTTCCCGCTCGATCAGTTGCGCGACCGTTTCGCCCGCTTCCGCCAGCGTCTCCTTCACCGTTGTGGTGTCACCCTGATGCGCTTCCTGCAGCGTCACCGCCACCACCGCTCCCGTCTCCATGTCTACCGCATGCTCGGCCTTGTGGGCCAGATGGGTTCGCCCATCCTTCATCTTAGTGATGCGGGCGTCGCGGTCATGCGGACTCACCCAATCGCGGTTGCTCCCCTTCTTCTTCCGCTTGCGGTCCACTCGCGCCAGATCTTCCCGCGTGGGGGTCTCGATCCCAGACTTATTGGCCAGCCCTTTCAGGAACTCCTCGTAGCTCTCGCCGTTGTCCCGGCGCACGATCGAGCGTAGCGCCGCATTGGCCTCCAGGGTGGTGGCATCAATGCCGATGCGCTTACCCTTCAACAGGCCACGATCAGCCAGCAATCCCAGCACCCAGAAAAACACTTTCCGGTGCGTGTCGACGTCCATCAGCCGGCGCGTGCGAGAGATGGTCGAGTGATCCGGCGTGCTCTCATCCAGTCCGATTCCCAGAAACCGCCGCAACCCGAGTGAATCCGCTGCCCGCCAGGCGATGCCGCGCTCCGAATCGATCCCCTCGAAATAGCCCAACAGCAGCAGGCGGAAATACATCCCCGGCGCCAACGAGGGCCGGCCGTTGTTGGCGGCGTAGAATACCACGCACTCCTTCTCTACGAACTCATCGAACTTCTCGCTGTCGAGGAGTTCATTGAGGCGCTGATAAAACGGATGCGCAGGACCTTGAGCCAACTCGTTGTGAGTGATCCAGAGATCTTCCTGCCGCTGGCGGTGCTGGCGAGTGCCCATCGACATAATCAGAGTTCCAAGCCTTGTGGGGGAGAAGCTCTATTATACGGCAGGTTTCGATTAATGCAAAGTACTTTGTAATGACAATTGCCAAGTCGCTACGGGGAGACTTTCACCACAGGCTGCTAGCGGACCTGACTAACTTACCTAACCAGATGGGAAACTTCTTGAAACCTGTCGCGGACTACTGCACTCGACACGGTCTTCCACAGATAACTTCCATCGTTGTGAGCCAAGACACGGGAACTCCTGGTGAGTACTATCCTGGTCCCAATGCTGTTACAGACCAAGCTAAGAGCTTCGTCTATGATTGGCTAGGGCATATTAGGAAGACCAAGGTATCTCCCGAGAGTTTTAATTCGTAGGTGTGGCGATAGCTTCCATGGGATCCTCGAACAGAGAGGCGTCCAGGCGGGCGGCGCAGGCGATTGCCGGGCGAGCCCTACTTCTTCGGAGGCGTGCCGTCATGCCATACCACGCTTCGGGTGTGTAGCGATTGTCCCTCGCTTTATTGCACATCGTACAGCACACAACAAGATAATCCTCGACGGTGCCACAAGCCTTGCGCGAAGTTTCAAGCACCAAGAATGGCACAGGTAGCTGCGGGCAATAGGGTTTGTTCTACTTTTCAGGTTCGACCTTTGCATAGACCTTGCCCGTAGATGAGTCAAAAAACCAGATCGCCAACACTCTGGCGTTCAGGAAATGCATCTGCTCAAAGTATTCGTGAGGATTGTCAAAGGTTGCTTTGCTCAAAATACTGTCATCGGTGGTTATGTCGTCACCACGTGCTATGGCGCAAATTACCAATCCTGAAAGCCCGATCTTGATTTGGCGGGCTTCATCTGGACCGCTCTTGATAGAGGACATCAGGTATTTGGCGGTAGTAATCGGAAAGTCACTTGCATTATTGACACCAACATGGAAACTTTCCACATCGGTTTCTTGAATATTTGCCTTGGCCCCAAATGCGTTGGATGCTTCATATACCCTACCGGCCCTGGAGCTCTTCACGGAGATTGAATTCGACACGCGCCTGGAGATCCCGTGTGGATCAGAGCATTCCACTCCTACCTTGAGGACTCGTTCGTCTGCGTCATATTCCGACACCACTGCAACGACAAGGGATAGTGTGGTTTTGTTGAAGAAGTTGGTTTCGGATATCCCTATACGGGTTTTGAATTGAGCCGACGTTTCGTATTCAGATTTCTGCGCGGTTCGAATCATCTCGTGAGCCTTGAACAGTTGGACTATATCGTTCCCCATAAAATGCGGCGGTAGTCGTGGAGCACTGAGCTTTATGGAATCAGTGAACAATTTCAAGTCTGCCGCATCCTTTTTTGCTTGAGCCTCAACCGCCTTCCGTGTTTCTTCGGCTTTAACTTCGGCGGCTCTTCGTTTTTCTTCGGCCTGCGCCGTCACTTCAGCTTCGTGCTTGGCTTTAAGTTCCTGAAGCTGTTTCTCAAGATCAACCCGTTCGCCAGTCACGCCATCAATGCGGGTCTTCGAGTTCTCGGCAAGGACCAAGCTGGCCTTGAAGATTTCGGCCTTGCAGCCGTCCACCTTGCCAATCAGAGGAATGGATGTGTCCTTGTATTCTTTAACAAAGGAGTGCCCCTCAGCCTGGCACCATGCGCGCGGAAACCGAGCCAAACAGGAAGGTCCCAAGCTGGTAATGACGGGAAGGCTCCAATGACGGGGTTCCCCATTGCACAATCCACCAATATCGACTAGAAACTTGAGCGTTGTCCATGCGGAAGACGTTTGATTCTCTAATGCCAAGGTCAATTCTGGAACGTAGCTCCCGTATCCATTGACTCGAATGAACTGAGCAGTGATGCGGATCTGACCGTCGTCAAGAGGCAAGGTAATGGGAGTCTCTTTCTGAGCAAAGTCAATTTGCGTCATTCCAATCAAGACGGCCGCAACAACAACCAGCTTACGCATCGCCATGTTCTCAATTCTCCTTCATTATCGTACTTGCAAATCCGAAGTTCGAGGAGTTCGACAATTCGGTGACAGG
>JBEKQS010000027.1:0-30518 GCA_049519475.1 Bryobacteraceae bacterium | reverse complement strand
TTGCTTTTGGGCAGGACTTCCTCTTTGGCCGTGGGCTTGGGGCGCGGGGTGATGGCAACCTGACGGTCGCCTCCCCCCTGATTCCCACCCCAAAGGACTCCGGCCACACAGATGGCGCTGACCAGAAACCACTTACAGCGGGACGGCAGCATCATGTCGTGCCATGCTTTCTTGCTCCAAGTTTAGCATAGCGGTTTTGTGGTATGATCCTCTGTGCCGCGTAAAATTCTGGGAGTAATTCCCGCACGAATTTCTTCCTCCCGTTTTCCCGGCAAAGTTCTCGCCCCTTTAGCCTGCAAACCCATGCTCCAGCACGTCTGGGAGCGCGCCTGCCAGTCCCGGTATCTCACCAACATCATTATCGGCACCGACGACCCGCTGGTTTATGAAACGGCCCGGAATTTCGGCGCCACGGCGCGGATGACGCGGAGCGACCACGGTTCCGGGACGGACCGCGTGGCGGAGGTGGCGTCGGCGGAGAATGCCGAGATTGTCGTAAACATCCAGGGCGACGAACCGCTGATCGAGCCGGCAGCCATTGACGCCGCCATTCTGCCGCTGGTTCACGATCCCGAGATCGTGATGGGGACTTTGATGAAACGGATCGAGAACCCGCGCGAGATCGGCGATCCGAACGTGGTGAAGGTGGTGACCGGCCGGAACGGGGATGCGATTTACTTTTCGCGGTCGGCCATCCCGTTCGTCAGAGACTCCGCCGCGGCCACGCCGCTGCCGCTCCGCTTCAAACACATCGGGCTGTATGTGTACCGGCGGGAGTTTTTGTTGCGGTATGCGGAGTTGCCGGTGGGGCCCTTGGAGCTGGCCGAGCGGCTGGAACAACTGCGGGCCATCGAGAACGGGTTCCGCATACGGGTCGTGGAAACGGAGTACGATTCCATGGGCGTGGACACGCCGGCGGACCTGGAGCGGGCCGCTGCGCTGTTCGCCGCCTCAATGACGTTAGGGGTGAAATCGTAATGGCGAAATTCATATTTGTGACGGGCGGCGTGGTTTCTTCACTGGGGAAAGGCATCGCCGCGGCTTCCATCGGATGCCTGCTGGAAAGCCGCGGCCTCAAAGTGACCTGCCTGAAGTTCGACCCTTACCTCAACGTGGATCCGGGCACGCTGAGCCCGTTCCAGCACGGCGAAGTGTTTGTCACCGACGATGGCGCCGAGACCGATCTGGACCTCGGCCACTACGAACGGTTCACGCACGCGCGGCTGACGCAGGCCAACAACCTGACCAGCGGGCGGATTTACGAGCAGATCATCGCCCGCGAGCGGCGGGGCGACTACCTGGGCAAGACGGTGCAGGTGATTCCACACGTCACCAACGAAATCAAGGCCGCGCTGAAGAAGGTGGCGCAGGACGTGGACGTGGTGATCGCCGAGATCGGCGGCACCGTGGGCGACATCGAATCGCTGCCGTTTCTGGAAGCCATCCGCCAGATGCGGCACGAGCAGGGCCGCGGGAATTGCATTTTCGTGCACGTCACGCTGGTGCCGTGGATCGCGGCGGCGCAGGAGCTCAAGACCAAGCCCACCCAGCACAGCGTGAAGGAACTGCGCGCCATCGGTATTCAACCGGACATCCTGATTTGCCGCTCGGAGCGCTTTATCCCACAGGAGATGAAGGAAAAAATCGCGCTGTTTTGCGACGTGGACGTGGAAGCGGTGATCACCGCGCGGGATGTGAAATCGGTCTACCAGGTGCCAGTGATGTTCGCCGCCGAGAGCGTGGACGAGATAGTACTGCGGCTGCTGCGGCTGGAGGCGCCGGCGCGCGACCTGAGCCGGTGGAACGCCATGCTGGAGCGCCTGGCCCACCCGAAGGACGAGGTCAACATCGGCCTGGTGGGGAAGTACGTCGAGTACGAAGATTCCTACAAGAGCCTGAAGGAAGCGCTGCTGCACGGCGGGCTGGCCCACGAGTTAAAGGTCAATATCGACTGGATCGAGGCGGAAGGCGTGGTGGGCGACCAGTGGGACCGCCAGTTGGAAGGCTTCGACGGCATCCTGGTGCCGGGCGGCTTCGGCAAGCGCGGCATCGACGGGATGCTGAACGCAATCCGGTTCGCGCGCGAGCGGAAAGTGCCTTACTTCGGGATCTGCCTGGGCATGCAAACGCTGGTGATCGAATATGCGCGCAACGTCTGCGGCCTGGAGGGCGCGGATTCCACCGAGTTCAATTCGGGCACGCCGCACCGGGTTATTTTCAAGCTGCGGGAATTGAAGGGCGTGGATGAGCTCGGCGGCACCATGCGGCTGGGAAGCTGGCCGTGCCGTCTCGCCGAAGCGAGTTTCGCATACAAAGCGTATGGGGCGCGCGAGATCCAGGAGCGCCACCGGCATCGCTATGAGTTCAACCGGGAATACGAAGAGCGCTTGAAGGCGGCCGGGCTACGGATTACAGGAGAGACGCCGGACGGCACGTACGTGGAGATCTGCGAAATTGCGGACCATCCGTGGTTCCTGGGATGCCAGTTCCATCCCGAGTTCAAATCGAAGCCCATGGAGCCGCATCCGCTGTTCAAATCGTTTATTGGCGCGGCGTATGAGAACCGGCGGCGGAGGCTGGCGCCGCTGGCGGAGCCTCACTCGGAGGCGCATTCGGAGGTTAGTTACTCGCGTGGCGATTGAGTTCGAGCGATTCGGGCACGGCCGGCCGCTGGTGCTGATTGCCGGGCCGTGCGTCATCGAGAGCGAAGAGCACGTCCACCGCATGGCGCGGGGGATTCGCGAGGCGGTGGGCGAGTTCGTCTTCAAAACGTCCTTCGACAAGGCGAATCGCACCAGCGGCGACGCCTATCGCGGTCCGGGGCTGAGCGAGGGCCTGCGCATCCTGGCCGGTTTGAAGGCCGAAGGCTTTTCGATCCTCACCGATATTCATGAGCCGGCGCAGGCGGAGCCGGTGGCCGAAGTGGCCGATATCCTGCAGATCCCGGCCTTTCTGAGCCGCCAGACCGACCTGCTGGTGGCGGCGGGGCGCACCGGACGGATCGTCAACATCAAGAAGGGACAGTTTGTGGCGCCGCACGATATCCACCGCGCGGCGGACAAGGTGGCCTCGACCGGCAACCGCCAGGTGGTGCTGACGGAGCGTGGCTCGTCGTTCGGCTATAACAACCTGGTGGTGGACATGCGGGGCCTGAAGGTGATGCGCGACAGCGGCTGGCCGGTGGTTTTCGACGCGACCCATTCGGTGCAGGTGCCGGGCGGCGCGGGCCACGCCTCGGGCGGGCAGCCGGAGTTTATCGAACCGCTGGCGCGGGCGGCGGTGGCGGCGGGCGTGGACGGGGTTTTCGTGGAAGTGCACGACCAACCGGAGCGGGCTCTTTCCGATGGGCCCAACGCCTTGCGTTTGAGCCTGCTGGCCGGTTTCTGGGGGCGGCTGCGGGCGATCGATGAGCTGGTGAAGTCCGACGGCTTCCGGCTGTCGCGTTAAGCTCCCTTGCGACCGCGCGCCTCGCGGCGCGCCTTTGGGTTATTGGCCTTCGAGACGGTCCATGCGGTGTTCGTGGGCTGCGGCGATGTGGGCGAGTTGGTTGATAAACTGGCCCACCTCGGCGAATCGTGCGGCGGTCTGTTTTTCCAGGTCGCGGTGCAGGCTGCTGAGGAGTTCGAGTGACTCCGTGAGGGCTTGGATTCGTTCATCTATGGACATGGCGTCGGTTTTCCTGTGGGGGTGGCGTGCCATGTGCTGTTCACGGCGGGGCATTGCGACCAATCGAGACTCGCCATACTCGCCTCCTTCCCCTGAGTTTTGTTCGGCTCTCTTTCAGGGTACGGAAAAATCGTCTCTGACGCAACGCCCGAAAAGCCCCAGGCCAGAGATAACCCCTCCACGCCGCCGCGCCTTCCAGCGTCATAGAATAGGAAGGGACTCATATGTTTGATCTGAGAAAGCGCCGGGGCTTTTCCCTCATTGAATTGCTGATCGTCATTGCGATCATCCTGATTATCATCACGTTTGCGCTTCCCAAGTTGACAAACGCGCGCAAATACGCACAGGAGACCGCGGCGATTGCGGCGATTCGGACCATCCACACAGTACAGGTGCAGTATTACTCGCAGTTCGGACGCTACGCGACTTCGTTGACGGAATTGGGACCGCCGACGAGCGGGAATGCCAACATCGGGTCGGCCGATCTGATTGATGCCACCCTGGCGGCCGGCCTCAAGCAAGGCTACAAATTCGTCGTGGCTGGATTGCAGGGCGGCTACACCATCTCCGCCATGCCGGAACCATACGGAACCAGCGGCAACCGGACGTTTTTTTCGGACCAGAGCATGTCTGTGCATGAGCATTACGGTCCGGAAGCGGCCACGCTGCAAGACCCCGTAATGAAGTAGCGCCTTCGATCAGAGCCACGACCGTGAGGGAGTGGTTTCCGGCAAGATCGTACGCCGCCGGAAAACCGTATTGCCAGCCTTCGTAGAATTTGCAATCTTTATACATTCGCAGCATGAACTCCCGAGGGCTCGCGGTATACGATGGATGAAATGCCACCGCCCGAGCCCCCATCCCAGCCCAACCAAGGTTTCACCCGCCGCGGCTTTTACATTGGCGCCATCTATGGCATGGGCGCCGCCATCATGGCGGCGCTGGGAGTTCCGGCCCTGGCTTACCTGTTGCTGCCGCCCAAACTGCGCAAGATCGACGAATGGGTAGAAGCCGCAGATATTACGCGGCTGACCCCCGATGTTCCGGTCGAAATCACCTTTCGCCGCAACCGCGTAGACGGCTGGAAGGTCACCAGCGAAAAGACCACTGCTTGGGTGGTCAAACATGAGGATAATAGCCTGGTGGCATTCGGGCCGCAGTGCACGCACCTGGGATGCGCCTACCACTGGGACGAAAGCAAGAGCGAGTTTCTTTGCCCCTGCCACACGTCACTGTTTTCGATAGACGGGCAGGTAGTGTCGGGGCCGGCGCCGCGGCCGCTGGACCGGTACGAAACCAAGGTGGAGGGCAAGAAACTCTGGCTGGGGCCGTTGCAGCCGCCGGAGAAGAAATCATGAGGCGGCGCTGGGCTGCGCTCACGGAGTGGCTGGACCATCGCACCGGCGTACAGACGGCGGTGCGCCAGTTCCTCTACGACGAGATTCCGGCGTCGAGCGGCTGGCACCAGGTATTCGGCAGCGTCGCGGTATTCCTGTTCCTCACGCAGGCGTTCACCGGCGCCCTGCTGGCCTTCAACTACGCGCCCACGCCCGGGGAAGCCTACAACAGCCTGCGTTACATCCTGACGGAGGTTACGGGCGGCCGGCTGATCCGCGGGCTGCACCATTGGGGCGCCAGCATGATGATCGTGGTGGTGGTGCTGCACATGACGCAGGCGTTCCTCTACGGCGCGTATAAGAAGCCGCGGGAAGCCACGTGGATGGTGGGCGTGGTGCTGCTGCTGCTCACGCTGGCGTATGGGCTCACGGGATACCTGCTGCCATGGGACAATCGCGCCTACTGGGGGACCGTCGTAGCCACGCAGATTGCCGGTCAGGCGCCGGTGCTAGGGCCGTACCTGACGCGCTTGCTGGGCGGAGGCGGCGCCGTCGGAGTGGTGACCTTCGCGCGCTTCTACGGATTGCACGTCCTGCTGCTGCCGCCGGCCACCCTTTTCCTGATTGCGGTACACATTTACCTGGTACGCAAGCACGGAGTGGCGCCGGCGCCGGGTGACGACGCCCTGCCCAGGCAGCAGTTTTTCCCGCGGCAACTTTTCAAAGATACGACGGCGATTTTTGTGGTCTTCGCGGTTCTGTTTCTGATGGCGGTCGCGGTGCGAGTGCCGCTCGAGCAACTGGCCGACCCCACCGACACCACTTACATCCCGCGTCCGGAGTGGTATTTCCTGTTCCTGTTCCAGACTTTGAAACTGTTCACCGGCCCGCTGGAGATTGTGGGCAGCGTGGTGCTGCCGGGCGCGGCCGTGCTGGCGCTGATTCTGGTGCCGTTTCTCGATCGCAGCCGGGTGGTGAAGGTAACGCGGCGCACCTTCGCGATCGGGGTAGTGGTGTTGGCGGCCATCGGGTGGGGCGGGTTGACCGCGGCGGCCGTGGCGAGTACTCCCAAGCCCCAACCGCTGGCTGAGATCGACTATTCGGCGCCCACCGATTGGATGCAGCTTTCGCCCGAAGAGATGGCGGGTGTGGCTTACTTCCGGCAGGAGAAATGCGTAAGCTGCCACGCGGTGGGCGAAGGCGGCGCGAAAGTGGGGCCCGATCTGACGCAGACTTCCATCCACAAAGACGCGGCCTGGATGATCCAGCATTTCAAGCGGCCTTCCGCGATGATGCCGGGCAGTTCCATGCCGCCGATTCAGTTGAACGATGCGCAGTTGAATTCGCTGGCCGCGTTTCTGCTGAAACTGAATCCGGGCAACGCCACCGCCCTGGGCAACGCGCCGGACTTCGCGACGGCCGGCGCGCTGATCTACCAGGCGAACCATTGCGGCGCCTGCCACATGGTCAACGGCATGGGGATGAAACTGGGGCCTGCGCTGAACGGCCTCTCCAAGCGGCACAGCCTGAGTTGGGTGGAGGCGCACTTTGCCAAGCCCGGGGAGCTTTCGCCGGGTTCGCTGATGCCGCCTTACGCGCTTTCCCCGAAGGACATGGAAAACCTGACGACCTATTTGTTCGCGCTGCCGGATTAGGGCTGGGCGAGAGTGGGGCGGGCGCCGTCTGTTTTCGCGGCGGCCTTCTTCAGAGCTCGCTGTCGCTGAGATGGTACTTCGCTTGCAAGGCTGCGAGCGCGGCGCCAAGTGCATCGTCCGGTGGCTTGTAGACGCCGAACAGCGTATTCAGTTTGTCAATTCCGTCCGGGTACGTGTCTCCCACGTAGCCCTTACTGTGCTTGTATTCCAGAAACTGGGTTGCGGACGGCTCCAACAACGCGCGCATGTCCTGAAGCAGGCGCTGCCGCCTGGTCAGTTGGGTAGTCAATTCGTCGCGGACCTGGCGTGGATACTCCTCTTTGAGAGGCTGGCCGTCAATGGCGTGGCGCAACTGACTCAGTTGAGAGCTGATCGCCACGGCGGTTTTCGCCAGTTCCGCAGCCACGGCGGCGTTTTGATCCAATGTGGCTCCGCGGCCTGCCCCATTTGCCGTGATGTCGGCGCACCAGACACGAGAGTTGCTCACGAACTCTTTTTCGATGGTGCTCGCGCTGGTGAAGTTAGCCTTTTGTTCCGTGAGCACCTTGGCAAATTGAACCGCTTCGATGCGCTCTTGCTTGCCGCATCCGGTAATGCACGCGACAGCAGCCAGGAACAAGCAGTATCGCGGGTTTAAGACCGTCATATCCGTTACCTGTCGACGACCCAAGTATAGGCCGTTTGTCCCAGCGTGTCCATCCGGGTTGGTGCCGTTACTCACTGGAAGTCTTGAAGAAAAGTGCGGCTCGGGCGTCTAATAGGAAGTATGCGACATGCAGTGTGCCTTTTGATCCTCTTTGCGGGAACGGGCGGTGCGCAATGGCAGCACTTCGATGCGAGACAAACGGGCGCCGCGCCATCTTCTCTTTCCCGCCAGATGCTGGCGGCACACAACGCGGCGCGGGCGCGCGTGAAAGTTGCGCCGCTGGCGTGGTCGGACCGGCTGGCCGCGGTGGCGCAGAATTGGGCGGATACGCTGCTGGCGCGCAAGGAGTTTGTCCATCGGCCGAACTCGAAGTATGGGGAGAATTTGTTCGATGTTACCGGTGCGGGCGCGTCGCCGGGGCAGGTGGTGGAGGGGTGGGCGGCGGAAGCCGGCAGCTACGACTACGGCTCTAATCAATGCCGCGGCGTGTGCGGGCACTACACGCAGATTGTGTGGGGCGATACGAAAGAAGTGGGATGCGCGGTGGCGCGAGGCGGCGGGCGCGAGGTGTGGGTGTGCGAATACGATCCGCCGGGGAACTGGGAGGGGAAGCGGCCGTATTGAGGTTAGCCGCGACCAAACGACCGGAGGATTGAACCGCGGAGGCGCGGAGGCGCGGAGAAAACAAGCAAAAGAAACAAGCGCCCTCTGGAAGGCCTGCTCCACAAGAATGACGAAATCTTCGCAGCGGGAGAAGAATTCAAAGGGGTGTAATACTTTGCCAACCGGCCAGGAGGCCGGTCTCACTTGGCAGGGGAATAGTCGTTTCGACTATTGAAACAATCATACAGCAGCATTTCGCCGATTTCTTCCACTTCCTGAGGAAACCCAACCTACTGAAAAACATGGGCCTTATGACCCGATTGGGCCATTCGACCCGCCGCTGGGCGCGGTTGCGCGCTGCAACTCACTGATTCTGGCAAACATGCCGATATGGAAAGGGAACTGCAAGTTAATTACTCTTATGCAGACGTACCTGGGTCCGGTTCAACCGCCAACTGACGATAAACGCTGGAAAATCGTCGAGGCCACGGCGCGCCGTAACGGCCGCGAACCGCACGCGCTGATTGAAACCCTGCACACCGTCCAGGAGTGCTTCGGTTATCTGGATGAGACCGCGCTGCGGTTTGTAGCCTCTCTGCTGTGCGTCCCGCTGGGCCGCGTGTATGGCGTGGCGACCTTTTATCACTTCTTTACTCTCAAGCCCAAAGGCAAACACACGTGCGTGGTCTGCACCGGAACGGCGTGCTATATCAAGGGCGCGCCGGCGCTGCTTTCGGCCATCGAAAAAACGTACAGCATTAAACCAGGCGAGACGACGGCCGATGGCGAACTCTCGGTGCTGACGGCGCGCTGCCTGGGCTCCTGCGGACTGGCGCCGGCGGCCGTGGTGGATGGGGCCGTCCTGGGGCGCATCGGCGCGCCGCCGCTGCTCGCGCGCATCGCGAAAGGAATTCGCCCATGACCATCGAAGAGCTCCGCACGATTGCGGAAAACGAGCGCCTGGCGCAGAAGAAGTTCCAGCACCATGTCTGCGTCTGCATCGCGGCCGGCTGCCTGTCTTCGGGGGCCGACCAGGTCCGCGACGCCATAAAGAAGGAAGTCGCCGAAGCGGGCATGGCGGGTGAAGTGCTGGTCAAAGGTGTGGGCTGCATGGGACTGTGCAGCGCCGGACCGCTGGTTTCGGTGGAGACTGAGGGTCAACTGTTCGCCAACGTGACCCCGGAGGACGCTTCGGAGTTGGTGCGCAGCATCGACACCGGGACGGCCGACCTGGAGCGTTGTCGCACGGATGTGCCCTTCTTCGAGCGCCAGCGGAAAATCGTGCTGGAGAATTCCGGCAAGATCGATCCGGAGCGAATCGAAGATTACATCGCCAACGATGGTTACCGGGCGCTGGTGACGGCCATCACGGAGATGACGCCGCCGGAGATGGTGGCGCTGATGGTGAAGAGCGGTCTGCGCGGGCGGGGCGGCGCGGGTTATCCGACGGGCCTCAAGTGGAGCACGGTGGCTAAGACCGGCGACCAGGCCAAGTACGTCATCTGCAATGCCGACGAAGGCGATCCCGGCGCATTCATGGACCGCGCGGTGTTGGAAAGCGATCCGCACCGCGTGCTGGAAGGCATGGCGATTGCGGCGTACGCGGTGGGCGCGCAAAACGGCTTCATCTACGTGCGCGCCGAATACCCGCTGGCGGTCAAACACCTCAAGACGGCCATCAAACAGGCCGAACGGCTGGGTCTGCTGGGAAACAATATCTGCAATTCGCGTTTCAGTTTCCACGTGGATATCCGGCTGGGGGCGGGCGCGTTTGTGTGCGGGGAGGAGACCGCGCTGATCGCTTCGATCGAAGGCAAGCGCGGCGCACCGCGGCCGCGGCCGCCGTATCCGGCGCAGGAAGGTCTCTGGAACTGCCCCACACTCATCAATAATGTGGAGACCTTCGCCAACGTGGCGCCGATCGTGCGCAACGGGGCCGAATGGTTCGCCGCGATCGGCACGGAAAAGAGCAAGGGCACCAAGGTCTTCGCGCTGGCCGGGCGCGTCGCCAACACGGGCTTGATCGAAGTTCCGATGGGAATCACGCTACGCGAAATCATCCATGAGATCGGCGGCGGGATTCCCGACGGCAAGCAGTACAAAGCCGTCCAGACCGGCGGACCTTCGGGCGGCTGTATCCCGGCACAGCATCTCGACTCTCCGGTGGATTACGAATCGCTGGCGCGCATCGGCTCCATCATGGGCTCGGGCGGGATGATCGTCATGGACGAGACCTCCTGCATGGTGGACGTGGCCAAATACTTCATGGAGTTCTGCGCGTCGGAATCCTGCGGCAAGTGCGTGCCTTGCAGAACGGGGACCCGGCAGATGCACGCGATCCTGGAAAAGATCACGGCGGGCGAAGCCACGGCCGCGGATCTGGCGCTGCTCGAAGAACTCTGCGACCTGGTCAAGAACACCAGCTTGTGCGGCCTGGGCCAGAGCGCTCCGAATCCGGTGGTCACCACGCTGAAATATTTCCGCGACGAATACGATCGTCACATTTCGGGCGAGGGCTGCCCCATCTGCAAAGAGAATGCGGCGTCCTCCGCGGAGGTTTCCCAATGACCAAAGCTCCGGTGCGCATCAGGACTCTCACCATCGACGGGCGCGAAGTGGGAGCCCGCGAGGATCAAACCATCCTCGATGTCGCGCGCGAAAACCACATCTTCATCCCCACCTTATGTAACCTGCCGGGCCTGACCGCGGTGGGCGCCTGCCGGATGTGCATCGTGGAGGTCCGAGGCGTCAACCGGCTGCTGCCGGCCTGCGTCACGGCGGTGGCCGAGGGGATGGAAGTGACGGTCAGCTCGGAGCGCATCGACCGGTATCGCCGCAGCATCCTGGAACTGCTGTTTGCGGAGCGCAATCACGTGTGTTCGGTGTGCGTCACCAACGGCCACTGCGATCTGCAGAACCTGGCGCTCAAACTGGGCATGACGCACGTTCACTTTCCGTACCAATACCCGCGGCTGCCGGTGGACGCCTCGCACGAGCGCTTCGTGGTGGATCACAACCGCTGCATCCTGTGCACGCGTTGCGTGCGTGTGTGCGACGAGATTGAAGGCGCGCACACCTGGGACGTGATGTCGCGCGGGGTGGACTGCCTGGTGATCACGGATCTGGCGGAGCCTTGGGGCAAATCGGAAAGCTGCACGGGCTGCGGCAAGTGCGTGCAGGTGTGTCCGACGGGCGCGCTCTCGGAGAAAGGCAAGTCCGTCGCCGAAATGTCCAAACGCCGCCAGTTTCTTCCTTACCTCACGCTGATGCGGGAGGCGCGCCGATGACGGACCGCAAGATCCGCCTGGCCACGGTCTGGTTGGATGGCTGCTCGGGCTGCCACATGTCACTGCTCGACACCGATGAGCGGCTGATCGAAGTTGCCAAACGCGTGGATGTGGTTTGGGGGCCGCTGGTCGATCACAAAGAGTTTCCCGCCGATGTGGATGTCACTCTGGTGGAAGGCGCCATTTCGAGCGTCGAGGACCTGCATCGCATCAAGGTGGTGCGGGAGCGCACCGGCATCCTGGTTTCACTGGGCGATTGCGCGGTCACCGGCAATGTGCCGGCCATGCGCAACCGCTTCGGCGCGGGTGCGGTGCTGCGCCGCGCCTATCTCGAGAATGAGACGCTGGACGCGCAGATTCCGCGGCAGGTCATTCCCGAGCTGCTGCCGATGGCCCGCCCGGTTCACGAAGTGGTTCCGGTGGATGTCTTCGTTCCGGGGTGCCCGCCATCGGCGGACCTGATTTTTTCGGTACTCAGCGACCTGCTGGAAGGGAAGCGGCCGATTCCGGCGGCCATATTCGGATAAGAGCAAGGGCTTGGCGCTTGAAATCCCAGCGGGATTTGGAAGTCAGAAGTCAGAAGTCAGGAGTCAGGAGTCAGGAGTCAGAGGTGCAACGGCGGCGGGGGCTTTACATGTCGAGGTCGAGGAGTTGTTGAAGCAGTTTTGTTCAGGAAAGGCCAGCGAAGAATCCATGCCACGGCAAACCATCGTCATCGACCCGGTCACGCGCATCGAAGGCCATTCCAAGATCTCGATCCACCTGGACGAAGACGGCAACGTCGAAGAAGCCTATTTCCACGTGACGCAGTTCCGGGGCTTCGAGAAATTCTGCGAAGGCCGGCCCTTTTCCGAGATGCCATCGCTGATGGCGCGCATCTGCGGCATCTGCCCGGTGAGCCATCTGATTGCCTCGGCGAAGGCCTGCGACGCCATCCTGGCGGTGCGCATTCCGCCCAACGCGGTGCGACTGCGGCGCATCCTCAACCTGGCGCAGATTCTGCAATCGCACGCGCTGAGCTTTTTCTATCTCTCGTCGCCGGACCTGCTGCTGGGCATGGACAGCGACCCGGCCAAGCGCAACATCTTCGGAGTGATGGAATCGCACGCGGCTATCGCGCGCGACGGAATCCGCCTGCGCCAGTTCGGCCAGCAGATCATCGAAAGGCTGGCGGGCAAGCGCATCCATCCGTCGTGGGTGGTGCCGGGCGGAGTCAACGAACCGCTCGGGGCCGCGCGCCGCGACCGCATTCTGGAAGAACTTCCCGAAGCGGTCGGGATCGCACGGCGCACGCTGGATTGGTTCAAGGTGGAGATGGAAAAGTTCCGCGAGGAGATCCGGTCCTTCGCCAATTTTCCAACCATGTTCATGGGCCTCGCGGGCGCGGACGGGGGGCTCGATCACTACGACGGCAAACTGCGTTTTGTGAACGCCGCGGGCCAGGTAGTCGCCGACGGCATCGAGCCCGTCGATTACGCCGCGCACATCGCCGAAATGGCGCACCCCTGGACGTATCTCAAGACCAGCTTCTACAAGCCCCTCGGCTATCCCGAGGGCATCTACCGGGTGGGACCGCTGGCCCGTCTGAATATCTGCGATACCATCGACACGCCGCTGGCCGCGCAGGAGTGGGCGGAGTTCCGCGAACTGGACCGCGGGCCGGCGCTCAGCTCCTTCTATTACCACTATGCGCGCCTGATCGAGATGCTGTACGCACTGGAGAAGATGGGGCAGTTATTCAATGCGCCCGACATCCTCGATACGCACGTGCGCGCGCGTGCCAGTGCTAACAATTCGGAAGGAGTGGGGGTTTCCGAAGCCCCGCGGGGGACGTTGATTCACCATTATAAAGTGGACCGCGACGGCCTCATCACGTGGGCCAACCTGATTATCGCCACTGGACACAACAACGCCGCTATGAACCGGGGCGTCTTGCAGGTGGCGCGCCACTTCATTCACGGCAACAAGTTGAACGAAGGGCTGCTCAACCGCGTGGAGGCCGTGATCCGCACATTCGATCCGTGCCTGAGCTGTTCCACGCACGCCGATGGGCGGCTGGGGCTGGAAGTCGAGTTACTAAGTCATGACGGCGAAGTGTTAGACCGATGCCTCACACCTTGATCCTGGCGTACGGCAATCGGCTCCGCGGCGACGACGGCATGGGGCCGGAAGCCGGGGAACGCTTGCGCTCGATCATCCACGATCCCGGCGTGGAGATTCGTACGATGCAGCAACTCACTCCGGAACTGATGGAGCCGATCAGCCGCGCGGCGCGCGTGATTTTCATCGACGCGTGCGAGGGTGGGGTCCCGGGCGAGATCAGCGAGCGCGCGGTTCAGCCTTCGGCTGAAGGCACGCGCTTCACTCACCACGCGACTGCGGAAGCGTTGCTGGCCGGGGCCTGCGCGCTGTATGGGCGCGCGGCCGAAGCCACCATGCTCACGGTCGCGGGCGGGGAGTTTTCTCTCTCTTCCGGTCTCTCGCCGGCGGTCGAGCGCAGCCTGGATGGGGTGGTCGCGGCCACGCTACGCTGGCTCGCGTGCTAATCGGTTGGCAGGCGAAAGCGCCTGCCCCACTTACTTGAGTGCCTTTTCAATCGCGCTGGTGACGCCCGCGGATTCGGGAGTGGCGTTGGGCTCGAAACGCGCGATCACTTTGCCGTCGCGGTCTACCAGAAACTTGGTGAAGTTCCACTGGATCTCGCCGCCGGTCGAAGGGTTGGCCTGCTTGTCGGTGAGGAACTGATAGAGAGGGTGCTGATCCTCACCCTTCACCGAGATCTTGGAGTACATGGGGAAGCTCACGTTGTACTTGCGGCTGCAGAAGGTTTTGATTTCCTCGTTGGTGCCGGGCTCCTGGGCGCCGAAGTTATTGGCGGGGAAGCCGAGGATGACGAATCCCTGGTCCTTGTACTTTTCGTAAATCTTTTCGAGGCCTTCGTATTGCGGCGTGAAGCCGCAAAAGCTGGCGACGTTGACGATCATGACCACTTTACCCTTGTACTGGGCAAGCGGCGCGGGTTTTCCATCGATGGAGTTGAGTGTATATTCGAGCACGCTGGAGGCTCCCAAGAGAGAGGCTGCTACGACGATACCGGTCAAGACAAGTTTGCGCATACTCTGCGGGAGATGCTTGGGACGCCCAGAAGATTCACTAAGTTTACAATTGGCGGTTGGAATCTCCGGCGCTGCTGGTAAGATTTCGAGTATGGACTTGAGTTATCCGATCGGCAAGTGCGACTGGACCGCCATACCCGCTCCCACGAAGCGGCCGGAATTGATCGCTCAATTGGCGGCTGCGCCGGCGGGGTTCCGGGACGCGGTGCGGGGGCTGGACAATGGCCAACTGGATACGCCCTACCGGCCGGGGGGATGGACGGTGCGGCAGGTGGTGCATCATGTGGCGGACAGCCACATGCACAGCTACATCCGTTTCCGCCTGGCGCTGACCGAAGAGGAGCCGACCATCAAGCCTTACGATCAAGTCAAGTGGGCGGAACTGGCGGATTGCCGTACCGCGCCGGTGGAGACTTCGCTACAGCTTCTGGAGTCTCTGCATGGCCGGTGGGTGATGCTGCTGGAGGGCTTTTCGGAGGGCGATTTTGCGCGGACTTTCCGGCATCCGGAGATCGGAGTGCTGCGGCTGGATACGGCCCTGGCATCGTATGCCTGGCACGGGCGGCATCATAGGGCGCACATCATGGGGCTGCGCGAAAGAATGGGCTGGTAAAGAGAAGGCTAGAACCGAACCGGCGGCCGGCGCGTCCAAAGGATGAGGGGGCTTGGCGTATAATGGCTTCAGGCCCGCGAAGAGAGTTCCATACCTATGAATAGCCGTACCAAGTGGTTTGTCGTGATGGGTTCCGCCTGCCTGACCATCATGCTCCTCATCGGGAGCATGTTCGGCCAGAGCGCGGATCAGAAAAACGAAGTTTACAAGCACCTGAACGTGTTCAGCGACGTAGTGGCGCACATCAAGAACGACTACGTGGAAGAGCCGGATATGAAGGCCGTCACGTTGGGCGCGCTGAACGGGATGCTGGAAGCGGTGGACCCGTTTGCCAGCTACTTGAATGCCGATCAATATCACGCCTACCTGAAGAACAAGGACGTCAAGCGGCCGGACGTGGGGATCATCCTCACCAAGAAATTCGGCTACGGCCTGGCAGTGCTGGACAGCATTCCGGGAACGCCAGCGGCCAAGGCCGGCCTGGTAACGGGCGACATGATCGAGAGCATTAAAGGCATCTCGACGCGCGACATGTCGCTGGAGGATGCACGGATGATGCTCGAAGGCGATCTGGGCGAGGCGGTGGATCTGAGCGTGGTACGGGTGCGGCGGCCCGAGCCGACCACCATCACGCTGAATCGCGCCAACATCGTGCTGCCGCCGGTGGAAAGCAAGATGCTGGACGAGAAGACCGGCTACATCAATATCGACGCGCTTTCCGCGGCGCTGGTGAACGACACCAGGACGGCCATTCAGCAACTGCAGAAGAAGGGTGCGCAGCAGTTGGTGGTGGATGTGCGCGATTGCGGGACGGGCTCTCCGGAAGACGGCATCGCGCTGGCCAACCTGTTCCTGGATAAGGGTGAGATCACGTCGCTCGCGGGCCAGAAATATCCCAAGAAGGTTTTCAACGCGGACGCGGCCAAGGCCGTAACCACGCTGCCGGTTGCGGTGCTGACCAACGGCGGGACGGCGGGTGCGGCGGAGTTTCTGGCGGCCGCGGTACAGGACAACAAGCGCGGGCAGGTAGTGGGCGAACGCACTCACGGCGATGCCGGACTGCTGCAGGCGATCACCATGGACGACGGCGGCGCCATCATTCTTACAGTGGCGAAATATTACACGCCGGGCGGCAAGGCGATCCAGGACACCGGCGTGGTCCCAGCCACGCTGATGCATGAGGCCGTGGCGGAGGTAGAGTACGACGACAACGGGCTGCCAATTCCGTCGGCGCAGGACGAGCAGCAGAAGAAGACGGAGAACGACCCGGTGGTAAAGAAGGCGCTGGAAGTTCTGGCCAAGGGGTAAGAAGCTCACGGCAGGCGGCGCCGCCGGCCGGGAGGCTTGGCCTACATCTCGCGACGGCCTTCCATGGCTTTGGACATGGTGACTTCGTCGGCGAATTCCAGGTCGCTGCCCACCGGGACGCCCATGGCGATGCGCGTCACTTTGACTCCCAGGGGTTTGAGCAGGCGCGCCAGGTAGACCGCCGTGGCCTCGCCTTCCACCGTGGGATTGGTGGCCACCACGATTTCCGTGATCTCTCCCTGGCCGATGCGCTCCACCAGCCCCTTGATCTTCAGGGACTCCGGGCCGATGCCGCGCAGCGGGGAAAGCGAGCCGTGCAGCACGTGGTAGCGGCCCTCAAACTGGCGGGTGGTTTCGACGCTCACGATGTTGTGCGGTTCCTCCACCACGCAGACCACGTGCGGATCGCGGCCGGAGTCGCGGCAGAACTGGCACAGATCGCTGTCGCTGATGTTGTTGCAGACGGTGCAAAGCCCCAGTTTGTCCTTGACGTCGAGAATCGCCTGGGCCAGTTGTTCGGCCTCTTCGCGGCCGGCGCGCAGCACGTGAAAAGCAATTCGCTGCGCGGACTTCTGCCCGATGCCGGGCAGGCGCTTGAACTCGTTGATGAGGCGCGCGAGCGGTTCGGCGAAATCCGGCATGGTCTAAAACAGGCCTGGAGGAAGACCCATGCCGCCGAGCAGCCCGCCCATCTTAGCCTTGGATTCTTCGTCGACTTTCTTCACGGCTTCGTTGCAGGCGGCCACGATCATGTCTTGCAACATCTCGAGATCACCGGCCACCTCGGGCTCGATCTTGACGGCCAGCAGATTCTTCTGTCCGTCCATCTTGACCGTGATCATACCGCCGCCGGCCGAGGCTTCCACCTTGATGAGGGCGATTTCCTGCGCGAGTTTCTCCTGCATTTGTTGCGCCTGGCGCATCATCTGCTGCATGTTGCCCATGTTGCCTGGTAGTTTCACGTTACGACTCCTTCAGGTTTCGAACTTTGCGGATTTCGCCCGCGGGGAAGACCTCGCGGAAACGTTGCACTTCGGGATGGGAAAGCGCGCGGCTGGTGGTCTGGTCCTCCGTGACGGCCGGCGGGGCGGACGCGGGCGCCGGCGTGGAAGCCGGCGCGGCGTCGCCAATCTCGAAACGGACGCGCAGCGGCCTGCCGAAACACTCGCGCACGGCCTCCTCGAAGCCGCGGTCGCGAAAGTAGAGCGCGTAGGATTTGGCGGACACGACTTGCAGGTCGGAGCCGGTCACCGCAAGGCGGGCGTTCTCCACGGCGTCCGCCAGGTGCGTCAGGCCTTTTCCGTGTAAGTAGCTGTGCAGGCGCTCACGAGGATCGCCCGCGGTCATCGGGGCCGTCATCGGCGCGGCCGCCGGCTCCGGGGCCAGCGCATTGGCGCCGGCAGATTGCGGCTCGGGCGGGCGCGAGGTGGACTTCTTGGCGCGGTCGAGATCGAAGGGCGATGGCCCCGTGCGCTGCGGCGGGGCCGAACTCGTCGCAGGGGCTGCGGCCGGCTGCGAGGGGCGCTGTTCCGTGGCGGGCCGCGGTCCCGACCCGCCGAGCTGCGCCAGCGCTTGCTCGATCGGCAGCAAGCGGCCGGCCTGCACCAGGCGCAGCAGGCCGATTTCCAGGTGGAAGCGCGGCTGCAAAGAGAATTGCAGGTCGCGGAAAAGGTCGAGCGAGAGTTGCAGATAGCGCGTGAGATCTTCTTCCGAGAATCCGGCGGCGATTTCGGCCAGCTTCTCGCGCTGCTGCGCGGATGCCGCTACCAGGCGCGAAGCGGCGCCGGAAATGCGAATGACGAGCAGGTTCCGGAAATAGCGCGCCAGCTCGCGGCTGAAGTGCTGCAGGTTGTGGCCGTTGCGCTCCAGCTCGTCGACCACGTCGAGCATCCGGCGGGAGTTGCTCTCCACCAGCGCCTGCGTGACCTTCTCCAGAGATTCCAGCGAAAAGGCGCCCAGCAGCGCGCGCACTTCGGCGGCGTCGAGCGTGGCGCCGCAGCAGGCAATCGCCTGGTCCAGCGCCGAAAGCGAATCGCGCACACTGCCTTCGCCGGCGGCAGCCAGTACGGCGAGGGCTTCGGCGTCGGCCTGGATGCCTTCCTGTGTGCAGATCCAGGCCATGCGGGCCACCAGGTCCTCGAAATCCACAGAGCGGAAACTGAAATGCTGGCAGCGCGACGCGATGGTGGCGGGAATCTTGTGCGCTTCCGTGGTGCACAGCACGAAGACCGCCCATTCCGGCGGCTCTTCGATGGTCTTCAGCAACGCGTTGAAGGCCTCGCTGGTGATCTGGTGCGCTTCGTCGATGATGAAGATCTTGTAGCGGTCGCGGGCCGGCTGGTAGCGCACATTCTCGCGCAACTCCCGCATTTCGTTGATGCCGCGGTTGGAGGCCGCGTCGATTTCGATCACATCCACGGTTCCGCCGGAGGTGATTTCCCTACAACTTGCGCATTCGCCGCACGGCGTTGAGGTGGGGCCCTGGATGCAGTTCAGGCAGCGCGCCAGGATGCGCGCCACGGTGGTCTTGCCGGTGCCGCGCTGGCCCGAAAAAATGTATCCGTGGGCGATGCGTTTCTGCGCAATGGCGTTTTCCAGCGTGGTCTTGACGTGTTCCTGGTTGACCACGTCGTGGAACGTCTGGGGCCGGTATTTACGCGCGATTACCTGGTACATGGGGTGGGTATCCGGATGAAGCACGGACCAATATGCCAGGCCCCGGGTAATCCGCGGCACACGAACCGCACCGCTACCGTTGCTTCCTTCCGGACCTGGCGGGGTTTGCGGCCGTCCATTGCACGGAGCCCGAGACCTGACAAGTATTTATCGTAGCACGCGTGCCGGAGAAGACCGCTTGCAGAGCCGCGACCGTTAGGGAGCGTTAGAATCTGGGTGACAGTCCGTGACGGGAAGCGCTCCCTTACGGTCGCGGCTCTGATTGGGGTGCCGCACACCCGGAGGCTACGCGAGGGACGCGCAGCGAATCGGCTGTAGCGGGCCGAGGTTGGGAAAACGACCGGGGGTACGTTCGATGGCGCTTCGGATGGATTCGAAGTCGGCGGGGTTGTTGTGAATCAGCGGCATGCCGGCCACCAGGGCAGTCGCGGCAATCATCACATCGAAGCGCCATCGGACCAGTCGTTCCTGGCGGGACTCGACGAGTTTGTGGGCACGGCGGGGAGGCGTCGGCGGATCCGGAAGGAGGGCCATGATTTCACCGGCGACGATGGCGATGGCGCCATCGAGCGGCCACACTCGCCCGAGGCCGGAAAGATAGGCGATGCGGGCGGCTTCGACCTCCTCGGATCGCCCCGCCCGGGCGCGCTGCCACAGAAGCGCGTACCCGCGGATTCGCTCCACCACGGTCACGGCCGAGACATGCACGGGATGGCGGGAAAGATACTCGGCGAACCAGCGTTCGAGACCCGGTTCCCGGGTGCGCGCCAGCCAACTTTCGGCGCTGGTGTCGAAGAGGAAAGGACCCCCAGCCGGATCGATCATCGGCTAACGCCTGCGAGTTGGACCGAGGATCACTCCGTCCAGCACCATCAGATCGTCTTCGGAGAACGTTCCAAAAGCGCGCTTGTAGAGCGCCAAGACCTGCTGGCTACGCTCCGCCTCGGCGTGCCGGCGCAAGCCTTCGGAGAGGGCTTCGGAAATCACGGCGCTGAGGTTGCTGTGGCGGGCGCTGGCGATGCGTTTCGCCTGGGCCAGAGAATCCGCCGGAATGGTCACGGTGGTACGGCGCTTCGCAGGGGATGCCGGGGCGCGGCGCGTCTTACGGTTCATTGATGCAGTATAGCATCAATGAGAGCATCAGATGTCATCACGCGGCGGCGTGGGCGTTGACAATCGCCAAGAACGCCGGCTGAAAAGAGGTTGATGAAAAAGGCTTAGCCGCCGATGAACGCAGATTAACGCAGATTGAAAACCAAAAACTCATCCGTGTTCATCCGTGTTCATCGGCGGCTAATATTGGTTTTCTCAGCATCCTGTAAAAAGCCGGCGGCAGGCTGAAAGCCTGGCCCCACACACGTATAATCAGGGTAAGGCCCATCCTTTATATGAGAAAGCGCCTGTTGTATGGGTTCGCGGCGGTCTTGCTGGTCATCTCCGTGGTGTTGGTGGTGTGGCAGGGCTCGTTCAGGCTGCGCCAGTTCGATCACCCCAACCCCGGCCAGACACTGATTTTCTGGGCGATCTCGATTCTGATCATCATCCTGATGCTCACGCTCGGCTGGATCCTGTTCCGGACCGGTATCAAACTCTACATCGAGCGCCAAAGCAACCAGGAAGGCTCCCGCATCCGCACCAAGCTGGTGGTAGGCGCCCTGGCTCTCAGCAGCTTGCCGGTTTTCTGCCTGCTGCTGTTCAGCTACGAAGTCATGAACGTCAACCTGAACGCCTGGTTCACCGATCCGGTTCAGCATCAGGTGGATGATTATGTCGGCCTGGCCACCACGCTCCACAATGAAATGCAGGACGAGACCAACGCCCAGGCGGCCTTGCTCGCCTCGCAACCGGAGACGCGCCAAGTGCTGGCCGGCGGCATCCGCACACCAGGATTTTTGGAGAAATTCTGCAAGGACTGGGAACTCGAATCAGCGGCCATTTACGCGCCACAGGGAAACCAGCCGCTGGACGCCTGGGGACCATACACTGCCGGGATCGACGCCGAGCGCGAGGTGAACGCGGACTACTTCGTGCGCAATGGCCCGGACGTCGCCGGCTCGGTGGTGCTGCGGGCGGGCATTCCGCTCGATACCGCAGCCGGAAAAGCGCGTATCAACCAAAGGGTCAAAGACTGGCACCAGATTTTCGCCCAGCGCAAAGACGTGCGCCGCGTCACCACCATGCTGATCGTGCTGATCGGTCTGTTTGTGTTGTTCGTGGCTGTCTGGATTGCGCTGTTCCTGGCCAAACAGATCAGCGTGCCGATTACCGCCATGCTGGAGGCCGCCAGCCAGGTGCGCGCCGGCAACCTGAAGCACCGGCTGCGGGTCAAAGCCGTCGACGAGCTGGGCTCGCTGGTGCGCGGCTTCAACCAGATGACCGAGGAGCTGGAGACCAAGACCGCCGAACTCGACAGCCGCCGCCGGTTCACCGAGGCCATCCTCGAGAGCATTCCCACGGGTGTTCTTTCCATCGGCGCCGATGGCTCGCTGCAGCGCGTCAACCAGGCGTTGTCGAAAATCTTTCCTCCGGACCAGGTGGCGCGGGCCGGCCGCCTGGAAGACCTCTTCTCGCGCGAAGACACCACTGAGATCAAGTACCTGATGAAGCGGGCCCGCCGCACCGGCCTGGCGGTTGGACAACTGGAACTGGCCACCGAGAGCCGCAAGCTGCACCTGGCGGTGACGGTTTCCGCGATTGAAGAGAAACTGACCTCGGGTTTCGTGGTGGTGCTCGAGGACACCAGCGATCTGTTGCGCGCCCAGAAGGCCGCGGCGTGGCACGAAGTGGCGCGGCGCGTGGCGCACGAAATCAAGAATCCGCTCACGCCCATCGCGCTCTCGGCGGAACGCATGGCCCGGCAGCTCGACCGCGTGGACCTGCCGCCCGCGACCAGCCGCATCCTGCGCGAGTGCGCCGAGACCATCTCGAAATCGGTGGATTCGGTCAAGACTCTGGTGGATGAGTTCTCGCAGTTCGCGCGGTTTCCTTCGGCGCAGCCGGTGCGGAGCGATCTGAATGAAGTGGTGCGCGGCGCGCTGGCCATCTTCCAGGGCCGCCTGGACGGCATTTCCATCCAGACCAGTTTCGCCGCCGGGTTGCCGCCCGTAAACCTCGACCCCGAGCAGTTTCAAAGAGTAGTGGTGAACCTGGTGGACAACGCCGCCGAAGCCATGCAGGAGGCGCTCGTCAAGAAGCTCTACATCGCCACCCAGGCGGGCGCGGCCGATACCGTGGAACTGGTGGTGGCGGATTCCGGCTGCGGCGTCAGCGCGGACGAAAAGGAGAAACTGTTTCTGCCCTATTTTTCGACCAAGAATCGCGGCACTGGCCTCGGCCTGGCCATCGTGAGCCACATTGTGGCGGAGCATGGCGCGCACATCCGCGTGGAGGATAACCGGCCGGTGGGCGCGCGCTTCACCGTCGAGATCCCCATTCTGGCGGAGCCGGAGCCGGCCGAGAACGGGGCGCCGGCGGCGGCCCGCGTATGAAGCAGCGGCGCATCCTGGTGGTGGATGACGAACCGGGCATCCGCCAGTCTCTGAGCGGAATCCTGGAAGACGACGGCTATGCGGTGGAAGCTGTCGAGAGCGGCGAAGCCTGCCTGGCCGCGCTGCCCGGCGCCGGCTTCGAGCTGGTGCTGCTGGATATCTGGCTGCCCGGGGTGGACGGCATGGAGGTGCTGGCGCGCATCCAGGAGATTCCTTTCGGCGAGCGGCCGGTGGTGGTCGTCATTTCCGGCCACGGCTCCATTGAAGCCGCCGTGAAGGCCACCAAGCTGGGGGCCTTCGATTTTCTGGAGAAGCCGCTCTCCATTCAGAAGGTCACGGTGGTGGTGAAGAATGGTCTGGAGCACCGCAGTCTGTCGATCGAGAACAGCCGTCTGAAGGCCGACAGCGGGGCGCGCTGGCGGATCATCGGGGAGAGCGTGCCGATGAAAGCTCTGCGCCAGCAGCTCGCCCTGATGGCCGGCACCAACGGCCGCGTGCTGATCTACGGGGAAAGCGGCACCGGCAAGGAGCTGGTGGCGCACGCCCTCCACCAACTGAGCCCGCGCGCCGCCGAGCCGTTCGTGGAAGTGAACTGCGCGGCCATTCCGGAGGAGCTGATCGAGAGCGAGTTGTTCGGCCACAACAAGGGCAGCTTCGCCGGCGCCCAGGAGGCCAAAATCGGCAAGTTCCAAAAGGCCGATGGCGGTACGCTGTTCCTGGATGAAGTGGGAGACATGAGCCTGCGCACGCAATCCAAGGTGCTGCGCGTGATCGAAGAGCAACGTTTCGAGCCGGTGGGCGCCTCCGAATCCGTGCAGGTGGACGTGCGCGTGGTGGCCTCCACCAACAAAAACCTGGATGACGAAATCGAGCACGGCAATTTCCGCGAGGACCTGTTCTACCGGCTCAACGTGATCCCGTTCAACGTGCCGCCCTTGCGCGACCGGCGCGAAGACATCCCGCTGCTGGCCGAACACTTCCTGCGCGAGTTCACCACGGCCTATGGCCGCAAGCCCAAGGAACTGACGCCCGAGGCTTTCAAAGTGCTCGCCGAGTATCACTGGCCGGGCAACGTGCGCGAGCTGAAAAATCTGATCGAGCGGATCGTCATCCTGAACCCGCAGGTGCGCGTGGATGCCCGCCACATCCCGTTGAATCCATCGAAGCGGCAGCCCGACCGGTCGCTCGAGCGCTTCGGCAGTTTGCAGGAAGTGCGCGAAGCCGCCGAGCGCGAATACATTCTGAAGAAGCTCGAAGAAACCAGCGGCAACGTCACGCGCACCGCCGAACTGCTGGGGCTGGAGCGCAGCAACCTCTACCGCAAGATGAAGACGTTGGGGATTGGGCCGAAGGAGTAGGGGGGCGCAGGGTTGACAGACGAAAACGTCTCTCCCACAGAGCCGCAAGCAGCGCACTCCGCACAGAGCCCGGAGCGCGAAAGATAGCTGCTCCCCGTGCTGGCGCCGTGGGCTCTTGCGTCCTCGGACCGGGCGGCGCGGAAAACCGCTCAAGCAAGAACGACAGGCCTGGAGGCCTGTCCCACCCGCTAGTTCGGGCCGGGCTCGGGCTGGGTTTCGGGGATGAAGACGGGGTCCGGAGAACGGCGCGTACCGTGCCATTGCGTGAAGCAGTCCTTCACTACACTGTAGAGCGGGCCGCGGTTTTGCGCGATCAATCTTAGCCAGCTCCAGACTCCCTTCTGCGGGAAATAAATTCCACGGAAGAAGAGCCGGGAGGCCAGATGGTTGATCTTGTAAGCCGCCGGTTCCTGAGCGATGGAATCGAGCGCCCGCTGAGTGGCAGCCGGGCTGTACGAGTTGGTCCAGGCGTAGCGGACCTCGGTCTGCACTTCCGGGATGGTGATCTTGAGCGGCGTGTGCGCCATGCGGAATGGAGCAAATTCAAGCCAGTGTTTGGGCCGGGTGAGGCGGCCTTCCTTCTGCAGGCGTGTATATAAAGGAGTGGCGGGAAACGGCGTGATTTGTCCGAAGACGGGCAGCACCGGAGGCCATTCGCGTATCTGGTCGAGGGTGCGTGCGGCCACGCCGGGCGTATCGTTATCCAGCCCGAAGATGAACGACGTAATGGCGTAGACGTTGCGGCTGGCCAGCGACTGGAGGACGCCGGCGTATTCGGACGGCTTGTTGAAGCTCTTGTTGACGCTGGCGAGATTGGCCGGATCGAGCGACTCCATCCCGATGAAGATCCATTTGCCGCCGGAAGCGGCGATCAAATCCACGAGTTCCCGATCGCGCAGCAGGTTGGCGCTGATTTGCGCCACCCAGTTCATCCCGGCGCCGGCCGCGATGATGTCACGCAACAGAGACTTGGTGCGCTTGACGTTGATGGCGAAGTTGTCATCGACGAAGAAGACGGCGAACTTACCGCGCGTCGAGCGGGCGCGCTCTTTGAGCATGAGCATTTCATCGACGATGCTCCGGTTGGTGCGGAAACGGATGGAATCGCCGAAGAAGCCGGTGACGGTGCAGAACTCACAGCCATAGGGACAGCCGCGGCCGCTCTCGATGGGGATGATATGAAACGTCTCCCATTCGAAGCCGTAATGGCGCATGATGCGGGCGAAGAAGGCGGGGATGCGGTTGAACTGCTTGATATCGAGCGAATCCCAGGGAATGGCCGGGTAATCCTGCAAGGTGGGCTTGCGGTCCTGACCGAAGGCATCGACGGGAGCGTAGACTTCCTGGAGTTGGCCGCGAGCGGCATCTTCGACGATGCGGGGCCAGGTTTCATCGGCTTCGCCGAGGGCCAGGGCGTCGGCATGACGGGGGCCTCCGTCGCGGCCGAGGGCCTCGTCGGGGACTTCGGTGATATGGGGTCCGCCCATGACGACGGGAATGCCGGCGGCGCGGAGGGCATCGGCGACGCGGTAGGCCTTGGCGATCATGCGGGTCATGGCGCCGATGCCCACCAGGCCGATCTGTCGATCGAGCGCGAAGCGGACGAGTTCGGCGTCGGTCATCGGTTGAGTATTGCCGTCAACCAGCACCACTTGATGCTCGCTGGGCGTAAGAGCCTGCAGCAGGAACATCCAGAGGTGAGGCATGAAGTTCTGGGTGACTCCGTTATCGGGATTGTAGAGCAGGATTTTCATAGGCGTGCCGGTCGCAAGCGCCAACCGAGTGCCGGCGCCTTCCTCTCTCCGGCAAGTCACCCGCAGGTATCCGGCCCGCTTGGGATCCGGGCCGTCCTTGAGAGGAGTCAGTGTCGGTAGAGATATCGTATCACCGAATGGGCGGCCAGTCAGAGGGAGCAACCGCGGTACAATCAGGAGGGATTCACATGGCCATAAAGTTCAACAACGAAATACTCACCGCGGCACTGATCGGTTTCGAAAAACAGAAGGCGGACTTAAGCGCGCGGATTGCCGAGCTGAAGCAAATGCTCGGAGGCGGCGCCAAGGAGCCTGCCGCCAAAGCGGCGGTGCCGGCACGCAAGCGCAGGAAACTGAGCGCGGCGGGACGGAAGGCAATCAGCGAGGCCGCCAAGCGCCGCTGGGCGTTGAAGCGGACGGAAGCCGCGAAGCCGCAACGAGCCGCCAAGAAGGCGTGAGAGCTACCAGCGTTTGCGGCCGGCGCCGCCACCACCACCGCCGGGGCGATCGGTCTTGGGGCGCGCTTCATTCACGCTGAGCGTGCGGCCTTCCAGATCTTTGCCGTTCAGGGCGCTGATGGCTTTGGCGGCATCTGCATCGTTGGTCATGTCAACGAAGGCAAAGCCTCTGGGTTGACCGGTGTCACGATCGGTCATGATGCTGACCCGTTCCACGGGCCCGTAAGTTTCCATCAGAGAACGGAGCGCTTGTTCCGTGACTGAAAAACTGAGATTACCGACGAAAAGACTTTTCATACACCCGGCCTTCCCTGCCCTACCAAGAATGTTCCCGTTGCCAGTCTAGCAGGAAAAAGGCGATGGGGCGCGTAGCGCCATTGGGCAGGCCGCGCGGCGGCAGGGTTGGGATACTTGAATACACTTCCGGTAGCCGGACCGCCGGAGTTTTGTGAGACTATTGCAAGAAGGAGAACACCATGATCAAACACTTCGTTGTCGCTGCCATTGCCGGTTTCATGGGGGCCGCAGCCGTCTGTGCCGCGGAAAAGCCCGTCACCGTGGAATTGAAAGGCACGAACGGACAGAGCGTCGGATCGGCCACCCTGAGCGAGGGCAAGGGTGGATCGGGCGTGACCATTAAATTGAACGTCAAGAACCTGACGCCGGGCGAGCATGCGGCACACTTTCATCAGGTGGCCAAGTGCGAAGGGCCGGCGTTCACGACGGCCGGCGGGCACTTCAATCCCGATCACAAGCAGCATGGCCTGCAGAATCCCGCGGGACCGCATGCGGGCGACATGCCGAACTTCACGGTCAAGGCCGACGGCACATCGAAGGCTACGCTGACGAATCCGCTTGTGAACCTGGGCGCCGGCGATCATTCGCTGTTCACCAACGGCGGGACGGCGCTGGTGATTCATGCCAAGGCCGACGACATGAAGACGGACCCGGCGGGCAACGCGGGCGACCGCATCGCCTGCGGCACGATCACCAAGTAGGCCGCCGGCGCCGCGCGGCATTTGCGATGAACCATGGATCAGCCTGTTTGCGCCTGTCTTTGGGCCAAAACTGACGAGCAGATTGAGCGGACCGATCATCTCATCGCTATCTTGCCCGGGGGGAGCCTGGATTTTGTGCCAACGATTCCCGGCTGCTGGCCGACGGGCGTGCTGCTCGGCCACCTGTTGGAGTGCCTGGCGGGCGTATGCGCGGTGCTCCGCGCGGCCGATCCGGAGCGCCTGCGGCACTTCGACCAATTGCGGGAACTTCCCGTGAATCACCGTTGCGGCAAGGACGAGGCGCGGGAACGCATCGCGGTGTACCGCGCGCGCATCGAGGAAGGGTTCGGCTTGCTTCGAGATGCGGACCTCAGCCGAAGGGTGCGCACGGTTTTCGTGAGCGATGGAGAAGCGATCCTCACACTGCTTTTGGGCAACCTGGAGCACTTGATCAACCATAAACACCAACTGTTCACTTACCTGAAAATGATGGACGTAGAGGTGGGCAGCGGGGATTTGTACCGGTTTCGGGGGGTGTAGCCGCCTGGGAAACCACTCGCTTACGCTCGTGGCTCGAGCGGCCACCGGGATACCAGACAGCAGCGTTGACTCGACAGACAACTAAATAGTATTTTGTAGGGGCTAATCCCGCGCCGCGAGCACTCCATGCAAATCGCTCTGCCCATTGTCGCCATCTTCATGATCGTGGGCGCCTGGACCGCCTGGCGGCGCAGCCCGCTCTACTCCGTCAAAACCACTCTCAAGATCGTCGGCGTCTTCCTGCTGATCGTGGCCGCCATTGTGGGCGTCTCGATGGCCATCTTCCACGGGCCGATCAGCCATTCGCCCACGGCGCAGGCAATCTTGGGAGGCATTGTCATCATCGCGATCTCGACCGGGGCCACCGGCATCATCATCCGAATCACCGACGCACACGTGGCGCAGTTGCCACGGTCGGTACAACTCGTCACCATCCACCGCCGCAAAGTCCAGCGGTGGATGTGGCGCATCTTCTTGTATGAGCTGATCAACGCGGGCGCAGCGCTGGTCCTGCCTTCCTCGTGGAAATGGCTGCCATTGTTCCTGGGTGGGTTTGTGCTCTTGCTGTGTGGCCCCATGCTGTTGGGCTTCTATATGCGGGCGCGCCGGCTGGATCTCGGCATGTCGGTGGTGATCGCCGCTCCTTGGGCCCACTGGCTATATACGCCGGCACAATGGGAATCGTGGGCTAAGAATCAACTGGCGTGGGAACGGTCCAAGGTTCGGCCGATGGTTTGGAGGCGCGACTGGCGCAAGCTGCTGAAGACCGTTTTATACATGACGTTGATCTTTGCGTTCGCCGCTTTGGTGTCGGGCGGAAGCGTCCGGGAAAAGGTCGCCGTGACTGCCGGCTTGTTGGTTTTTGTGGTGTTCATCATCAGTTGCACGAACTGGTTCGACCGCAACAACTGTGAGCGCCACTATCGCCGCCTGCTGGCCGCGCCCCCGGAAGCCTATTTCGGCGACGAAGGCCTCTTTTGCGACGGGGAATACTCAGCGTGGATCCTCTCCGGCAGCTACCTGTTGGAAGCCACTGCGACGAGCGATCCGCCCGCCCACCTGGTCTTGATCTTTCAGTCCTTCAGCGGTAGCGCCTCGGTGAGCGTGGCCAAGCGGATTCCCATCCCGGAAGGCCGTTGGCCGGACGTCAAGCTGCTGCAGCAGAAACTGCAGGCGCGCTGCCCCAAAGCCTTTATCCATATGGTGACACCGGCAGCGTAACAGAAGTCAGAGGTCAGGAGTCAGGAGTCAGAATCACGGGGCTTTCTGCGCGTTCCGGCGCCTGTTGCATCACGTCCGGCTTGCTGGAGCATTCTGATCTCCCCGACTTCCGACTCCCATATCCCGAGATATCAAGGGGGGAGCCCTTGCGCCAGCAAACCTGTTACCGTAAAACCGGAGAAGAAAAAAATGGCGCCGTTCCGGTTTCACGTGTTTGTCTGCGACCAGCAGAAGCCCGAAGGAGTGCCGTGCTGCGCGGCGCGGGGCTCACGCCAGGTGCTGGAGGCGCTGCGGCGCGAAGTCGCGGCGCGCGGGCTGGTAGACACTGTCCAGGTCACGGCGTGCGGCTCGCTGGGCTTGTGCGAGCACGGGCCGAACCTGGTGGTTTATCCCGAAGGCACCTGGTACTCGGGCGTGACCCCGGCGGACGTGCCGGAGATGGTGCGCTCGCATTTCCTGGAGGGTACGCCCGTCGAGCGGCTGGTGTGCGCCGATGCCGCGGCTGTGCGCGCGGAGATCCTGAACAACCGCGAAAAGATGTTGGCGGCGCGCCGCGCCCGGGAAGCCGCCGGCGTCCTCCCCGACGAGCTGAACGAGCGCATCCGGGCGTTTCAGGAAAGCCGCGTGGTCCTCACGGCGCTGGAACTCGACGTGTTTACCGCCGTGGGGGATGGCGCCGGGGCGATGGAAGTGGCCGCCAAGCTCGGCGCCGACCCGCGCGCCACGGAGATGATTCTGAACGCGCTGGCGTCCCTGCGCCTGCTGGTCAAGCAGGAAGGGGTCTTTCACAACTCGCCCGAGACCGCACGCTACTTCACCGCCGGGTCGCGTGACAACGCCCGGCCGGCATTGCTGCACACCGTGCACCTGTGGCATCGCTGGTCGACGCTCACCGACTGTGTGCGCGCCGGCACCGCCGTTGCGCGCGACGAAATCGCCGATCGCGGCCAGGACTGGACCGAGGCCTTCATCGCCGCCATGCACCGCAACGCCTCGGAACGCGCGCCGCTGGTGGTGCGCGCGGTGGGCGCGGAGAACGTCCGCCGCATGCTGGACGTGGGCGGCGGGTCGGGTGCTTATGCGATTGCTTTCGCCCAGGCCAACTCCGCTTTGCGGGCCGATATCCTCGACCTGGCCACGGTCGAGCCGATCGCGCGGCGCCACATCCAGCAGGCCGGGGTGGCTGACCGCGTCAAGGTCCGCGCCGGCGATCTGCGTTCCGACAGTCTGGGCGAAGGATACGACCTGGTGTTTGTCTCCGCCATCTGCCACATGCTCGGCTCCGGGGAGAATCTCGACCTGCTGCGCCGCTGCCGCGAGGCCCTGGCGCCCGGCGGCCGCATCGTCATTCAGGACTTCATCCTGGAAGCGGACAAGACGGCTCCCCGCTTCGCCGCGCTGTTCGCGCTCAACATGCTGGTCGGCACAAGCGGCGGCAGCAGCTACAGCGAGTCGGAGTATGCGGCCTGGCTCGGCGAAGCGGGATTCCAGGAGATCCGCCACGCGCGCCTGCCGGGAATCACCGGGCTCATGATTGGATCGTGGCTGTAATTGCGGCAGCGGCCGCTAGCGCTGGGCTAATGCTAATTTAAGGTTCCGCAAAGCCCAGCGCGGACTCGCAGTTAATCGCAGCAAAGACCGCCGCCTCCAAAACTGTTGGCATTCCCGACCGTGCTGTAGGAATCGACAACAGGCGACCTAACCCGCTCATTCCACGTCGGGTTACCGCGAAATTCAACAGGGGTGCCGTTGAATTCATCAACAGGTCAGGGCTGTTGAATAAAACCATAGCCC
>JBEKQS010000026.1:0-31074 GCA_049519475.1 Bryobacteraceae bacterium | reverse complement strand
GGTGGCACGAACTACGCGGCCGCGGTCTTCAATTCGGATGGCAAGATCGCCGCCGACCCGTCGAATGGCTCGGCGTTCCGCAACGCCGTCCCCGGCGATGCGGTGCAACTCTACGCCACCGGTTTAGCTGCGTCGCCCGCGGGCACATTGGTCTCGACAACGTTCTTGAGCGGCGTGACGGTGACGATCGGCACCATCACCGTTCCGGCGAGCGCCGCCGCGCTGGTAGCGGTGGGAGAATTCCAGATCAACTTCACGGTGCCGCAGAGTTTTGCTTCGCTGCCGGGTGGCTTGTATCCCATCTCGATTTCCATCAACGGGTTTCCGTCGCCGGCGAGTATCAATTCCTCGCCGCCTGGTCCGGTAGTGTTTCCGATCCAGCCCTGAGCCACCGCTCGGATGGGACAAGCCATTGGCGCCGGGCGCATCGCCGCCGATGCCCTTCCTTCGATCCACTGCCTCGATCGGAGATGGGAAACAGACGCGGCAGTAGGAATCAGCACCCTGCAAACCTTGCGACTTTGGCTATGTTGCACGAAGCCTGCGGGCGCGCCCCCAGGCTACCCCGGCCGGAACCATCAGAATGCATACCAACGCGGAAAAGGCGCCATTGTCACCGAACATCGGGACCAGGTTGTAGATCGAGACCAGGATCGCATACACCACGCACGCAGCCAGTTCCCGTCTGGGTGCCCAGTGAGCCAGCATCCGACCAATGAACAGCGAACTAACCAGCACCGGCGCGGCGAACCAGAGCTTCCATCCAATCGAATCCAAATGAAGTGGATGTCCGCTCGCCATGGCTGCCCGGAAGAACGCGAGTCCACTGAGGCCGGCAAAGACCAGCTCGACCCCAATGTAGACGGCGAGACTGAGGAACGCTAGCTTTGTGAGCCGCCCAGGCTCTTCCGCAACGTTCCGCCAGAGAAGTGAGGCCGCTGTCCGTAACACACCAAGCCAGAACCGAAACACGCCGCGGGCCGCCGTCCCTTCCGTCAGATCTCCGACAATGGACGTGGCGCGATCACCGGTCGTGACCAGAGCAAGAATACGTTCTGCGATGTTAGCTTTAGGCATAGGTAAGTCCTGGGAGTTCGCACCCCTCTAGTAACCGCCGATAGGATTGTTGTGCGCGCGTAATCGCTCCGAGACCCTTCGAGTTGAGAACGAAATAGCGCTTCGCCCGTCCCCCACGCTGCGGCGTTGCATCGCCCATTCGCGATGTAACCAGCCCCTTGTCCTCCAACCGCTCGAGAGTGGTATAAAGCGCGCCGGGTGTCGGTTCACGACGTGTACAGGCGGTAATTTCCGCACCAATCGTCACGCCGTAGGCGTTGTCGCCCAAACGCAGAATTGCCAGCAGGACGATCTGCTCGAATTCCCCTAACGACTGTGCCGCATGCATTTCAACTACAGAATAGAGGAAACTGCTTAGGGCTGTCAAGTCAATTGTTCACCACTGCGGTCCGAAAGAGTCCAGGAAAGCGCGCAGTCACCATACTTTCCCCGGACGAGCCTGAACAATAAGGCCAAAGTCACCATGAGAAAATCATAAGAAATTCGCACCTACCGAACTCTCGAACTTGCTTTCTACCACTCACTTGGCAAGCTACCCGAGCCGGAATCGGCCCACGATCTCTTCTGACGACCCAGGAATTCTACTATTCCTGTGTGGAAGGGAACATTTGAACCGCCATTACCGTATGGGTGGACTGAAGGAGGTCCCATGAACTCCAGATGTTTGGTTGTGGTCGGCGGAGCGCTGTTCCTGAGCAGTTGCCTGATTCAGGTGAATACCGGCCCGACGCGGCACGAATTTCGCGAGTTCGGTCGCGAGGGCGTGGAGCGCCTGCGCGTGGATCTGCACATGGTCGCGGGAGAATTAAAAGTCCGCGGTGGAGCGGAGAAACTGGCGCGCGCCGATTTCACGTACAACGTGGAGGCCTGGAAGCCGGAAGTACGCTACCACGGCGCCACCGGAAGCGGCGATCTCACCATCGAACAGCCCGGAGGGAATCATTCGAGCATCGGCGACACCACCTACCGCTGGGACCTGCAACTGGCCAACGACGTGCCTGTTGAACTGATTGCACATTTCGGCGTTGGTGAATCGCAGATGGATCTGGGCTCCTTGGACCTGCGCCGCGTTGAAGTGCAGATGGGGGTGGGCGAACTGCACATGGATCTGCGCGGGAAACCAAAGCACGATTACGATGTCCGCATCCACGGCGGCGTCGGGGAAGCGACGGTTCATCTGCCGCGCGATGTGGGTGTCTATGCTTCCGGCCGCGGCGGCATTGGCGAGATTCACACGGAAGGTCTGCGCCGCCAGGGCGACCACTGGGTGAATGACGCCTACGACAATGCAAAAGTTCATATCCACGTGGATGTGGAAGGCGGGATTGGGGAGATCACACTGATCTCAAACTAGCCTCCGGGCGTTTTCAGACCCGCAACGAGGAGCCTCACGCCACCTCGATGGGTATGGGCTGAAACTCGCGCTTGCCCAGCGCGACGCGCAATTCGTGCGGGCCTGGGCCGGTGCCGGAGGGTATCCGGAAATTGAATTCGTAGCACCGGTTCACCGGGTCGACGCAGAAGGAATCGGTCTCCAGCACGTCCCGGCCGTCCACGGTGGCGTGGAGAGTATCCGGGTCGGCTACTTCGAGCAGCGTCACCTTCACCGACCCGGAAGCCGTCCGGTGGTCGAGCAACAGGTTCACGCCGTCTGTGACGGTGGTGAGGCGGGGCACCGAAGCGCCGGGCGGCATAATGCGCACCCAGGCGGTGGGGCAGATGGTTTGTCCCAGCCACTTTACGTCAACCGGCACGACGCCGGTGCGAGTGCCCGCGGGGAGCCAGACGTTCACTTGCTGCGCGCTACCGTTGCCCGGCACCCCGATGTATTCGGGGCGGCCGGGGATTCCGTCCACGGTGACGGCCATGTGGTTGAGGTCGCATTCATCCGGCAGGCGCTCGATCCAGAGCGAGAGCGCGGCCATGGGGCCGGACGACGGCGCCACGGCTTCGCTGGTGAGCGCATTGCTGACGTTGCGAATGGCGGCGGCGCTCTCGATGCGCCGCCCGGCCAGCGACTCAATCCAGCCGGCCGGACGTTTGCGAAGGGTGATCCACATGTATTGGGTGTTGATCATTTCGAGCGCCAGCAACTGGAAATCGTTCCGCAGAGTGAATTGCGTGACCTCCTGGGGCGTGATGCGCACGCCGCTCCAGGTGTCGTACTGTTTGGCGGTGGGCGGCAGCCCGTTGATCTGGCAGCGCAGGATGCCGCGGGGCTTGAGCACGCGGCGCGCCTCGCGCAGGTATTGAAAGACCACCTCGCGACTGGGAATGTGCTGGAAAACGGCGTAGGAATACACGAAGTCGAACTTCTCGCCGGGAAACAGCGCAAGATCGGAGCCGGAGTTGTGGTGCGGAAAGGCGTTGGGCGTATGGCGCAGGCGTTCGCGGGCCAGGGCGATCATGGCATCGGAGACGTCCACGCCGTGAATCTCTTTGAAGTGACGGCTGAGCGGCCGCATCAGGCGGCCCGGCCCACAGCCGATTTCGAGCGCGGCGTCACGGCCGGGAAGCCGCGGGAGGTCGCACTCCAGGCCCTTTAACACGGGCGCGGCAGTGGCAAAGAACTCATCTTCATCCTGATCGCGCCGCCCGAAAGCGACGTAATAATTGGCATCTTCGGCGGCGCGGTTGTTCCAATCGTCGCGCATGCGGTCGAGAATTTGAGTGTCGTCCATCGTGCAGTTGTTATTCTAACGTTTATGGCTCTCGCATTTCGCTGTGTGACCAGTGGTCCGTTGCAGAGTTTCGATGCCGCCGCGCCGGATGGCGTGGTGGTGGGCATTATCGGGGAGAATGGCTCCGGCAAGGGACACCTGCTCAGGCTGGCGGCCGGAGAGGAACTGGCTGCCTCTGGCTCCGTGGAACGTTCCGGCGCGGTCCGCCGGCTGGGCGCCGATGACGCGCTCGATCTCTCGCCCGTGCCGGTTCTGCTGATCGACCACACGTTTGCGCGCCAGGATGCGCTGGCGCGCGAGCGGGCCGCGCTGGCGCTGGATGGCCTGCGGAGAGCCGGCACGACCACTTTGTTGGTTTCGCACGAAGAGGACTTGCTGCGCCGCCTCTCGGACGAGGTTTGGTGGCTGCACGAGGGCAAACTGGCGGGCCGCGGCGATCCGGGAGAAGTGCTGACGGCCTACCGCCGCCACACGGCGCAACGGCTGCGAGCCTGGGCGGAAACGGCGACGATGCGCCTGGAACCGCGGTGGCGCCGCGGCGACGGGCGCGCCGAGATTCTGAGCGTCGAGACCATCGGCGAAAACGGCCACGCCACGCTGGTCTGGCGCAGTGGCGAACTGGCGGTGGTGAAAGTGCGGGTACGATTCCGCCAGGCGGTGGCAGATCCGGTGATCGGCATTATGATCCGCACGCGCATCGGCCTGAATGTCTACGGCACCAACACGGAGTTGGAAAAGCTGAAGCTGGGCCCTTGCGCCGCCGGCGATTTGCGCGAAATCAGCTTCGCGTTCCGTTGCGAGCTTTGCCCGGAGAATTATACTCTGACGGTGGCTTCGCACGATCCCGATGGTCTTTGGCACGATTGGCTGGAAGATGCGGTCTCTTTCGCGGTGGGCGACGACCGCTACACCGCCGGCGTGGCGAACCTGCGGGCCAGGGTCACGGTTGTGGCCCCGCGCACGACTGCGTGCCCCACTTAACTTTTTGGGTCGACGATGAAGGTGGGCACGATGCCGGCGGCCGAAGAGAAACCGGCTCGGCCGGCCGAAAGCCAACTCGAACAGCCGTGTACCTTGCCCAGGTACGCGTGTGGGTGCACATCCACCTGCATTTCGCGAAATTCCAGGTGGCCGAATGTCATCAGCGGAAAAGTGGAACGCACCGGATCTACGCGCTCCTGCACGACGTAGGGCGAGCGCATGGCCTGCTTGATGGCGCGGTCCCATCCGCTCGAATCCATTTCCCAGCCGAAGTAGCTGTGCTGGTCGCTGTAATCGTCGTTGGGCTTGAGCGCCAGGCGCTCGCGGTTGCGCGCGATGAATTCCAGCAGGTCCACGGTCTTATCGTCGTAGGTGGTTTTCGCGGCCGTTACCAGACGCGTCCAGGGCACGTGTTCGCGAATGGCTTTGCGCTCAGCCGCCGGGAAGCGGGCGGTAAAAACCTCGTCGGTGAGCAGGCCGAACATGGCCTTCTTGTGCGCCACCTCCGACCGGAAGCTGTTCACCACGCAGACGGCGCGGTCGCGGTAGGCCTGCACCAGCGGATGAGTCAGGTCGAAACGCAGCAGGAATTCCTGCACGCCCAGGCGGCGATAGACCAGGTCGATTTCGAAAGCGCCTTTCCGCAACACGCCGTTGCGGTATTCGAGCTGCTCGGGGGAGACGATCTCGACCTGATACCCTTCCTCGCGGAAGAAATCGCGATACAGTTCGTATTCGCTCTGGCCGAAATTGTAGGCCGGACGGAATTCCACGATGGCAATGCGCGGCTTCTTGGACTTTCCGCCGAACTGCTTGTAGGATTTCAGCAAGGCTGCCAGCAGATGCTTGCGGCTGCCGGTGCGTGTGAGCGTGTATTTTTTGCGGAATTCTTTCACCGGCGGGCAATCGTAAAAAAGGTCCGCCAGCGCGTCGGCGTAACCCGCGCCAGTCGGCGAATCGGCATTGTACTGTACGAAATGCAGATGCCCGTTGGCCAGGTGAGTATCCAATCGCGCGGCCACTTCCAGCGCCTGGTATCCGGGGTCGATGGCGGCCAGCATCTTCTCGGCGGGAAGCAATTCCAGCCGCGCCAGCAGCGCCGGGTTGCTCAGCACCATCTGCTGCACGCGGTCAATGGCGCCGATGAGCGATTCGCCGGTCTTGACCAGTGAGTCGTACTGCCGCCGGGAAATGAAGTTGGGACGAAGAAAAGGACAGATCAAGCGTCCGCCCGCGACCAGGTTGGAGCTTTCCATGCGCTGCTGGAGCGTTTCCACCCAGCCCAGATCGCGGAACGGACCGCTCTCCAGGAGTTTGTTATATCTTACGACTGCCTCATCCAACTGGGACATTAGCTTGACGTCGAAACCTTCAATCTACTTTTTGAGTATCCCACAGATGTCAAAAAAACGATAGGTTTTGAGTCAATAGCCGGATGATAAATCATTTATTATCAATTGATTATGGGGAATAATCAGATTGCGCAGGAATTTACTCAAGACCCCACCCGTGGGAGAAATCGACCGGATTTTGAGCCCGGACGGTCTTGCCGCCGGCTATTGCCTCTTGGTTTCCTGTGCCAACTTGACGCGAGCGGCGTCCAGTTTGGTTCCTACCTTACTAACCTCTTCGGGATCGACTTCGGACGGCAATTCGTCCTTAAAGCCCTTCAAAGAAGCGGTCCATTGTGCGATGGCTTCCTTGGTCTTGCCAAGCTTCAAATAAACATCGCCCAGGTGGTCGTGCACCGTGGGATCCGCGTCCATATGGCTGGCCGCTTTGATGAGGAGACCCTCGGCGTCGGCCAACTTGCCCTGGCGGAAATACACCCAACCCAGGCTGTCCAGGTAAGCGCCGTTATCGGGATCGAGATCGACGGCTTTCTTGATGAGCTGATAGGCTTCATCGAGACGGAGGTTGCGGTCCGCCAGGGTGTAGCCCAGATAGTTCAGCGCTCCGGCATGCAGCGGGTTGAGGGCCAGCACTTTGCGGAAGGCGGCTTCGGATTCGTCGTATTTCTTCATGCGCTCAAACATGGCGCCGCGCATGAAAAAGACGCTCTCTTTGTCTTCGTCGGTGGAGGCGAGTTTTTCGGCCTCATCCAGGGTTTTGCCCATGTCCTCGAAGCGTTTGCCCTTTTCATAGACCTCGGCCGCCGCCAGGAGCGTTTGAAAATCGCGCTGTCCATTCATGAGCCCGCGGAGTTCGCCGGCGGCATCGTCGGTCTTGCCCAAGTCGCCCAGCACCTCGGCGTGCTCGCGGGCAACGATGTACTCGTTGGGGAATTTTTTCAGGGCGGCGTCGGCTTCGCGTTGGGCACTGGCAATGTCCTTTGCCGCGCGGTAGGTTTCGATGATCTGCACGGTCATCAGTTGCGCGCTGTCTTTGTAGACGTCGCCCATCTGCTTGAAGGCGCTCAGCGCCTCGGGGTAGTGTCCGGCAGTGCGGTTCAAAGTGCCCAGTTCCTCATATCGGCCGGCGCGCTCCTGCTGCTCTTCCTTCGAATAGACCTTGCGCGCGGTGTCGGTGAGCAAACTGCTCATGGCGGCGATGGCCTGATCGAGTTTTCCTTCGGCCTCGAACAGCTTAATTTCCTCCTGCCGCGGCTCCAGGCCGTCCGGGTCGATTTTCTTGGCCTTGTCGATGGCTTCGTGGGCCTTGGAGTAATCGCGCTTGTTGCTGTAAATCTCAGCCATGCGCAGCGGAATCAGGGGATCGTGCGGGGACCGCGTCCCCAGGTCCTGGTAAATCTTGAGAGCGTCGTCGGTTTGATCGGAAAAATAAAGGTCTTCGGCGAGGCCGCGCGCCAGGCGGTCGTCGTCGGGCGAAAGCGCCACGGCCTTCCGCAGGACCTCGGCGGCGTTCTTATAATCCTTCTGCTCTTCGTAGGCTTGCGCCAGAATCCGCAAGGAGCGGTCGTTGGGATTCTTGTCGGTGGCGGCCTTGAGTTTTTCGATGGCTCGCTTGGTGTCGCCCATGTTGCCATACAGCATGGCGAGGCCGGTGAGCGCGTCTTCGTTATCCGGTTCGAGGGCCAGCGCGGAGTTGTACGCTTTCTCCGCGTCGGTGGCGTTGCCGGCAGTGCCGTATAGCTTGGCCAGCATGACCCAACTCTCGACATCCTTGGCATCCTTGGCGGTGACCTTTTCGTATTCCTGGGTGGCCATGCGGAGGGCGCGCTCGTCGATCTTGCCCTGCGGGGCGTGGGCCAGCGCCGCCGTGTAGATGCGCCCCAGCATGCGGTGCGCGTCCACGTTATCGGGGTTCTGCTTCAGGAGATCCTGCGCCAGGGCGGTAGCATCGTCCAGGCGGTTGACCGCCAGGTAGAGATCCGTCAACTCATCCAGGATGATGCCGGCCTTGGGGTCGGCTTTGAGCGCCTCGCGGTAGTGCTGGATGGCCTTATCGATGTAGTCCTTGTTTCCATCGGCCTGCGCCAGTTCCGCGTACACGCGTCCCATGGCAAAGTTGTAATAGGCGCTGGCGCGGTTGTCCGGCGGCGCACTGTTCTGGCCTTGCGGGGACGCCGCCTGCGCGAACGCAACCACAACCAGTGAGGCAGCAATCAAAAACGCTTTGGCTAACCGAATCATGGAAACCTAACCTCTTTTTTCAACCGACTGGTGCCCCGGCAGGCCGAAGATCACCTTTATATTGTATAACGGGGTTGCGCGGCAACGCCCGGCAACCGAAACTGTGACCGACCACCAACACCAATCCGCCTGCAACGCCGCTATACCACGAGACGCGCCTGGACGGCCGCTGGTTGCAGTGGCCGGTCCCACCGGCTCTGGAAAGAGCGATCTCGCACTTCTCATTGCCGAACAGTTCGGGGGCGAAATCATCAACTGCGATTCCCTCCAGGTCTACCGGTATTTCGACATCGGTACCGCGAAACTGCCGCTCGCGGAACGGCGCGGCATCGCGCACCACCTGCTCGACATCCTCGATCCCGACGAGCCTTTCACCGCTGGAGAGTACGCGCGCCTGGCGCGTGAAGCCATCGCCGCCATCTCCGCCCGGGATCGCCTGCCGATCCTGGCCGGCGGCACCGGTTTCTACCTGCGTGCTTTGTTAGACGGACTGTTCGAAGGTCCGTCACGCGACCAGGAAGTGCGCGACCGCCTGGCGGCCCGCGAAGCCAAGCGCACGGGCTCTCTGCACCGCCTGCTCGGTCGCCTGGATGGCGAAACCGCGCGCAAGATTCATCCGCACGACGTGCCAAAGGTGATGCGGGCGCTGGAAGTCTGTCTGCTGACGCACAGGCCGGCCAGCGAGGTCTTCCGCCAGGGCCGCGACGCGCTACGCGGCTACCGCACGCTCAAGATCGGCCTGCTGCCCGATCGCGACGAGCTGTACGGGCGGCTGGACCGGCGCTCGGCCATGATGTTCGCGGGCGGGCTGGTGGATGAAGTACGGCACATTCTGGCGCGCGGATTCGCCGAAGCATCCAAGCCTTTCGAATCCCACGGCTACAAACAGGCGCTGCAACACATCCATGGCGAGTTGAATCAACGCGAGGCGGTTTTCTACGCGCAGCGCAACACGCGGCAATACGCCAAACGGCAACTGACGTGGTTCCGCAGGGAACCCGGCCTGGTCTGGCTGCACGGTTTCGCGGACACTCCGGGAGTGCGCGAAAACGTGCTCCATCGAGTGGCGGAGTTTGTGGCGGGAAGGGAAATCTCGGGGGCGTTGGAAGGGCGAGACATTTAAACGCGGAGAAGGTGAACATTTAAACGCGGAGACGCTGAGGAGCGGAGAAAATAGGAGAGAAACAAAATCTTGATTCTGGCAGAGTGCCGGCGGAGCAGTCAGAGGAGGACCTGGAAATACTCTCTCCGATTTCTCGGTTTTCTCCGCTCCTCCGCGTCTCCGCGTTAAAAAACCGTGCATCATACGCGTTAAGAACCTGTGCTTCACAGATGTACTAAGCTGAATGAGCATGCAGAGGTGGGCGACCCTCCTTTTGATTTGTTGCAGCGCGGCCCGCGCCGAGAACGTCCTGGCGCTTCCATTCTTCAACCATACCGGTTCGACGAACCTGGATTGGATCGGCGAAAGCATCTCCGAGACCGTCCGCGACGCTTTGGTCTCGGAAGGCGTCCTGGCGCTCGACCGCGAAGACCGGCTGGAAGGCTACCGGCGACTGTCGCTCAGTCCCGGCGCCGAGCTGACGCACGCTTCGATCCTGAAGATCGGCGATTTGCTGGACGCCTCGCTGGTGATCTACGGCTCCTACGAATTGCTTCCGGCCGCGGCCGCCAAGGCGCAATCGCGGGGATCTTTGCGCATCACCGCCCGCATCATCGATCTCAAACGCATGCGCCAGGGGCCGCCGTTCAGCGAAATCGGCGCGGTGGAAGATCTGGCCACCCTGGAATTCCGGTTGGGCTGGCAGACGCTGCAACAACTGGAATGGAAGAACGTGCCCTCCGAAGAAGAGTTTCTCAAAGCGCGGCCGGCGGTGCGGCTGGACGCCATGGAGAGCTTCGCGCGCGGCCTGGTGGCGACTTCTCCCGAACAACGGCATCAGTTTTTCACGCGCGCCGCGCGCCTCGATGAACATTATTCGCAGCCCTGCTTCCAACTTGGCAAAATCTACTGGGAGAAGAAGGACTACAAGATCGCCGCGGGCTGGCTGGGGCGCGTGGCGCGTTCCGACCCGCACTACTTCGAAGCGCAATTCTTCCTGGGGCTATGCCACTACAACATGGGTGACTTTGCGGCCGCCACGCATTGCTTTCAACTGGTGGCGGAAGCCGTTCCGTTGAACGAAGTGTATAACGATCTGGGCGCGGCGCAGGCGCGCCACAAGGATTCGAGCGAGGCCATCGCCAATTTCCGGAAGGCTCTGGAAGGAGACAGCGCCGACCCCGATTACCACTTCAACCTGGGCTATACGCTCTGGCGGTCGGGTGACTACGCGGCGGCGGTGGAAAGCCTGCGCGCCGTGGTGGAACGGAATCCCAGCGATGCCGAGGCCACCGCGCTGCTGGGCCGATCCCTGAAAAAGGAAGGGCCGCGACCCGGGGATCCCAGGACCGAGGCCCGCGAGAGGCTCAAAATCAACTACGAAGAAACGGCCTACCGCCAACTGCGGGCGGAACTCGGCAAGTAGCCGGGCTTTGACCGCAATGACTTCGTGCTTTGAGGCCTCCGCCCCCCATGCGAGCCGCGACCGTGAGGGAGCGGTATCGTGTGGGCTATTTCTTAGGAGCCGCCGGCGTTGCGCCTTCGGACGACAGAACGGTGGCGGACTTGATGCTGTCCAGCTTGGGGAAGGTCTTGTCGAGATAAGCTTTGCCTTCAGCCTGGATACGGCCCTGGTTGGGTTGCTCGCCGTATCCGCTGTAGAAACCCTGCACCACATCCATGCCCTCGACCACTTCGCCGAACGGGGTGAAGTGCTGGGAATCCAGGCCCGGATTGTTGTTCACATTGACGAAAAACTGCGTGGTACGGGTATTCGGACCGGCAGTAGCGAAGACCAGCGTGCCTTTCCTGTTGCTGTTGCCGGGCTTGATGGGATCGTCATTGATCGTGGCATTCTCCCAGACCTTGGCGATCTCGGGCTTGGCGGGAATGCCGAACTGCACGATGAAGCCTGGGACGTAACGGAAGAAGGCCGCATCGGTGAAAAACTTATTCTTGACCAGGTTGTAGAAGCGGTCCGCGCCGAGCGGCGACCAATCGCGGTGCACTTCCACCGTGAATTCGCCGTGGGTGGTGACAAACTTCACTTTAAAATTATCCGGCGCTTTGGCTTTCAAATTTGCCGGATGCAGCAGGGGGCTTTCGGCCGGCGCCTGGGGAGCGGCGGACTGGGTGGGAGCCGGAGTTTGGGCCAACATCACGGTTCCGGTGGCGAGAACAACAATCAGAGCTTTCATCAGGTCCGATTATAAAATAACAGCGGTGCCCAATGCACTCCGGGCAGCCTATGGGGATAGAATGGAGGGCTGATGAAACGCCTATCGGTTCTCCTCATTTTCGTTGCGTGCGCTTTCGCGCAGAAGCCGGACAAGCCCCTGAAGAACGGGTTGTACGCCATTTTCAATACCGAGCTCGGAAAATTTACGGCGCAGTTGTTCGAAAAAGATACCCCCAACAGCGTGGTCACGTTTGTGCAATTGGCGCAGGGCACGCTGGCCTCGCGCGACCCGAAAACCAACGCCATGGTCAAACGGCCGCTCTACGACAACACCACTTTCTACCGCATGATGCCTGGGCAAATGTTCCAGGGTGGAAGCCCTAACGGCACTGCATCGTACGATTGCGGTTTCGTCATTAAGGACGAGATTCTGCCCGGGCTGATGTTTTCGCAGGCGGGCAAACTGGCGTTTGCCAACGCCGGGCCGGATACGGGAGGCTGCCAGTTCTTCATCACGACCGGACCGGTAGCGAGCTGGAATGGAAAATACGCGATCATCGGCCAGGTGGTGGAGGGCCTGGACGTGGTCGCCAAGATCGACAAGGTTCCGGTGCACGGCGAGCAGCCGGTCAACCCTGTCAAGCTGATCAGCGTGACCATCCAGCGCGTGGGCCCCGATCCGGTGGTCAAGAAGCCGAAGAAGTGAGCGGGTCATCGGCCCGTCCCGGAGTCATCCGGGCCATCTGGCGGCAGGTTTGTCCACGATGCCGGCAAGGGCCGGTCTTTCGCGGGCCGCTGTGGCGCCGCGGCCTGGCCATGCATCCGAGTTGCCCGGTGTGCGGCCTCAAGTTTGTGCGCGAGCCTGGCTACTTCGTGGGCGCGATGTACTTCAGCTACCTGCTCTCGATTCCGCCGGTATTGCTGCTGGTCTTGCTGCTCTGGCGGTGGACCGGCTGGCGGTACGACCTGGTGATCCTGGCGGCCTTCGTCTGTTACCTGCCGGCCGTACCGGCGGTGACGCGTTTGGCGCGAGTGGTCTGGATGTACGTGGATCAGCACTTCGATCCGGACGGAACCACCTAGCCCCTACCTAGCCGCATTCTCCGGTGTGCCTCCATCGCTTCGCTCACCCCTACTGGTCCCGCAACGCGGCCGAGGGCTCGATGCTGGTGGCGCGCCGGGCCGGGAACCAGCAGGCCAGCAACGCTACCAACGTCAGGATTGCGGGCACCAGTACAAACGTCATGGCATCGCCCGTGCCGGCCGCAAACAACATGCTCTTCACAGCCCTCGAAGCTACCATCGCGATGGCTGTCCCTGCCAACACCCCGATCGCCACCAGCCGGATTGCTTCCAGAACAAGCATCAGTTGCACATCCCTGGCCGTCGCTCCCAGGGCCATGCGGATGCCGAACTCCCGCACGCGTTGGGTCACCGAATACGACACCACCCCATAGATGCCTATGCTGGCCAGCACCAGCGCCAGGATTCCGAACAGGCTCAATAATGCCGCGGAGAGCCGCTGCGCCCACACAGACTGCTGGATGGTGGAGTGGATCGACTCCGCTTGCAGCAACAGATTCCGGTCGAGGTTCTGCACCTGGCGGCGTACCGTGCCCAGGACGGCGTCGGGATCGCCTGCCGTGCGGAAGTAGACTACCGCGGTGGGGAAGTAGTGTTGCACCATCGAAAGGTAGACAAAAGGTTGCGCCTTTTCGCCCAGCGACTGGTAGTTGGCGTTGGCCGCCACGCCAACCACTTCGGCCGGTTGGCTGTCGCCGAAGAAGCGCACGCGCTTGCCCACGGGATCCTCGCCGGGCCAGTAGAAACTGGCGGCGGCTTCATTGACAATGACCACGTTCGGGCCGGTGGGACCATCCTGGAGGCTGAAATCGCGGCCGCGGAGCAGGGAAGTCCCCACGCTCTGGAAGTACCCGGGCCAGGTGAAGCCGGCCAGAATGATGCGGCCGGCCCCGGGCTCCTGGCCATCCAGTTCCATGGTGCGGGAAAGCGAAACGTGGAAGGGCCAGTCTTTCGCCAGGGTAGCGCTCACCACGCCGGGCACGGCGGCCACGCGTTGCAAGGTGCGCTGCTGGAAATCGCGGCCGCGCGCTTCGTTGTAGCCCTGGTCGGCCACGTTGAAGACCACGATCCCCAGGTGCGCCGCATCGAAGCCGGGCTCGATAAGGTCCGCGTCGCGCAGGCTGCCCACGAACAGTCCGGCCCCCACCAGCGCCACCAGTGAGAAGGCCACCTGCCCCATTACCAGCAGCGAGCGGGCGCTCCACGGGCCGCCGGGAGAAACCACTTTACCGGTGCGCTCCTTGAGATCGCTCGAGAGGTCGCTGCGGGTGGCGCGCAAGGCCGGCAGCAGCCCGAACAGTACGCCCGTCAACACCGACACCGCCAGCGTGTAGGCCAGGACCGTGCGATCGAGCGCCAGATCGACCGCCGCGAAACGGAACATGGGCGGCCTCAGCGACCACAGCACGTCTCGCCCCCATACTGCCAGCAGCAGACCCGCGGCGCCGCCCACCAGCGCCAGCAAAAGGCTCTCGGTCAGCAGTTGGCGGATCAGTCTGAGACGGCTTGCGCCCAGCGCCAGCCGCACGGTGATCTCTTTGCTTCGCGCGGCCGCCCGCGCCATCAGAAGACTGGCTACGTTGCCGCAGGCGATGAGGGCCACTACACCGGACACGATGAGCAGTAACAGGCTGGCGTCATTGATCTGGCGCCGATGCGAGGGCGGGAGAGCCGCGTCGGTCACCGATGTGAGGGAAACGCGGCGGCCCTGGTTGTCCTTTGGAAAACGCTGCGCGAGGTCCTGCCCGATGCTGTCCAGATCGCCGGTCGCCTGCGCCATGCCAACTCCGGGCTTCAGCCTGCCGACCATCGAGAACAAAAGGGCTCTCCGCTGATTCACCAGGCCCGGCGCCGGGAACACCTGCGGGTACATCATCAGCGGCAGCCAGATTTCGGTAGTGGTCAGGGTGTCGATGCCTTCGAAGCCTCTGGGCGCCACCCCTACGATGGAATAGCTCCGGCCGTTCAGCCCCACGGTGCGCGAAGTGACGTTGGGGTCGCCCGCGTACTCGCGCTGCCAGAAGCGGTAACTGATGACCGCCACCGGGTAGGCGCCGGGGCTCGAATCTTCTTCCGGCAGGAAGCCCCGACCCACTATTGGTTTCACACCCAAGGTGGAAAAATAGTTCGCGGTGGCGATCTGCCCCATTACCAGGCGCGGCTCCGCGCCAGCGGTGAGGTTGAGGCCCACGCCGGTGTACAGCATCAGGGAAGACAAGGTTTGGTTGTGGCTGCGATATTCCTGATAATTCGGAAAGGAGCAGCCCCAGTTGCCGGGATTACGCGCGTCGAGGGTATAGACTTCCACCAGGCGGGCCGGGTCGGCGACGGGCAACGGGCGCATCAGGACGGCGTGAACCAGGGTGAAAACCGTGGTGTTTGCGCCGATGCCCAAGGCCAGAGAGAACACCGCAACGGCCGTGAAGCCGCGGTTTTTTGCCAACGCCCTCAGGCCGTGGCGCAGGTCTTCGAGAAGCCCATTCATCCGTTACAGTAGTAAGAGTACCAATATAGTACATGGCACCCACTCCGGTAACCGCGATCTTCGGCGCTGGCTTTACGGTGGCGGTTTCGATGGCCCTCGGTTTCTTGCTTCTGGCGTGCCTGCGGCTGCGGTTTCACCGGACCGAAGCTGCGCTGTTCGCTTTCGTCTCCGGGTCGGCGTGTCTGAGTCTGGGCGTGTTCTTCCTGTGCCTGGTGCATCAGGCGCGGCCGGTGGCATTCGCCTTCCTGGGAGCGGCGGCCATCGGCTGCGCCGTCTGGCAGGCGCGGAAACAGCCGGAGCGCGCGGCGCTTCCTGGGATGCCGCCAGTGTGGCGCGCCCTGTTGGGCGTCGTCTTGCTGGCATTCTCCCTCTGTTACTTTCTTAACGCCCTGGCGCCGGAGGTCAGCCCGGATGGCAGCGGTTATCACCTGGGCAACGTGGCGCGGTACGCGCGCAACGCCGGATTCGCATGGGACTTCCACAGCATCTACGCCTCACTCTCGCAAGGCATGGAGATGTTGTTTCTGGTTGCCTTCAGTTTTGGAAAACACTCCGCCGCCGCACTGGTCGAGGTGGCTTTCCAAGTTGCGCTGCCGTTGCTGATGGTTTGTTATGGCCGCCGATTCGGCTTCCCGCGCGCGGCTGCTTTTGCCGCCATTCTGACTTTTGCCTGCCCGGTTGTGGGGATCGCCGGATCGTCGGCGTACGTCGATGTGAGCGTTGCAACCTTGCTTTTTGCAGTATTTTATTTGCTTCAAGTATGGGATGAGGAAAAATGTACTAATTTATTGTTTTTTATTGGATTATTAGTTGGATTCTGCTATGCACTGAAATATACGGCCGTGGTCGCGTTACCCTTCGCGGTAGGGTTCGTCTGCTGGCGGCGGACCGCGCGGAGGGTGCCGGTTCTTTTGCTGGGGGCCGCTATCCTCATTGCTCCATGGGTTTTACGCAATTGGATCTGGCTGGGCAATCCGGTCGCCCCGTTTCTGAATCATTGGTTTCCCAATCCCTACTGGACGGATCGTCTGGAGGGTAGCTATCTCTCAGGGCTGGCGCACTATCCCCAGGTGAAGTCATACTTTGATATTCCACTGCAACTCACAGTAACTGGCGGTCTTGTTCCTGGACTTCTTGGCCCAATCTTCCTTTTGGCACCGATTTCGCTGCTGGCCCTGCGCCATCGTGAAGGGCGCCGCCTGTTGCTGGCCGCCGCCGTGTTCGCGATCCCGGCATGGTTCAATACCGAAGTCCGCTTCCTCATCCCCTCGGTTCCATTCGTCGCTCTGGCGATGGGGTTGGCGCTGGCGAATTCCCGGGGAGTGCTGCCGGTGCTGGCGGTATTCCACGCGGTGATTTCCTGGCCGAGCGTCGTCAATATCTACTGCGATCCGAACGCCTGGCGCATCCGCGGCCTGCCGGTGCGCGCCGCGTTGCGCCTGGAACCGGAATCTGCTTATATCGCAGCCCACATTGGCGACTATGCTCTGAAGGCGGCCATCGAGCAGGCCGTGCCGAAGGGGGGACGAATCTTTTCCTATGCCGGGCGGCCCGCGGCTTATCTCGACCGCGACGTTATTGTAGGGTACGAATCTTCGCTCGGCGAACAGGTAAGCCAACTGCTGGAGCAACATGCGACGCAGGAGGTGAAGGCGCTGGGGATTGGCTATTTGTGGCTCAACGACTCCGACGGTCTGGCGCCGGGCATGAGGAGCGATCCGAAGTCCTGGGGCATCAGGCAGTTGGCAGAGGCAAATGGAACTACTTTCTATGGCATCGACTAAGCGCATCATTTTGCAGGTTCGCGCCCGTATCGAAAATCGCTTGCTGACGCGCGCGGCTCTGATCGGAGCCGCGACCGTGAGGGAGCGGTCTTCGCGGAATACGAGAGCGTATTGATGAAACGGTCCGCTAAGGTGGTGCTGGCTGCCATGCTGGCCGTGTTCGCGAGCGAAGCCTGGCTGGCGGCCGTCCGGCCGATCACTGCGGCGGAAGCCATGGCGTATGACCGCTTCGTGCGGCCGCCGATGCGCGAGACCCTCCACCAGGCCAGCCGCAATCCGGATGTTCTCTATGCCTTGTTGGAAAAGAGGACCGTCGCGTTGTTCCACGTGTCCGAGTTTTCCATCCGGCTGCCGGCGTTGCTGGCCGGTGGATGGTATCTTTGGGCCATCTGGCGGCTGTGCCGGCGCTCGGTGCTGGTTGTGCCGCTGGCCGTCGCGCCCCTGGCATGGCAATGCTTCTCAATCGCCAACGGGCTCGGTTTGGCCCTCGCTCTGGCGGCCTGGGCGCTTGAGGCCGTCCCGAAGAAGCTCAGCCGGGCCGGTGTTTATTTGGGCCTGGCGGTGGCTTCCCACCTGCCGTTCGCCATCACGGCCTTCATACTGGCGGCGATCATCGTGTGGCGGAATTTCCGCTGGGATCGGGCAGTGGAAGGCTTCCTGATTCCGGCCTTGGTCACGTCCTTTATATTCCTGGTGCTGCCGTTGAGCTTGGCTCCGGACACGCCCTCGGTACCGTCGGACCTGAGTTCAGCCGAGGTGAATGGCGTTCGCGCGGCGGTCGAAGTGCTGCGCCGGGAGTGCGGGACGAAGCCAATTCGGGTGGGGGTGAGCGCCGCGGTAGCCCCCGTGCTGAGCTTCTACCGGTCGAGGTTTCGTCTGGCGCAGTGGCAGTTTTCCGATGCCGCCGCCGACTATTATGTACTGCCGGAATCCGCGGCCGGGCTCGCTGGTCGGGGGCAACTGATTGTGCTGCATCGGGATGGCGGCATCGTTCTGGCTCGCTAGAGCTATGATGGAACACAGCCAGGGGTGGTGGTTTTCGGCCACCTCAGCAGGCCGAGTGCATACGAAAATCCGCTCATTCTAAAAGAGTTCTGGTTTGGCACACGCCGTGCCATAAGAGCGGCGTGGTTGACGAGGCTTTGCCATGAAACGCATATTCGATGTCCGGTTCTTGGTATTGGCGGGCGCAGTGGTTTGGATGGCCGGCGCGGCGAAGCCGGTGCGCGCCCAGGATCCCGACGATTTGAAGCGCGGCGTAGCTCGCATCAGTTTGATCAATGGGGACGTCTCGGTGCGGCGCGGCGATTCGGGCGAATGGCTGGCGGGCGTGATCAACGCTCCGCTGCTGACCGACGATCGCATCGCGACCGGCGCCAATTCGCGCTCGGAAGTGGAGTTCGATGCTTCCAATGTGCTGCGCATCGGCGGCAACGCGGAAGTGCGGATGGCCCAACTGGAGTCCGGCATTTATCATCTGGAAATCGCGAAGGGCACGGTCACCTACCGCATTTTGCATGCCTCGACGGCCAACGCCGAACTGGATACGCCGAGCGTTTCGGTGCGGCCGTCGCGCGAGGGCAGCTACCGGATCACCGTCAACGATGCCGGGGAAACCGAAATTACGGCGCGGGCCGGCGACGTGGAAGTCTTCACGCCGCGCGGCTCGCAATGGGTTTATAACGGACAAACCATGATGGCGCGCGGCAGCGCGGCGGACCCGGAATTCCAGATGGTGACGGCCCTCTCTTACGACGATTGGGACCGCTGGAATGACACCCGGGATCGCGGTTTGCTGCAATCGACCAGCGCTCAATATGTTCCGCAGGGCGTCTATGGCACGGAAGATCTGGACAATTCCGGCACGTGGACGAATGTGGCCCCGTACGGCAACGTGTGGCGTCCCACGGTGGTAGCCGGCTGGTCGCCTTATCGCAATGGCCGCTGGGTTTGGGAAGACTGGTATGGTTGGGTTTGGGTGAGCTACGACTCCTGGGGCTGGGCGCCCTATCACTACGGCCGCTGGTTCTATGATGCCAGCTTCGGCTGGGCATGGTATCCCGGCGCTTTCGGCATGCGGAGCTATTGGTCGCCGGCGCTGGTTGGGTTCTTCGGATTCGGCCGCGGAGTGGGCTTTGGCGTCGGATTTGGATACGGGAGTATCGGATGGGTGCCACTGGCTCCTTTCGAAGCCTTCCACCCCTGGTGGGGCCGCGGCCTCAACGGCGTCGGGAGCTTCAACCGAGGGATTAATGTTACCAGCGCAAGCATAACAAACGTTTATAGAAATGCGCGCGTTGCCAACGGCATCTCGGCGGTCAGCGCGGAGGACTTTCGCAACGGGCGGTTTGGCGGCATCCAGCGCGTATCCGGTGCGCAGGTGGGTGTGGCGGGTTCGATTCACGGGCAGATGCCGGTGGGTCCCAGCGCGGCCAGCCGGCAGTTTTCGGACCGGCAAGCGGCCAACGTTGCGCACACCAGCGACAACCTGCATTTCTTCGGACAACAGAACCCGGGGCAAGCCGGCAGAGCGGCCGGGCAGGGAACTGCGGGGCGCCCCGCGGGCGCAGCTCAGACTCAATCGGGATTTCGCCGGTTTGGCGAGCCTGGCGTGAGCGGCGCAGCCCAGAATTCGCGTCCGGCGCAGGCGTCGGGCGGCAACCAGGCGCCCGCGGCGCGCACCGAAGGCATCCGGCGGTTCGGCGAGCCGGGCTCCAGCCAACCGGCGGCTCAGCGTCCGTCGGCGAACCAGAACCAGCGGACCAACGGCTGGAATTCTTTCGGTACGCCGGGTTCGAGCACGCCGGCACGGCAGCCGTACAATCCGCCGAGCCAGAACAATCGGCCCGACCAGAGGCAGACCCAGACGCCGGGCTCCAGCGCTCCGCGGCAGCAGCAGTCGAGTCCGAGCTATAGCGCGCCGCGTTCCGCGCCGGCTTCGAGTGGAAGCAGCCATCCGGCTTCTGGCGGCGGCGGTGGCGGCCACACAAGTTCCAGCAGCGGCGGCCATGGCGGTGGAGGCGGTCGCCGGCGGTAACGAGTTTCCTTCGTGGAAAGCAGTCAGTTTCTTCCCTTAGGCCCGGTCCCCATTCAGCGGGTGGCCGGGCCGTTTTTTTGGGGAAGGGGGCGAGATCTCTCAATAAGTTTACATAATATTCGTTATCGGAAGTAGCGTTTGCCCTCTTTCCTCGCCCCGCCAGTGAATCTTACGAACAAGCGGGTCTCTGAAGTACCATGGAGAAAGGAGCCACGCTCCCATGAACGACGCCAACAAGCCCACCATCGACGAGCGCCTAGACCGTCTCACGGAACGCCACGAGGCGCTCACGCAAACCGTGGAACTCATCGCCGCCGCGCAGCTCAGAGGCGAAGAGCGCCTCGACAAGGTCACGGCCGACATCGACAAGCTCACCGCTGACATGTCGAAGCTGACCGGCCTCATAGGCGAGACCGGACAATTCATTAATCAACTGGCCCACATCGCCGCCGCGCACGAGGAACGGATCGACCGCCTCGAAGGTTAGTAAAGAGCCTTCGGCGGTGCCGTCAGGATTCGCGCTCCCGCGGAGCTATCAACTCGGGGTTCTTGCCCTCGCTACGGTAAGCCTCCAGCAGCGCGCCCTCTGCAGGTCCGTGGATCGGCGGGTGACACTGGTTCCCTTCCTCAAGTTCCACCAGCATCCGAAAGCGCTGCAGCAAACGCCCGCTCTGAAACACGCCTCCGACATAGGCAACCTCGACGGCATCGCCGGCCTGCCATAGTTGGCCGCGCACGGCGGCGGCCAGCAAGGCCAGGTCCTGGGCGGCGCGATCCAGGATCTGCAAGGCCACGGCGTCACCGTTGATTGCGGCGGCGTCCACCAGCGGAGCGAGGGTGGCGACGCGCGAACGCGGCCACGCGGGACTGTAAAAATCATGCAACGCCTGGTTGACACTGCGCGCGCCCGTGGCTTCGAGCAACGCTCGGCGCAGAGACGTCGGAGGGCCCCAGCCTTCTTCCATGCGGAGCGCGGCACGGGTGGCTTGGCGGGCGATGTCGAATGCGCCGGCCTCGTCGCCGAAAATGTAGCCCCATCCGCCGGAGCGCGCGCTGCGGCCGGCGCCGTTGCGGCCGAAGGCGATGGATCCAGTGCCGGCGATCACCACGATTCCCTGCCCCGCGGCGGTAGCTCCGGCGAGCGCCGTGGCGGCGTCGTGCGTGACCAGCAACCGGCCGGTGCGCAGCACGCCGGCCAGGATGGCCTCTTTATCGTCGGGGCCGCCGCTCATGCCGAAACAGGCGGCGCGGAAGGTCACGGTGGCAGCGTCCAGGCCGGCCTCGCGGCACGCGGCTCCCAGGCTCTCGGCGACGGCCCGCTCGAGCTTGGCGCGGCCTTCGGCGGCAGAGGCGTGGTTGCAGGGTCCACCTTCCCCGCGGCCGATGATGCGGCCGTGCTCGTTACCGATTAACGCGGTTGTGCCGGATTGCCCGCCATCCACGCCCAGGAAAAACTGCATGCCAGTTGGGATTGTAGCAGCGGGACAAAAAAGACGTGGGCGGCCGGGTCTTTCGCCGGCCGCCCAGAGTGGAAGGAATCTGGCGGGGGTTAGGTCTTCTTGGCGGGCGGCTGTTCTACCTGGAGGTTGTTGACGACTGGGCCGAAGCTCAGCCCGGCGCTGCCGGCTCGCACGCCGGCGAGATCTTTGTCGAATTCGTTAGCGACCACGCCTTCAAGCCGCACATGGCCGTTCTCGACGATGATGTGGATGGGCGGCAGCGGCTCGATGGCGTACCGCGTGAAACTGGCGTTGCCGTAAATCGCCCGCGCTACGCGCGCACGCAGCCGGTCATCCTGGGGGGACAACGGCAGCACCACGATGGCATCTTTGACGGTGGTGACACCCGGCAGGTCGCGGACTATCTTTTCGATGTCGGATTTCTTATAAGGCTGACTCACGTCGCCATTCAGCTCGACCGTGCCGCCGGCCACGCGGAAAGTAACATCGTCCCAGATGGTATACCGGGGGTACATCAGGATCTCATGCCGAACTTTGGCGGCGAGATCGTTATCAGCGGCGGGCTTGTCAGCCGCGCGGGCCACTCCGGCGCATACCAGCAGCGCCGCAGCCATGAGTGACCGTTCCCATACTCCGGATTTCATCTCTCTGTCCTCCTGCACATACTTACGCACGAGAGGTCAATCCGGTTTAGGCTGGTTTGTAAAAAGAGAGTAAATGCGAGCTGCGTCCGATGCGGGGCAGCCTATTGTAGCTAAGCCGTCTTGTCCCTTGAGTAACAGAGTGAAATAAGCTTACACTCGGCGCATTTGGGATTGCGGGCCTGGCACAGGGCGCGGCCGTGCACAATCACCTGGTGCGGAAAAAGAATCCACTTGTCGCGCGGGATGATGCGAACCAGGTCCTGCTCGATCTTCACCGGGTCGGTCTGCTTGGTGAGGTCCAGGCGGCCCGAGATGCGCTGCACGTGGGTATCCACCACCACGCCCGAAGCGACGCCATAGGCGGTGCCGAGCACCACGTTGGCGGTCTTGCGCGCGGCGCCGGGGATCGACAGCATTTCTTCCATGGTGCGCGGCACGCGGCCGCCGAAATCGGCGATCACTTTCCTGGCGGCGCCCACGATGGATTTCGCCTTGTTGTTGAAGAAGCCGGTGCTGCGGATGTCCTGCGCCAGGACCTCGGGCCGGGCGGCGGCAAAATCGGCCGGCGTGGGATATTTTGCGAAGAGCCCCGGGGTGACTTCGTTGACCCGCTTATCGGTACACTGCGCGGAGAGGATGGTGGCCACCAGCAACTCCCATGGGTCGTGATGATGAAGCGCACAGGTGGCGGCGGGGTACATTTCATCCAGGGCGGATAGAATGGCAGCCAGGCGGGCGCTGCGCTCGGCTGCGTTCTTGGGGCGATTCGCGTAAGCTCGTGGTTGGACATGCGTGCGCGTCTTCTTCTGCTGGCGGCTGCGTTGGTTGCTTATGGCGCTTCGCTCGGTTCGGGGTTTCACTTTGACGATTATGCCATTTTCTCCGGGCCGCTCTTGCAGCCGCCGCGGGCGTGGCTCGCGCCTGGGGTACTCACCAAACTCAGCTTCTGGCTGAGCTACCAGGCCGGCGGTGGGGCGGCGCTGTGCCACGCGTTCAACCTGGCACTGCATTTGGGAGCGGTGCTGTTGCTGTATGAATGCGTGCGGCGGCTGGAGGGCGAGCGCGCGGCTATGCTTGCGGCGGCTATCTTTGCGGTGCATCCGCTTCAGGCCGAGGCCGTCAACTACGTTTCGGCGCGCGGTTCTCTGCTGGCGGCGACGCTCTTGCTGGCGGCATTCGCGAGTTGGCTGAGAAGCCGTGAAAAGAACGGTTCGCAGGCGGCACGACCAATCTCAGCGATTTCTTCACTGCTTTTGTGTGTGGCGTTCCTGGGCGCGATGCTGCTGGCTAACGACCAGTGGACGCTGCACGCTCCGGAAGTTCATGCGGCCAGGTATTGGCTGGCACAGGGCGTGGTTGCGTGGCGATACCTGCGGTTGCTGGTGGCTCCCTGGGGCTTCACGGTGGACCCGGGCGTGCGCGAGCCCGCGGCCGGGCTGGCATTGGCCGCATGGGCTTTGTTGCTGCTGGCGGCTGCGGCGCTGTGGCGCTGGAGAGCGAAGAGCCCGGCCATCCGCTGGGCTTTGGCCGGCTTGATCCTCATGGTGGCGAGCGCGCTGGCGACGGCGCGGGACCTGGCGGCCGATTACCGGATGTATGTGCCGATGATTGGCTTTTGCGCGGCGGCGGGTATTCTACTCGAGCGCGTGAAATCTCGTGCGGCCGCCGTGGGCGTGGTGCTGCTGCTGACGGCGGCGGGCGCCGCGCGAACCTTGGTGTGGCTGTCGGACGAGCGGCTGTGGCGCGAAGCGGTGCGGCGCGCGCCGGATAAGGTTCGTCCCAAGGTTCAATTGGCGCATGCCGTGCGGGCGGCGGAAGCGCTCGATCTGCTGAGCCAGGCGCGCGAGCTCGATCCGCACGATCCGGACGTGCCCGCGGCGATCGGAAACGTGCTGCTGGACGAAAGGCTACCCGACGCGGCCCTGACGGAATTCACGCGGGCTCTGGCGCTTGATCCACTGAACGCCGTCAACCTCAACAATCGGGGTGTGGCGCTGGCGGAAATCGGTCAGACGGAAGCCGCGCGACTGGATTTCGAGCGGGCGCTCGCGATCGCGCCGGACCTTGTCGAGGCTCGCCAGAATCTCAGTAAGTTGCCGGCCCGGTGATTTGCACGTCCACGGTGATGTTTTGCCAGTCCGGCAATTCAATGAATTTAAGTTTGGTGTTGAACGGCAGGACGAGCTCCTTCGATGCCGTCGCAGGGATGCTGGTCATGAAGGCGAAAGTGCCCACGGCGTCTTCTTCCGAATTCCGCGTGCGGCCCCACACGGTGACGTTGCCGGTGAGCCGGTCCACGTCCACGTCGGAATGGTTGATGAGCACAAAGCTCACGTTGATGACCTTCTTGTCCGCCTTGTCCAGGCTGAAGCGGACTCCCGAAACCTCGATGTACTTCTGCAGCGCATTCACCTTGGTGCCGGGCTTGGCGGCCGGGCTATCCACGTTGGTGGCTGCCGCCGCCTCCCGGTTGGAAGCGTGGTTGCGCGTGGCGATGGCATAAATACCCAAACCCACGCCCAGGAATGCCAGGGCGAACAGGACGGCCAGCGCCCACGTGGGCAGCATTGCGCCGGCGCGCTGCTTCCGCGGCGGTGGGGGCGGTGGCGCGGCGGCGAATAAGGGAGACAGCGAATGCGCAGGTTCGAACGCCGGCGGCGGAGGTGGCTCGGGCTGGAACGCGGCGGGTGGCGGCGGTGACGGCTGGAACGCGGCGGGTGGCGGCGGAGGCGGCTCGGGCCGGAATATGCGGGATGGCGGCACTGGCGGAGGGGTGAAAGCGGGTGGCGGAGCCGGCTCAACGGGTTGCCCCAGAGCTGACCCGCATTTGCCGCAAAACCCGGCGTTCGCGGCATTGTGGAATCCACATTTGCATTGCAAGGATGGTTGCGGTGGCGCGGCCGGACCCTGCGGGCTGCCTGCCGTGGCGGCCGGCGGCTGGGCCGGCGCCGCAGCCGCGGTCTTGGGGGCGCAATCCGGGCAATCGTTATACGACGGAGGAACCTCGCGCCCGCATTGCGGACAAATCCACGTGAACATGTGATTGCCTCACTCCTACTTTAACGCGCGGTAATCTTCAATGCTGAACAATGCCGGCGAACGAATACAGGCGTCCGGCGGCCTGGTGGTCGCGGCGGAAGGAATGAAATTCTTCGGGCCGGCACATCGTGCAAAGTTTCGACGCGTAGATGCGGTCCGCCGTTACGCCGGATTCGAGCAGTTGGGCGCGGCTGGCGGCCACCAGGTCGATATGCGCGCGGCCCTGAACGCCGAACTGCGCGGCGACCTCCGGCCCCACTTCGTAGCAGCAGCAGCCGATGGCCGGCCCGATGGCGGCGTGCAGATCGCGCGGATTGGTGGAGAAGCGGCGGCTCATGGCCTGAACCGCGCGAAGGGCGATGCGCGCCACGGTGCCGCGCCACCCGGCATGCACGGCGGCCACGGCGCGATTGCGCTCATCCACCAGGAGGATCGGCACGCAATCGGCGGTCTTCACGGCGATCACGGCGCCGGGCGCGTCTTCCAGCAGCGCATCGCCCTGCCCCAAAACGCCGCTGCGCCCATCGGCCGAGATGCAACTGTCGGAGTGCGCCTGATTGAGGGTGGCCAGGTTTTCAAACAGGGCGGGAACATCGGCGCGGCGCGTGCCGAATCCGTGGATCAACCAGGGTAATGCGTCGAGCCCGCTGGAGCGGTAGATGTGGCGGGAATCGCAATAGAACACGATTACGCCGGGTTCTGAACCTGCGCGATGCGGATCTGCTGTTTGAAGTTCTCGAGCATGGATTCGTCCAGACGCACTTCGGTCGGCCGCTTCACCAGGGTGGTCATCTGGTCGATTTTATCCTGCAGCTTCATCAACCCGAAGAAGAGATTCTCGGGCCGTGGCGGGCAGCCGGTGATGTAGACATCCACGGGAACCACTTTATCGACGCCCTGCAGCACGGCGTAGGTATTGAAGGGGCCGCCGACGCTGGAGCAGGCGCCCATGGAGATGCACCACTTGGGATCGGGCATCTGGTCCCAGATGCGTTTCAGAACCGGCGCCATCTTGAGCGTCACGGTGCCGGCCACGATCATGAGGTCGGATTGCCGCGGGCTGGGCCGGAAGACTTCCGCGCCGAAGCGCGCGATATCGAAACGCGAGGTGCTGGCGGCGATCATCTCGATGGCGCAGCAGGCCAGGCCGAAAGTGAGCGGCCAGATAGACGACAGCCGCGCCCAATTGAACACGTGGTCTACCGAGGTGGTGACTATATTCTGTTCAAACTGGTTTTGAATGAAGGATGCCACGCCACGATTCTAACATCAAAGCTCGGTGCTCCTAAGCAGCGGGGGAGAGCCGCCGGCGGCTGCGGCCAGGATTGGCCGCCCCGCAGTGCCCTGCTCAGCGGTCGATCGTCTTCATGCTCGCGGCGGCATATCGATCGCCCACAATCTCATTCCCCGGCACGGCAGCCTCCAGTTCCGCCACCTCGCCGGCAGTCAACTGGATCTCCGCCGCGATGGCATTCTCCTCCAGATACTTGCGGCGCTTGGTTCCGGGAATCGGTACCAGGTCCTGGCCTTTTGCCAGCACCCAGGCGAGGGCCAGTTGGCCGGCCTTGACGCCCCGGCGTCCTGCAATCGCTCGCAAGCGATCCACCAGCACCTGGTTCTTGTCGAAGTTCTCACCGGCTAAGCGCGGATACCGCTCAGTCCGGAAGTCCTTCTCGCCGAAATCGCTCTTCTTCGCAATCGCACCCGTCAGGAAGCCCCTGCCCAGCGGGCTGTAGGGCACAAAGCCAATGCCTAACTCCCGCACCGTGGGAAGGATCTCCGCCTCCGCGTGGCGCTCCCATAGCGAATACTCGGTCTGCAGCGCGGTGATGGGATGCACCTTGTGGGCACGGCGGATGGTCGCGGGCGAAGCCTCCGACAAGCCCAGATATTTCACTTTTCCGGCCTTCACCAGTTGCGCCATTGCGCCCACGGTGTCCTCGATGGGCGTCGCGGGGTCGACCCTGTGCTGGTAGTAGAGGTCGATATAATCCACGCCCAGGCGCTTCAACGAAGCATCGCACGACGCCAGCACATACTCGGGCTTGCCGCTCAACGCCCAATAGCTGGGGTCCTCCTTCTTGCGCACGTTCGCAAACTTGGTCGCCAGGAACACCTCATCCCGGCGCCCGCGGATGGTCTTGCCAATCAGCTCCTCGTTATCGCCAATGCCATAGGCGTCGGCCGTATCCAGCAGGTTGATTCCCAGCTCCAGCGCGCGCAGGATGGTGGCGGCGGACTCTTCATCATTGCGCTCGCCATAGAACTCGCTCATGCCCATGCAACCGAGTCCCATGCGGGAGACGGCCGCGCCTTCGGAACCAAGCTTCACTTTTTCCATGCTCATGCTCTTTTAGATGACCGCATCCACCGGCGGTTGCCTTTTTCTTGGATTCTCGCGCAGCCGGGATAGACTTATGGGGATATGGCGATCTGGCTGAACGAAGAGGATGTCCGCGCGGTGTTGCGGCTGGGCGAGTTGATCGAATGCATGGAAGCGGCGCTGGCGGCTTTCTCCACCGGGAGAGTACGCCAACCGGTGCGGACGGTGATCGAGGCGGGGTTGCCTGGGACGTTCTTCGCGACCATGCCGGCATTTCTCGAAGCGGGCCCGGTAATGGGCGCCAAGCTCGTGACCGTGTTTCCTATGAATGGGCATAAAGGCGGCCCGACGCACCAGGCGGCCATTGTGTTGCTGGACGCCTTGACCGGCACGCTGTTGGCGGTGATGGACGGGCGCTACATCACGGAACTGCGGACGGCGGCGGCATCGGCGGTGGCTCTGCGGGCGTTGGGGCGCAGCGGCGCAAAAAGGCTGGCGCTGGTGGGCAGCGGGGTGCAGGCGGGGAGCCACCTGGCGGCGCTCGCGCTGGTGCGGAAGTTCGAAGACGTGCGCTGCTGGAGTCCCACGGAGGCCCATCTGCGAAAGTTCGCCGCGGCGCATCCGGAGGTGCGGTTAGCGGCGAGCGCGGAGCAAGCGGTGCGCGGAGCCGATGTGGTGGCGATCGTCACGTCGTCGCTAACTCCGGTGGTGGAGAACGAGTGGATCGCGGATGGCGCCTGCGTGATCTCGGTGGGCGCCTGCCGGCCGGCCCAGCGCGAGATGGACCCGAAACTGGTGGCGCGGGGACGGCTGATTGTCGACACCCGGGCGGCGGCGCTCGAGGAATCGGGCGACGTGGTGATGGCCATGGCGGAGGGCTACTTCGGCCCGGAACACATCGCGGCCGAATTGGGTGCGGTGGTCAGCGGCGCGGCGGCGGGCCGGACCTCCGAAGAGGAAGTGATCGTCTACAAGCCTTTGGGAATCGCGGTGGAAGATGTAGCGGCCGCGCAGTTGGTGTATGCCCGGGCGCGGTCCGAGGGCAGAGGCATTCTGCTTGGCTGAACCGATCTGTTGTCACCAATCGTCGCTCTTCTGCATCAATAGACACAGATGCCCGATTGGCTCTTGCCCGTCCTGATTTTCGTGGGTTACGTGGTTCTGATGAAGTGGGTGTTGCCCTACTTCGGCGTATCCACTTGAATGTCCGGCTCCTGCAACGTCGCGGCGCGACGTGCCAACCATTCAGAGGCGGCCGATCCATCAAAGCCGGAAACTCCGGTGGGGCCTCCCCGCCCGTAGAAACGTGCCGCATTCAGGCGGTTGCTCTATTGCGCTCATGAAGGACACGCGCGTGGGCTCAGACGAGTTGCTCCATCAGGGAGACGAGGTATTCGTGGTCGAAAGGTCCGGAGCGATAGGTGCGGGGATCGAAGAACCGCCACATCTTGCGCTGGTGTTCGAGGGTGTAAAACAGCAGTTGCTCTTCGATGAGGTCCTTGTCCAGGAGTTCCTGATTGAAGGCGCGCACGGAACCGGCCAGGGTATAGGGCACGCGAAAATCTTCGGTGGAAACCAGATCCGGCGTGGCGCAATACTCGATTTGCAGGAGACGGCCGCGCACGTTGATTTGCACCAGGTTCACACCCTCCTCCTGAAAAGAGGCGGATGAGAATTCGGGCGGGTCGAGCAGGACTTCGCCGCGGGTTGTGTGCTGGTTGATGGAATCCACGAAGGACCGGCAAACGGCATACAATTCGGTGGCCGCCGCCAGGCGGGTCGCGGCGATATCGCGGGCGTGGCGCAAGTAGCGCTCATCCTTTTCGGCGAGGTCGTCGATGCGCGAGGCGAGGCGCTTCCACCGCGCGTCGCGAATCAGAGAATGGTCACGGGATTGCCGCAAAAGCACGCCTCTGCAACCAATTTCAGCACATTGGCGTCCGCGGTGCACGTTTCATGCGGGGTCAGTCGTGCGGATGGCGTTGATTCCACTCTTCGGGGTCGATGAGGTCCAGGATATCCAAGCCGAGCGACAGCAGCACCTGGTCGGCTTTCTCAAGCGAAAAGAAACGTTTGCCCTTCAGGACGTTATGGATATGCGGTTGGGATACCCCGGCTAGGCGGGCAAGGCCCCGCTCGGTGACGGCGCCGCTCCGTACGCGCTCCCGAATTTCGCAAAGAAAACGGTGCTCCAGATGCTTGAAATTCACAAAAAGTTCCGCAGGGCTATTTCCGGCGGAAATAGGGTACTAATAAAACTGCCTCAGGTAACATGGAGGAGCGTAAAGTTTTATAATTGAAGTCGCTTATCTACTTTTGCGCATATCTTATTTAAAATGCAGCCGTTATTAGTAGACCTAGTACTACTAGCAAATCCAACATTTTCTTATTTATCATTTCAAACATTGACGTTTTCAAACGACGGGGTACTGTTGGTTAGCAGTTGAAAGGAAGGGTGCAACCCGGTGGAACGGGTATGCACCCGCAAAGGACAAAGCCACAATGATCTGGGATCGGTCAAACGTAATTGGGCTAGCCAAGCCTTCGTGCACTTTTTGTCACGGAAACGGAATGCGCCCTGTCCTAAGAGGAACGGCGGCCCCGTGCAATTGCGTCTTTCGGGCCATTTTTAGAGCCTGCTATCGCCGCATCCGGGAATGCGTTGTCATGGGAACGCAAACCGGTTCGGTTGCCTGGGAAATCTGCGGAAGCCAGGATGGCTACCGCATGTATTCGCGGAAGAGAGAAGAGTTCATCGCCGACTTTTGCCTGATCAGTCAGCGAACCCTCGATGATTTCGAGTACAAGCTTCTGCGATTCCATTACATGCTGGGAGGGGACTGGAAGCTCTGCTGCCGGCATTTTAAGATCGATCGCGGAACCTATTTCCACGCCCTGTACCGTATTGAAAACCGTTTGGGCCGTATTTTCGCGGAGGTGCGGCCATACCCTCTCTACCCGCTGGACGAATACTTTGGAGGAAGCACACGTAGAGAAAATCGGAAGGGACCGGCGACCGAAACCGATCTTTTCGGCCGCGACGTGCCGGAGGAGCTGCCACTTTCCGCATAGGCGATTGTAGGTCCGTGCGCTCAGGTTGAATTAAAGGGGGGAGGGTCGCAAGCCGTTCCCCCTTCTGTCTTCACGCGGTCATGGCCGCGGCGGAATATCGAATAGCAGGGCCTGCTGACATGGTTCAGTGGTGTCGGTCGAAAGGATCAATAGCCGATGCAAGCCAGCGAAGTCTACCTGGATATCGCACCCCCCGCTTTACCTAAAGAGTGCGAGGCAGTATACTCAGCCGATGTGGCTATAACCGTTGGCGTCCTTGAGGATCGGGTAAACACCCGCGTGACGTGGATCAAGTGGGTCGGTGGCGTGATTGGCACCGTTCTTGCTTTCCTCATCCTTCGAAGCATTACTCAAGGGGAGAAGTTAGCCGAAATCAGCGGGAAGCTCGACCTGATAGTTGCGGAGCAAAGAAAACAAGTTCCCACGACGGTGAGTGAGCTCCTGAGGAAGCACCCCTCAGACGATGCAGAGAAGGTGTCGCAGCGGCTCACGCTGGCCGCTGCCGTACTCTCTAACGCCCTGGCCCAAGAAAAG
>JBEKQS010000025.1:0-43802 GCA_049519475.1 Bryobacteraceae bacterium | reverse complement strand
CTCCAGCGGCTCGGCTTGAAACTGCCCAGCGCGCTGGAACCAGCGGCGATGTAGTGGAAACTCGCCCACGCCGCCGCTGAAACCAAAGACTTTATGCTTCAAACTGCGGAACCTGGGCTAGCGCAAGCCGGGGTTAGTTAGCGGCCGTGTTTGCGGGCTTCGTCATCCATTTTGGCGGCGGAAATGCGAGTCAGCGATGCCTGCTCCGAATCGTCTTCCGTGACGGTGACCACGACCCTCAGGCTGTCGAACAGCTTCAGAAACTCGGGATCGGCGAAGGCCATGGCATCGAGACGCTCCCAGGCGTAGACGCGATACGTGCCGGGGACGACGCTGTTCACGGCGAATTGTCCACTCGGGTCGGTCTGAACGGTGCGGTGCAGTTCGGGCCGGTACAGGGCGGATGGAGAAGGCGGCGGGCCCTCGGGGACGATGGTCACATAGGAAACCGATGGCGGCCCTTCGTCGAGATCCGTGACGGAGCCGACGATCTGGCCGGCGGTCATGCTGACGACAATCCGCAACGCGGTGGAGCCGGCGCCGTTAGTGAGTTCGATTCCGGAATCGATTGCCTCCTGGCCGGCAAAGTTGACCGATTTGACGAAAGCGCCGGGCGGGGGAAAGAAATCGACGCGATACTTGCCGGCTTCGACATTTTTCAGCGTGAAGGCGCCATCGCTTTGCACCGGTGCGACGGCGGAATTGAGGAGCGCGTCGAGAGGGATCAAGCGGACCTGCAAGGGCGTGATGGTCTGTGGCGATGGATTGAAGCCTGGCGGGTCCTGCGGGACGGTCCTGACGGAGCCGCTGAGGTCGCGGGGCGGCTGAACGGCGATGACCACCTCTTCGACATTTTGATTGTCGATCTCGACGGGCTGGCGGCCCAGGCTTTCGCGCCTTCCGGCCTGGCGCACCACCGTCAAGGTCCACGCGCCGGGAGTGAGGCCGGCGATATCGAAGGTGCCATCGGGCCGCGCGGGCTGGCCTTCGTCGAAGGTGCCGGCGTTGGAATCGCCGGTTTCCTGCGAGGTAAAAATTCGGAGAGCGGTCCGGCCGGAGGGATCCGGCGGAAGGTTGCCGGCGATCTTGCCGCGCACGTGGTAAACCAGCGTCTTGCGAAGGCGCGTGTCCAATCCGGGGAGTTGCTGGCCCGCTGCGGCATCAATGCCCTGCGCCGAGGTTAATTCGGTCACTCCTGGATAGTAAGTGGTGACGTAGTCGCGCTCGGGCTCGTCGGGTGTGCCGGGGGGCGCCGCGGCGCGGCGGGCTCTGGCCGGAGCGGCGGGCGGGGCGATTGAAAAACTCAAATACCAGCGGCCGGTCGCGACGGTGAGCCGGTACTTGCCGTCGGCGCCGGTCTGGACTCCCGCTCCGGCGGTGGCGATGCGCACGCGGCCATTCAAGAGCATCGGCCGCATGGGGCGCACCGTGACGCCCGGCGTGGGGTCGCCATCCTCGTCGGTCACTTGGCCGGATAACACGGCCTGGGGCGCCAGTTCGATGGCGACGTCCGTCATGTGTTGGCCGGCGGTAAGGGTCAGGACGTTTGCGGCGCCGCCGCCAGGGGCCGAATCGATTGTTGTGGCGTAGCCGGCATGCGACACGGTGAGCGTGTAGCGCCCGGGCTCGATGCCTTGAAAGGAGAACTTGCCGTCGGTATCGGACGTGGCTTCGTAGGGAGTCTGTGGCGGCGGGGGCGGTTGGCCGGATGCCGGGTTCGCGGGCATCGGGGCTGGCAGGGGCCGCAGCGTCAGGGTGGTCTTGGGTAGTGGCTGGTGATTGAGGCCGAAGGTGGCGCCTTCGATAGCCGCGAGGCTCTTGGGGTCGGTCGCCGGGGCCGGCTGACTGGCTGGTGGCGCCTGTTGGGCCATCGCCAGTGCGGGCAGAAGCATGCCTGCGCAAAAGAGCCGGGCGGTCATGTTACCAAGTTACCAAGGCGAAGGGTCTGTCCGATTCGTTACGCGCGGGGTGAGGCGAATGGATGCGGCTGCTGAAAAAAGCCGGAACTTGGCTGGCCGCCGATGAACACCGATGAACGCGGATTGAAAAGATTGGTTTATAGGTGTTCATCGGCGCTGATCGGCGGCGCAATGCGCTTCTTCGTGACTCTCTCGACGGCCTCTGGAACACTGCCGCGCCGCTTGCATCCCGCGGCCGGCTGCGGCATGGTTATAGAAGATGCACGTACCCATCGAATTTCTGCGCGGCCTGATTGGCTTCATCGGCATCGGCTGCGCTTATCTGGCGGGCCGCTCCACCGTGGCCGTGCGCAAGGGCTGGCAGAAGCCGTCGCGCCTGACCGGATGGATTCTCCGCATGGTGCTGTGCTTTGGGGCGGTGGCGTTCCGCCATCCGCTGGACTTCGCGGATGTTGCGGTGGTGGCGCTTGGAGCGGTGGCGTTCTCCGCGGCGCTCTGGAATACGTCTCACGAAAAGCCCCAGGAAGACCTCACGCATACGATATTTCCGGACGAGCCTTGAGCGCCGGTTGCTAGAATCTTCTCTTACATGTCACTCATCGTGGTAGGTTCAGTTGCGTACGACGGCGTCGAGACGCCGCATGGAAAAGTCGATCGCATGCTCGGTGGCGCGGCCACGTATATTTCGCTGGCGGCGTCATACTTCACGCCGGTGAAGATCGTAGCGGTGGTGGGCAACGATTTTGCGCAGGCGGATGTCGATCTTCTGGCGTCGCGCCACATCGGCCTCGAGGGGCTGGAGCGCGTCGCCGATGGCAAGACTTTCTTTTGGGCCGGGGTTTATTCGGCCGATATGAATGACCGGACGACCCTGCGCACGGATCTTAACGTCTTTGCCGGCTTCGATCCCAAGCTGCCGGCGTCCTACCGCGCGGAGCCGTATCTGTTTCTGGGCAACATCCAACCGGGGCTGCAACGGAGCGTGCGCGGCCAGATGGATCAGGTGCGCCTCACCGGCGGCGACACCATGAATTACTGGATCAACGATTTTCGCTCCGAGTTGCTGGAGACCATCAAGCAATGGGACTTCCTTCTGATCAACGATAGCGAAGCGCGGCTGCTCTCGGGCGAACCGAACATCCGCCGCGCCGCCGCCAAAATTCTCACCATGGGGCCGAAGATCCTGGTCATCAAGCGCGGCGAATTCGGGGCCATCCTCTTTCACGGCGACCGGCACTTCATAGCGCCCGGCTACCTGCTGGAAGAAGTGTTCGACCCGACCGGGGCGGGGGATTGCTTTGCGGGCGGCTTCATCGGCTACCTGGCCGGCCGCGAGATCTCGAGCGTGGATTTCGCCGAACTGCGCCGCGCGGTGATTTATGGATCGGTGATGGGCAGCTTCTGTTGCGAGAGGTTCGGGGTCGACCGCTTCCGCACATTGACCCGCGAAGAAATCGAGGTCCGCTATCGCGAATTCCAGGACTGCACCGCGTTTTAGCTCCGCGGCGGTTTTGCTGTGCGGCGGCGCGCTCACGCTGTGGAGCGCGCTTGCGGTGGCCTTCTTTTCCTCGCGCGGGTGGCTGCTCTACTCGGGCGACGCCGAAGCGCATCTGGATATCGCCCGTCGCATGGTGGATTCGCGCACTCCCGGCTACGAACAGGTGGGCACGGCGTGGTTGCCGCTGGAGCACTGGCTGACAGTGCCCTTCGCGGGCGTGGACGCATGGTGGCAAAGCGGCATCGCCGGGGCCATCCCATCGGCCGTGTGTTTCGTGGTGGCCGGCTGTTTTCTGTTTGCCGCCGCGCGACGCATTTTCCAATCGGCCGCCGCCGCGTGGACGGCCACGGCGCTGGTTGCGCTGAATCCGAACCTGCTCTACCTGCAATCTACGGCCATGACGGAGGCGGTTTTCTACGCGTGTCTGGCCGGGCTGCTCTACTTCACGGTGCGGTTTCGCGAAAACCAGAGCTGGCCGTCGGTGATCGGCGCGGGCCTGGCCGCTTGCGCCGGCACGCTGACGCGCTATGAAGGCTGGTTTCTGCTGCCGTTCGCCGCGGTGTATTTCCTGTGGGCGGCCCAGCGGCGGCGCATAGCGGTGGCGGCGGTTTTCTGCTTGATCGCCGGGCTGGGCCCGCTCTTCTGGCTGGCGCATAACTGGTGGCTGGGTGGAGACCCGTTGGCGTTCTATCGGGGCCCCTATTCGGCGCGCGCCATTCAAGGCGACGCTCCCTATCCCGGCCGGGGCGATTGGGCCAAGGCCGTGCTGTTCTTCCGCACGGCCGTGGAACTCTGCTGCGGCATGGGCCTGGTGCTGGCGGCCATGGGCGGGTTGGCGGCCGCTCTGTTCAAGCGCGCGTTCTGGCCGCTGGTTCTGCTGGCGCTTCCCGGCGCTTTCCTGGTATGGAGCGTGCATTCGGGCGCGGTGCCGATCTTCGTTCCGTCGCTGTGGTTCGGCTCCTCCTACAACACGCGCTACGGACTGGCGGTGCTGCCGTTCCTGGCGCTGGCGGCCGCCGGCCTGGTAGCGGTGACGCCGCCCGGAAAGGCACGCGCGGTGATGGCGGTGCTCGCCATTGCCGCCGGAAGCGGGCACTGGCTGGCTCATCGGCAGCCGCAAGACTGGACGGTCTGGCAGGAATCCAGCGTCAACGACCAGGCGCGGCGCGAAGCCGTGCGCGAGGCCGCCGAATTCCTGGGAGCCCACTACGCCCGCGGTACCGGCATCTTCACCTCTTTCGGCATGGTCACGGCGATTTACCGCGAGCTGGGAATTCCCTTGCGCGATACGTTTACGGGCGATAATGGTCTTGCCTGGGACGCCGCCGCGGCGCGGCCGGAACTGGTTCTTCGCGAGCCGTGGGCCGTGGCGCTCGCGGGCGATGCCGCGGAGGCGGCCATCCTCCACGCCGGTTCTTACAGGCTGGAAAAGAGCATACTGGTGAAAGGCGCGCGGGAGATCCGCATCTACCGGCGCGCGGGAGAGAATCGTGATTCCTCATGAGTTCGTAACGACGACATTCGATCTTCCGGGCTACCGCGTCCGGCGCAATATCGGGGTGGTGCGCGGCATCGTGGTGCGCTCGCGCTCCATTGTGGGCACGCTGGGCGCGTCGCTCCAGACCATGATCGGCGGCAACATCTCACTGTTCAGCGAGCTGTGCGAGAAGACCCGGGAGGATGCTTTCGGGCTGATGCTGCAGCACGCCGCGGCGGTGGACGCTAACGCCGTCCTGGGAGCGCGCTATGACGCGACGGAAATTATGCAGGGCGTCACGGAGGTGCTGGCTTATGGCACCGCGGTGGAAGTGGAGCCGGTGAAGTAAGCGTCGATGCAGATTTCTTTCACCAAGGCCCACGGCGCGCGCAACGATTTTCTGCTGACCTGGGCGGCGGATGCGCCGGCGGCTGGCCGGGCGGCGCTGGCGCGCGCCATTTGCGATCGCCACACCGGCGTGGGAGCGGACGGCTGGATTCTGGTGACCCCGGCCGATGGGGCGTCGGATGGGGCCATCGAGCTGTATAATTCCGATGGCAGCGCGGCCGAACTTTCGGGCAACGGCACGCGGTGCGCGGCGGCGTTTCTGATCCGCCACGGCCTGCCGGCGGAGGTGGTCCGCATCCGCACGGGCGCCGGTTTGAAGACGCTGCGGCTGCTGAAGCGGGACGGCCTGGCTTTCGAATTCGAAATGGAGATGGGGGTTCCCGAGATCCGCGCCGCGCGGTTCGATCTGCCGCTTTCCACGGGCGCGCGCGATGTCACGCTGATGTGGGTGGGTAATCCGCAATGCGTCGTGCCGGTGGAGGATTTCGATTTCGACTGGCGCCGCATGGGCGCGGAAATCGAATCCCACGGCCACTTCCCCAACCGAACCAACGTTTCCTTCGTGAAGCGGGCGGGGGAGCATTCCATCGAGGTCCGCTTCTATGAGCGCGGCGCCGGCGAGACCATGAGCTCCGGCACGGGTTCGACGGGCGCGGTGGCGGCCGCCATGGCGCGCGGCATGGCGACGCCGCCAATGGAAGTGCGCACGCCCGCCGGACCGCTGCACGCCTGTATGAAAGATACCGTGCTGTGGATCACGGGCCCCGCCGATATAGTGGCGGAAGGTCTGTTTCTGTTATGAGAAAATGGCTGATTCATGTCTGAAGAAATAGCTGCCGTGAACATCGCCGCGCTGCTCGAAGCAAAGATCCGCTCCCACAGTGCGCGAGTAGGCGTGGTGGGGCTGGGATACGTCGGCCTTCCCTTGGCCGTGGAGTTCGCACGGGCGGGCTTTGCCGTGACGGGCATCGACATCAGCGCGGAAAAGGTGCAGCGCGTCAACGCCGGTGATTCTTACGTGGGCGACATCCCGAGCGCCGTGCTCGGGCCGCTGGTGGAATCGGGAAGGCTGCGCGCCACCACCGATTTTTCGGCCGTTCGGGAGCTCGACACCATCAACATCTGCGTTCCCACGCCGCTGCGCAAGACCAAAGATCCGGACATGAGCTTTATCGTCTCCTCCTGCCAGGAGGTGGCGGGCAACTTCCACGGCGGCATGCTGGTGATTCTGGAATCGACCACCTATCCGGGCACGACCGACGAGCTGGTGCTGCCGATGCTCGAAAAATCGGGTCTGAAGGTGGGCCGCGATTTCTTCTTGTGTTTTTCGCCCGAGCGGGTGGATCCGGGCAACCCCTTGTACCAGACCGCCAACATTCCCAAGGTGGTGGGTGGCTGCACGCCGGCCTGCACCGATATGGGGCGGCTGTTTTATGCGCAGGCGCTCGACCGCGTGGTGCCGGTCAGTTCCACGCGGGTGGCGGAGATGGTGAAGCTGCTCGAAAATACCTTCCGCATGATCAATATCGGGCTGGTGAATGAGATGGCGCTGATGTGCGACCGCATGGGCATCGATGTCTGGGAGGTGATCGATGCGGCGGCCACCAAGCCCTTTGGCTTCATGCCGTTCTACCCCGGGCCGGGGTTGGGCGGCCACTGCATCCCGGTGGACCCGTTTTATCTTTCCTGGAAGACCAAGCAGGCTGGCATCGAGGCGCGCTTCATCGAGCTGGCCGGCCACATCAACGGGTACATGCCGCAGTTTGTCGCCGACAAAGTGCAACAGGCTCTCAACCAGGCCGGAAAGCCGGTGATGGGATCGCGCATCCACGTGATGGGAGTGGCTTACAAACGGGATATCGACGATCTGCGGGAATCGCCCGCGCTGGACGTGATGCTGCTGTTGCAGCGGCGCGGAGGCAGAATCGCCTATACCGACCCCTACGTGCCGGCGCTGCGCGTGGAAGGGCTGGACCTGGAATCGCAGCCCGAAGAATCGATCGCCGCCGCCGATTGCGTTGTGATCGTGACCGACCACTCGGCCTTCGACTACCCCAAGCTGGTGGAACGGGCCGCGTTGATTGTGGACACCCGCAACGCGCTGAAGGGCGTCGATTCCCCGAAGATCGTCAGGCTGTAGGCGTGTCCTGCGTTCGTGCGGGTTAGACTGGTTCTGATGCCGCCCGCCGGTTTCGACTACATCAAGGATTGGGACGCCGTACGCGCCGAAAAGGGCTGGTGGCATAGCTTCGAACTGCCGGACGGCAAACGCATTGAGGGTGTGTGCAGCCTGGAAGGCCTGCGCAATCGTCTAGGGCAGTTTCCTATTGCGGAGTCGCTCGCGGGCAAACGGGCGCTCGATATCGGCTGCTGGGACGGGTGGTTCAGTTTCGAATTGGAGCGCCGCGGCGCGGAAGTGCTGGCGGTGGATTGCTGGGACAATCCGCGCTTCCGCGAAATGCAATCGATCTACCGCTCCAAGGTGGATTACCGCATTCTGGACATGTACGAGCTGACGCCCGACCGCATCGGCCGGTTCGACGTGGTTCTCTTCATGGGCGTGCTTTACCACCTCAAGCATCCACTGCTGGCGCTGGAGCGGGTATGCGCGCTTTCCACCGATTTGGCGGCGGTGGATTCGTTCATCCTGCGGGAGCCCCAGCGGCCCGCCACGGACCTCGAGCGGCCCATCCTGGAGTTTCACGAAACCGACGAAATGGGGGGGCAGACCGACAATTGGTTCGGACCCAGCCTGCCTGCTCTCTTGGGGATGTGCCGCACGGCCGGGTTTGCGCGCGTGGAACTCCGCTCGGTGCTGGAGTTCAGCGCTTGCGTGGCGTGTTACCGGCGCTGGGAAGAGCCGGGCGGTGAGACGGCGCCGCCCCTGGTGCATTCCGCCCTGCACATGAACAATTTCGGGATCAACTTCCGCTCCGATCGCGACGATTACGTGTCAGCCTGGTTCGATTCGCAGTTGGAGTTGAAGCTCGACGACGTGAAACCGGAGGTTTCCGGATACGGCGTCCGGCCGCTTTCCGTGACCGAATTGCGGGAACACTTCTGGCAGGTGAACTTCAAGCTGCCGCCGCTCGAGAGGGCCGGCTGGCATGAGGTGCGGATCCGCCTGAGGGACAGCTTGCCGGGCAATCCGCAGTTGATTGCACTCGATTTGCCGTTGGTGGTGGGAAAGGTGCGGCTGCGCGGCGCCTTCGATTCCGCCACCTGGAAGCCCGGGGAATTGGACACGGCCAAAGGGACGTTTATCAGCTTTTGGGTGGAGGGTTTGCCCGAAAATGCCGATCTGAACAATGTCAGGGCCACGTTGGGGGCCCAGCGGTTGCGGATGCTTTACCTGGAGCCGCCTACCGGCAAGGCAGGGCTGTTCCGGCGCGCCGGGGCACGTCAGGCCAACGCCAGCCTCACCGGGGAGCCGCCGCTCGGCCGGGTTCCGCTGGTGGTGACCGTGGGAGATCGTACGGCAGGGCAGATTCTGGTGGACGTGAAAGGTTAAATTCCAGGTGTTAGCCCTAAAGATCTTCCGCTTCGTATTGACATTGACCGGGCCGAGCCCCAAGCTAGAGTTGAGCGAGGTGTTTATGAGACCCGTCCAATTCGCAATTCTGACCATCGCGATGCTCTCGTTGGTCGCTCTGACGGCGTCCGCGCAGCCGATCATCTCCGCCAAGTCGGGGGTGATTGCCGGCATGGAGGGCAAGGTCCTTCTGGATAATCAGCCGCTGGAAGCCTCGGTCACGCACTTTCCCGACATGAAGGAGAACTCGGTGTTGCGCACGGAAGACGGGCGCGCCGAAGTCCTGCTGCCGCCGGGCTATGTGCTGCGGATCGGCGAGAACGCGTCTTTTAAGATGATCACCAACCGCCTGATCGATACCCGGGTGGAGATGATGACCGGCTCGGGGATCGTGGAAGTGGATGAAAGCAGCAAGGATGCCAACGTGGTGGTGGCCTTGAAGGCCGGCGCCGCGACGCTTACCAAGACGGGCGTCTACCGGTTTGATTCCGAGCCGGCGCGGATCAAGGTATTCAGCGGCTCGGCTAGCGTGCTGCTTGGCGAATCCACCATTTTAGTTCCCACCGGGCACATGCTCAGCCTGGCAGGAGATGCGGCACTGGTTGAGAAGTTCGATACCGGCGACACGGATGCGCTCGATCACTGGGCGAGGCGTCGCGCCGAAGCCATGGCCGTGGCGAATGTTTCGGCTGCCAAGTACGTCAATGACAACTATGGCAAGCTGAACCAAAGCTCCTGGGGATTCAACCCGTATTTCGGGCTCTACACGTACATTCCAATGTACGGCACGATGTGCAATCCCTATTACGATTACTGTTATTACAGCCCCGGGGTGGTGTACAACAGGTTCTACTCTCCGGGGACGACCTATGGCGGCAGCAGCCTCGGACGAAGCACCGGCTTCAACCCCGGCTATTCTACAATGAACGGGACTGCGACTGGAGTGTCTAACACGGTTTCGGCGGCGCGCTCGGGTAGTTCGTCGCCGGCCATGAGTTCGGGTTCGTCGGCTTCTTCAGCGGCGGCTTCTTCCTCGGCCGGACACGGCTCGGCTGCGGGCGGCGGCGGTCACGGCAAGTAGGTATTCAGCAGGCAACGCAAAGGGCCGGACAGCTTGCACAGGCTGTCCGGCCCTTTGATTTCAGGGACTGGGTTAGACGGCCTGGCGAAGGGGCCGATACCGGCGGCTGGCGCGCACGCCAATCAGTTCCGCCACTTCCGCCAACAAATTGGGCAGGTTCTCCGTACAAATAGAGACCTGCTGGCCGGGTTGAGGACGGCGCGTGCCTTCCTCGTAGGAAGTCACCAGGGCGGTGGCCGGATGATAGTCCTTCACGCGGGCATAGGCTAGGACGTTCCGCCCAGCCATCTCGGAACCGAAATCGGAGTCGCTGAGGACCAACTCATATTGGCCTTCGTCCAGTTTACTAATGGCTTCGGCCGGCGTACCAGCTACGTCTACAGCGTAACCCCCTGCCTGTAGAATGGTTTGCAAGGCAAGGCGGGAGGCCAGCTCACGGTGCATGAGCAATACCCGCGCCAAATCTAGCGCCGGTCGGCCAATACGGGGCGCATTATACGTCTTCTGCATTCGTCTCCTAGTTTTACTTTAACCGAAATTGCTGATTCTTTAGCCACTAATTTTTCAAATTGGCCGCATCAGACGGTGAACTCCCCCAGGTACTGGTACCTAAGGCCTACCGTCAGCCCCGCCAGAGTGTCCCAGAACACTGTAGGGCAAGCTATTTGGCCTGCGGACCCGCTTTCCAGCGGGTCCAACCGGCTGAAAGCCGGCTGCGGACCAGGATGGTCCGCGCTACAGCGGAATGAACCTTGACATCAAGATAATCGCCGTTAGGAAGGGGAAAAGGATTCAGGGCAGGGAATGCAGACGAGCGGACTGCGGGGTTGGCTGATTCTCTGCAAGGCGTATGAGGCGATGCGGGAGCACGCGCGCACGAATATCGAATCCCTGGAGTTGTGTCTTTTGGATTTCGGGGTGCTGGGCTGGTGGAGCGGCGGGCGCGGGTGATGCACCTCACAGCGGCCGGGAGAAAGCTAGTCGCGAACGCGTTTGCGGAGCATGAAGCAGCCTTGGAGCGGGCCGCCTCGGGGCTCACGGCGGCCGAGCGGGTGCAGGTTGTGGCACTCCTGAAGAAGCTCGGTCTCGAAGCACAACGCTTATTGCGATAACCACGTAAAAGAGTGTGCGCGTTTTTGCAAAGGTTGAGATAAGATAAATTGACCCGCACAGCGGAGCACACATATTCGAGGTAGATCATAATGGCAACCAAGAAGACGCCCGCGAAGAAAGCTGCGAAGAAGACCGTCAAGAAGGCTGCAAAGAAAGCTGCGCCGAAGAAAGCTGCGCCGAAGAAAGCAGCCAAGAAGGCCGCCCCGAAAAAGGCAGCCCAGAAAGCGGCTCCGAAAAAAGCCGCTCCGAAGAAGGCCGCTCCAAAGAAAGCCGCCGTCAAGAAGGCCGCTCCGAAAAAAGCTGCTCCGAAGAAGGCCGCACCAGTAGTGGCACCGCCCGCACCTCCGGTGGTAGAAGCTCCTCCGGCTCCGGCGGCAGTAGCACCGCCCCCTCCGGAAGGCACTATTTAGGTACGGATTTTCAGAAGTTCGGTCCCGTCTTGCCGGACCGCTTGCTCACGCGCGCGGCTCCGAATCGGAGCTACGCGCACACGTTGGTGTATTGTCTCTAATGCTCGCGAGATCAGTCAGGGTGGGGCAGGCGCCCTCGCCTGAGCCGGACCCTCTGGTCCGGCTCTCCTGGAACCTGATTCGAATGCCGGGGCGTCAGTGCGATCAGATGAGCAGGTGCCGGTAGGCATCGGCGCCGTCCCAGAGGGCCAGGGCGGCCTCTTCGTGCGCGGCGGCGCGGTCGAGGGGGGCGATTGCGGCGGCGTACAGGCGCAGGCGCAACAACTGGGCGTAAACGTCGGAGCGTTCAAACTCGGGGGCGATCCCGCGCAGGCGTTCCGCCACGCGGCCGATGCCTTCGCGGATGCTGGTGGCGCAGGGCGGCTCGCCGGCGCAAGGCAACAGACCTTCCAGGAAATAGAGGTAGGCGTGGAGGCGGTCCATCACCTTGGCGCGCACGGGGTGGCCGGGCAGGAAGCCGCGGGCGTCCAGCATGGCGGCGGGGAGCAGGGTTTCGTAAGGCTGGCGGAAGGCGAGGTCGCCGGTGGCTTCGGAGAGATCCCACCAGGCCATGGCCGATTTCAACTGGTAGCAGCCGGGCGATTGGGACCAGCGGGCCGGGTCGCGGGGCAGAGGCCGCTTTTCGGGGAGCGAGAGGATGGGATGGAACTCGGCGGCCCCGGCAGCGAAATCGCGAGACATGGCGTCGCCCACCATCGCGGCAACGGCCAGGAATTCGGCTGCGCCGGTGGCCCGCCAGACGGAGAGCAAGCCGCGCACGGCAATTCCGCAGTCGAAGAAGTAGGTAAAGGCGGGAGCATCTGGTTCAAAGGGAAGAACGCAGGAGGCCGGGTCCCAGGTGGCGCCGGCCAGGAAGCGGCCGGCGGCCAGGGCGCGGTCCAGATAGCGCTGGTCTCCGGTAAGCGAGTGCAGGTAGACCAACGTGCTGGCGGCGTAGCCGGTGATTTCGGTGGAGACGCGGTGGCTGCGTTCCAGATCGGCGCGGTAATAGCGGGCGACGCCGCCGGAGGGTTCTTGAATGCCGGAGCGCAGAAACCAGTCGCCGGCGCGGGAGACAAGCGGAAGCAAATGTCAGTTTAACATTGCGGAGTCGCAGGCGCTTTCGTTTCCATCCAGGAAGACCATAATCCGACCGTGGATGCGATCGCGGACGCGGCGGAAGGCGGCCTTGCGAACTTCCTCGGGGCCTTCCACCGCGGCCGGGTCTTCAAAGGGCCAGTGCAGGCACTTGACGGCGCCGGGAAAAACCGGGCAGGTCTCCTTGGCGTTATCGCAGACGGTGATCACGAAATCGAGGTCCTGCCTGACGAATTCGTCCACGGATTTGGAGCGGTGGCCGGAGATGTCGAGGCCGATTTCGGCCATGACGGCGATGGCTTCAGGCCGAACGTGAGAGGGCCTGGTTCCGGCGGACAAAACTTCGAACCGGTCGCCTGCTTCATGGCGCAGCAGGCCCTCGGCCATTTGGGAGCGGGCGGAATTTCCGGTGCAGAGAATGAGAACGCGAGGTTTCATGATTGGGCTTCCCGCGGGGGAGGGAATGCGAACCAATGCCGGGTGCGGTTGCAGGCGGCACAGACGGAGAGCATCACGGGCACTTCCACCAGGACTCCGACCACAGTCGCCAGAGCGGCGCCCGAATCCGCGCCGAACAGAGCGATGGCGGTAGCCACGGCCAATTCGAAGAAATTGCTGGCGCCGATGAGTGCTCCGGGCGCCGCCACGGAATGCTCCACCTTAAAGAGCCTCATCAAGCCATAAGCCAGCGAGGCGTTGAAGTAGACCTGCAAGGTGATGGGGACGGCAATCAGCAGGACGTGGAAGAAGCGGCCGGTGATATTGTCCGCCTGGAAAGCGAAGATGAAGACCAGAGTCGCGAGCAGCGCCGTGATGGTGACGGGCGCAAAGCGTGGCAGCAGTTGTTGCTCGAACCACTGCTTTCCGCGGCTGTGGACGAGCCACGCACGAATCAACGCGCCCGCGGCCAACGGGATGACGATGAACACGATGACGGAGTACAGCAGGACGCGAAAGGGCACGGTGAGCGAAGAGGCTCCGGTCACCAGGAACTGCACCAGCGGCACGAAGGCTACCAGCATGATGAGATCGTTGACCGAGACCTGGACCAGCGTGTAGGCGGGGTCGCCGTTGGTGAGATGGCTCCAGACGAAGACCATGGCGGTGCAGGGCGCGGCGGCCAGGATGATGCAGCCGGCGATATACTGGTCGGCCTCGGCGCGGCCGATGAAGTGCGCGAAGACCAGCCGGAAGAAGAACCAGGCCAGCAGCGCCATGGAGAATGGCTTGACCACCCAATTCACGAACAGCGTGACCAGCAGGCCGGCGGGCTTCCGGCCCACGTTGCGGATGGCGCCGAAATCCACCTTCATCATCATGGGAGTGATCATCAGCCAGATGAGGACGGCGATGGGCACGTTGATTTGACTGCCGCCCGCGAACTCCAGCCCGCGCAGGCTCTGGACAGCGGCCGGCAGCGCCTTGCCGAACACCACGCCGACGGCCATGCAAAGGGCCACCCAGAGGGGCAGGTAGCGTTCGAAGAAGGCCAACCGCGGCCGGGCCCGCGGGGGCGGAGTGGAGACGGCGGTGCGGCTCATGCGACTTCCGTTATGAGCAGCAGGTCGGGCCGCAGCAGGATTTGGCGGCGGGCTTCACCGCGCGGATGAAGGCGCTCATGAACTTCCCGTCGACATCGGCGGCGATCGAGTCCACGTCGATGCCCGATTGGGACAGGAATTCGCGGGCGTCCGCAATGCGGTAGACGCGCGTGGGTTCGACCGAGATCCGGTCGAATCCGGCCGCGGCCAGCTTGGCGCGATACTCGTTCTCTTCGAGCGCGCCCGCAACGCAGCCGACCCACAGCAGCACGCTGCGGCGGATTTCGGGGAGCATCTCGCCTTTGGTGACGACGTCGGAGACGGCCAGGCGTCCGCCGGGTTTGAGGACGCGGAAGGCTTCGGCCAGCACGCGGTCCTTGTCGGCGGAGAGGTTGATGACGCAATTGGAAATAATGACGTCCACCGAGTTGTCGGGCAGGGGAATGTTTTCGATTTCGCCTTTGAGGAACTCCACGTTGTCCACGCCGGACTTGCGTTTGTTCTCGTTGGCGAGGGCCAGCATTTCGTCGGTCATGTCGAGACCGTAGGCTTTGCCGCCGGGTGCGACGCGCCGCGCGGAGAGCAGCACGTCGATGCCGCCGCCGCTTCCGAGATCGAGGACGGTCTCGCCGGGCTTCAACTCGGCCAGCGCGGTGGGGTTGCCGCAGCCAAGCGAGGCCAGCACGGCGGTTTCGGGTAGCTGGCCTTTTTGTTCGGCGTCGTAAAGGTCGCTGGTGATGGGGTCGCAGCAATTCAGGCCGGCGGGAGCGGCTCCGCAGCACGAGCTTCCGCCGCTGGTCACGCGCAAAGCGGCCTGGCCGTAACGTTCTTTGACGACTTCTTTGATTTCCATAATGAGGACTCCTATTTGCAAACCTGCACCAGCTTTTTGGGCTGGATGGCTTTGGAACGGGTGCAGCATTCTTCGTATAAGAAATTCAAAATCTCCTGGAGAGCGCCGGTGTTGGCGGTGTAGCGGAGAAAAGTTCCCTCGCGCGCCACCTGCACCAGGTCTTCGTTCTTCAGCTTGTCGAGATGATGCGAGAGGGTGGAGTTGGGAATATCGAGCTCGCTCTGGATGTCGCCGGCGTTGAGGCCGTCGGGATGAGCGGCCAGCAGGAGGCGGATAATGCGAAGACGGGGTTCGGTGCCGAGGGCGCCGAACATGTCGGCGTAGCGGGCGACGTCGGGGGCGCGGCTCATATTTCGATAATACTGGAAATATCGGAATTGTCAAGAGCGGGAAATGTGGAGCGCGGGGTTGACGCGCGCCTGGTGCCGGACCACCCAGGCGCTCACCACGGTAAAGCCACCGGAGAGGCGCAGTGACCTACAGCCTGACGAGCCCCACGGCGGCGCAGGCCAAGCCGCTGCCGATGGCTGCTCCGGCCACCACGTCGCTGAGGAAGTGCATGCCCAGCAGGACGCGCGAGGCGGCGACGCTGACGGCACAGAAGAGCAGGCCGAGCGAGAGTTCGGGATAGAAGCGGCTGAGCGAGACGGCCACGGCGAAAGCCGTGATGGTGTGGCCGGAGGGGAAAGAGAACTGGTCGGGCGGCAGCAGGGTGGCCCAGCAGTGAGGTTCGAAGGCGCACGGGCGGCGCCGGCCGGCGGCTTTCTTGAGGCGCAGAAACAGAGTGACGCCGAGTGCGGCCGCCAGCGCAGCGGCCGCCACGGCCGGGAAACGTTGTGGGCCGCCCGTGAGCAGAATGATCGCGCCCATGGTGTACCAGAGCCAGCCATCGCCGCCGCGCGTGGCGCAGAGCATCCAGGCGCGGATCCAGCGGGGCGCGTGCCAGCGGTTGACCCGCCGCATCAGGGTGTGGTCGCGGTGGGCGATGTATTCGAGCATGGCGCCGGCGTTGACCATACCTCTTTGTACCCGGAGGAAGGCTACAAAGCCGTGACATCGCCAATAAACATTCGTTACGGCAATTGTTTTCTGTGACGGAACCACCGCAGCGTGGCACAATCGGACTGATGAAGAAGCTGGACTTCATCTACTTCGACGCAGGGGGCGGCCACCGCGCGGCGGCCGACGCCTTGCGGCAGGTGATGGAGCGGCAGCAGCGGCCCTTCCAGATCCGCATGGTGAACCTGCAGGAACTGCTGGACGCCCTGGACGTGTTCCGCAAGCTCACTGGGCTGCGCCTGGAAGACTGCTACAACCTGATCCTGAAGAAGGGCTGGACGCTGGGCTCGGCGCAGCTTACGGCGGGCATGCACCTGGTGATCCGGCTGTTTCACCGCCAGCAGGTGCGGATGCTGACGGCATTCTGGCGGCAGAGCCGGCCGGACATGGTGGTGTCGCTGGTGCCGAATTTCAACCGGGCGTTGTTCGAGAGCCTGCGGGCGGCGCTGCCGGGCGTGCCGATGGCGACCATCCTGACGGATATCGCGGACTATCCGCCGCACTTCTGGATGGAACGGCAGGCGCAGCATTGGATCTGCGGTTCGGACAAGGCGGTGGAACAGGCTTTGGCGATGGGCCACGCGGAGGAGATGGTGCATCGGGTTTCGGGGATGATTCTGAATCCCCGGTTCTACGACATCGAGCCGTTGCGCGAGGTGGAACGGGCGGAGGCGCGCGAGGCGCTGGGCTTCGACCCCAAACAGCCGGTGGGGTTGGTGCTGTTCGGCGGCCAGGGCGCGGCGGTCATGCGGCAGATCGCCGAGCGGTTGCCGGAGCGGCAATTGATTCTGATTTGCGGGCACAACCAGAAGCTGCGGGCGAAGCTGGAGGCGCTGGATCGCCGGGCAGCCATGTTTGTGGAGGGCTTCACGAAAGAGGTGCCTCGATACATGCAGTTAGCCGATTATTTCGTCGGTAAACCGGGACCGGGAAGTCTTAGCGAAGCGGCCGAAATGAAGTTGCCGGTGATTGTGGAGCGCAACGCCTGGACGCTGCCGCAGGAGCGATACAACGCGGAATGGATCCGGGAACAGGGAATCGGGATTGTTTTGCCCCATTTTCGCGCAATTGGGCGGGCGGTGGAGGAGTTGCTCGAACCGGCGGCGTGGGAGCGATTCCGGGAGGCCACGCGGCGCATACACAACCGGGCGGTCTTTGAAATACCGGATATCCTGGAGCGCATTGCGGCGGATTAAATTTGGGCTGCCGGACTATAAGCCGGTTTCTGTACCCTTGCGGGCGGTAGTCATTCCTCTTGGCCGGCCATTGCTGACCGGCTCTAGCAACCTACCCGGAAGTCTGGCGGGGCGGGCCGCCCCTCCTCCCCTATTTGGTCTTGCTCCACGTGGGGTTTACCCTGCCGGCGAAATTGCTCCCGCCGCGGTGCGCTCTTACCGCACCATTTCACCCTTACCCGGTTTTGAGGCCGGGCGGTATATTTTCTGTGGCACTTTCCGTCGAGCCTGATGGCCCGCCCGGCCGTTAGCCGGCACGCTGCCCTATGGAGACCGGACTTTCCTCTCCCGGCGAACCAGGAGCGACTACCCGTCCGGCAGCCTGCTAACCATTGTCGCATTGCGGCGCCAACAGTAGGTGCGAGACAATACCGGGTCTGGGAACTAACCCCCCGAATTTGTGCCAGGTATCGCCGGATTCCGGTGTATTCTGGATTCGAGGATAATCGGGGGCTATATGTTGGCAGCTCCCCGCGATTTTCGTTGCACACGCTCAACCAGTTGAGGACTTATATCACCATGAAGAAAATTGCCGTGGTAGGCGCGCTCGGATTGTTGGCTTCTGGTCTGTTGGCGCAGGGATTGAACCCGGCTAGCCAGACGACCAAAGAGAGCTGGGAAGAGATCAACTTCGAGTTCAATTCTTCGATCCTGTCGGACGGTTATCCCAGCCTGTTACGTCTGGCGGACCTGTTGGTCCAGCATCGCGACTATCACGTGAGGTTGACCGGGAACACCGACTCGGTGGGCTCGGCGGCCTACAACGACAAGTTGGCGCAGGCGCGCGCGGAGGCCGTGAAGGCGTTTCTGGTGAAGTACGGAGCCTCAGCCAATCAACTGACCACCACGGGCGACGGCAAGAGGGATCCGGAAGTCGACAACAAGAGCAAAGAGGGCCGGTTCATGAACCGGCGCGTGGTGCTGGCGCTGACCGACGGGACGGGCAAGCTGATCAAGGAAGGCGGCATCAGCGAAGTGCTGCCGGCGATGACGGCACTACAGGACATGGCAAAGAAGCAGCAGGATTGCTGCGACCAGATTTTGAAGCGCCTGGACAAGCTGGACGATATTCTGGCGGCGTTGAAGAACCTGCAGGGCGAAAACGAGCGGCTGAAGACCGAATTGGGCGATTTGCGGAACCAGCAGAATGCCCTCAAGGACCAGGTCAATGGCATGCCGAAGGCGGTGACCGCGCCGGAAGCGCAGAAGATCGCGGATGCGAGCGCGCAGAACACCGCTTCGCAAGCGGCTTCCCAAGCGGCCGCCAAAGTGGAAGAGGCGCAGAAGGCGCGCAACAAGATTATTTCGAACGTCGGAGTGAATGTGGGACCGGCGTTTGGAGCCGGGCGAACGGGCAGCTTTACGGCATCGGCCAACGGATCGCTGTTCGCGCCGTTCGGCGCCGACCAGACGTACGCCGTGCAGTCGCAGGCGGAGTACATGTATTATCCGGGCCGGCAGGAAGGGCAGTTCGACCTGGGCCTGGTAAGCCGCATGGGGAATTTCCAGGCGGGCGGATTCGCCAGTTTCAAGTACCTGAATTTCAGCAATTACCAGAACGGCGGCGCGTTGGGCCAGGCGGCCGTGATGGTGGACTATCTGTTTGACGGCGGGAAGATCGGCTTCTTCGGCACCAAGGGCTTCAAGAACTACGCCGTACTGAACAGCGTGACCCTGGCGCCGGGCGCGTACTTCCAAACCTACGCGCGGGTGGCGGACCAGGCCGGCATCGACGCGCTGTTCGGCGTGTGGGGGAAGGCGTACCTGCAAGGCGACATCGGATTGATTGTGGCGCACACGCGCAGCGACCAGCCGGGCGGATCCTTGAAGCTGGTTCAGCCGATCTCGGAGCACGTGGCATTTACGGCCGAGCTGGGCTACAACGAGACTTATCTGAACTCGAAAGACAGCGGGCGCGCGGTAGTTGGGCTGGCGTTTGGCGGATTCGTGAACCCGCACGATTTTGCGAAGATCAAGACGCCGGTGCCGATGGAGATTCCGCGCATCCGGTACGAAATGGGGACGCGGCGCGTGGGATCAAGCCCGCCGATCGCGGATGCCGGTCCGAGCCAACTCAACGTCAACGCCGGAACGATTACGCTGGACGGTTCCGGATCCTACGATCCGCTGGGCGAAACGCTGACCTACAACTGGGTGCAGATTTCCGGGCCGGCGGCGGTGCTCAGCAGCCCGACCACTCCCAAGACCACGTTCAACGCGGTGGCTGGGCAGAACTACGCTTTCCGGCTGACGGTGAAGAACACGGATGGATTGCAGGCATCGGCCACGACCCAGGTGACGACGCTGTCGCCGGGCCAGGTGCTGGTGCTGCAATTCTCGGCCGCGCCGGCAACCATTACGGCGGGCCAGAGTTCCACGCTGAACTGGGTCGTGCAGAATGCCACCACGGTGACGATTACGCCGACGCTGGGAAGCGTGAGTGCGACCTCCGGGACGAGTTCGGTAACGCCGGCGACTACCACCACCTATACGCTGACCGCGACCGGACCGGGCGGCACCGTGAATGCCACCGTGACGGTAACGGTGGGCACGGTGGCTGCGGGTAATCCGCAGATCGTCCGCTTCGAAGCCAATCCGGTGTCCATTGCTCCCGGCCAGCAATCCACGCTGAGCTGGTCGACCACGGGCGCCGCGACGGTTTCCATCAGCGGCCTGGCGGGCAGCCAGGCTCTGAACGGCAGCGCAACGGTTCAGCCGGCTCAGACGACGACCTATATCTTGACCGCTACCAGCTCCGACGGACACGCCGTGACCGCGCCGGTGACCGTGACGGTGGCGTCGGGCACCATTCCGCAAGTGGTGGTGTTCGTAGCCAACCCGCCAACCATCAGTGCGGGCCAGTCCAGTCAACTGTGCTGGCAGGTGATCGGGGCCACATCGATTTCCATCGCTCCGGGCGTCGGCAGCAATCTGAGTGCGAACAACTGCGTGGCGGTGAGCCCGCAGCAGACCACCACGTACACGCTGACGGCCAGCAACGCGACCGGCCAGATACAGGCCAGCACGACGGTGAATGTGGGTGCGTTGCAAATCCTTTCGTTCACCGCGACGCCTGCGTTCTCGCCGGTTCAGGGCGCGCCGGTGGTGCTGGCGTGGCAGACTCTGAACGCCACCTCGGTGATCATCGTGGGTCCCGACCTGGTCACGTCGGGTCTGCCGGTCAACGGCAGCATCACCATCACCCCGATGCAGAACAACACCTACACATTGACCGCATATGGGGCCGGAGGACAGACCACCAGCGTGGTCATATCGGTATACGTGAGATGAGGTAGCATCGGCAGACAGTATGGGCCGGGCGGCGTCAAAACCGTCCGGCCCTTTTTTGGTGTGCCCGCTCGGGCCGGAATGGGCCTGCCGGTTCACACCTGTGCCATGGTGGCGACAAGCCGGGGTGCCATTCTTTCGTGCGCCGACCCACTCGATTGAGGCAGAATAGAAGGGAAGCGAACCATAAATGGCTTTTTGGACTAACGGGTGCAAGAGAGGTCTGCCTTGCAGCCGGGTGAGCCGCTAAAATTTGAGTCGATGAGGCGTAAGTGAAGAAATCGTTAAGTGGCCTGGTAGGAACCTGCCTGTTGGCGTGTGTGTGGAGTTTGCCGGGGCGGGCGCAAGGGCAACGGCCCGATCCGCAAACCGATGCGCAGCAGCAGCCGGCCCCGACGGCCCAGCAACAGACGCCACCACCACCGGCACAGCAGACGCCGCCAGCGCAGCAGCCGGCCCCGACGCCAGCCGCGCCGGCCCAGCAGCAACCCCCGCCGGAAGCAGGCACGCAACCGCAGTTGCGCGGGCGGATTCCGGAACCGCCGCCGCCGCCGCCCAAAGTGCCGGATGTGCGGAGACCGGGCGAGAGCGGTTTCTTTATCGGGGTTTCGGCCTGGTTGCCCACGGAGCAGCCGATCTTCGATCGGGGCAGCGCCTCCACCTTCTCGGGTGATTCACGTTTGGCCATGCAGGGCAAGCCCAAGTACGCGGAAAACGTTGAAGTGGGCATCGCCGCCGGGCTGCACAACAGCATCCGGCTTTTCTACAATTCCATGAGCGCGTCGGGCGACACAACGCCGTCGGACGCCCTGACGTTATGGAACCAGCCCTACACCGCCGGCGAGTACTTATCGACTAACTATAGGTTGACTAACGCCAAACTTTCCTACGAATACCTCACCTGGCCTTATCCGGTGGGCAGCAAGAAATTCCGGCTGAAGACGCTGTGGCAGGTGCAGTACACGTCGATCTCATCGGCGTTCGACGCGCCCAAGAACTATTACGACAGCAACGGCAACCTGATTATCGACCCCACCACGGGCAACCCCATCAACCTGGTTGGATCCGGGACGCGGTATTTCATTTCCCCGACGCTCGGGCTGGGCGGGCACTACTATTCGTCGCGGCACGTGCGATTTGAAGTCAACGGATCGGGCTTCGCGGTGCCGCACCACTGGACCATATGGGACACGGATGCGACCGTGAACTTTCGCTTCCTGGGGCACATCGAACTGCGGGTGGGCGCCAAGGCGTTCCATTTCAAGACGTCGCCCTCGGCCACGTTTTACCTGCGGGGCACGATGGCTTCGGCGATTGTCGGCTTGCGCTGGTATTCGAACTCGGAGTAGCGCCTCCGATCGCGCCGATCTCTGCGTCTGATAAGCGGCGCCACTTGCCGATTGGCAAGTCGCCGATGCGCACCGGCCCAATCGCCACGCGCACCAGCTTCAATACCTTGCTCCCAATGGCTTCGATCATGCGCCGCACCTGACGGTTGCGGCCTTCGGTGATGACGATTTCGAGAAACGTGTACTTGGCCGAATCGCGGATGCGTGTCACAATGGCCGGGCGCGTGGGGCCGTCATTCAGCACGGGGCCGCGGCGCAGGCTGTTGAGTTGTTCCTCGCTGAGCAGCGTGGATGCTTTCACCAGATATGTCTTGGGCAGTCTGTGGTGGGGGTTGGTGACGCGCTCGGCGAAATCGGTGTCGTTGGTGAGGATGAGCAGGCCGCTGGTGTCGAGGTCCAGACGCCCGACGGGTGAAAGCCAGGTGCCGGCTTCGGATGCCAGGTCGTAGACCGTGGGGCGGCCCTGGGGATCGCGCCAGGTGGTCAAATAACCTTTCGGCTTGTAAAGCAGGATGTAGGTTTTGCTGGGCGCGCGCAGCGGCTTGCCATCCAGCGTGACGGCGTCTTTGGCGGGGTCGACCCAATGATCGGGGTTTTCGACGATCTTGCCATTGACGCGCACGCGGCGGGCGCCAATCCAGCTTCGGGCGTCCGTGCGGGAGCCCAGACCGGCCTTGGAGAAGACGCGCTCCAGGGTCTTGAGCGGGCGCGGCGATTGCGGGCTACGGGGGCGCTCCATGGCCAGCTCAATCCAGAATAGCAACAGGCCCGATGCTACAGCGTGTCGGACCGGCCTCCTGGCCGGTCGTCTTTGGGCTCAATCCAGAATGGTAACAGGCCCGATGCTACAGTGAGGAGGAAATCGCCATGCCAGGCATGAGAAGGAAGAGCATCACGCCAGCGATCCTGATTCGGAATGCGCGCCAGTTGCTGACGCTGCGCGGGCCCAAAGGCGCCCGGCGTGGGCCGGAACTGAACGAACTGGGAGTGATTCCCCACGGTGCCATGCTGATTCGCGACGGCGTCGTCGAGGAAGTGGGTCCGGCGGTGCGCGTGGAGAACTTGACCGCGGCGCGTGGGGCCATGGAAATCAGCGCCGTGGGGCGGGTGGTGATGCCGGGCTTCGTGGACAGCCACACCCATCTGATGTTTCCGCCGCCGTGCCCTGCCGGAGAGGCGCAGCGGCAGCCCGAGAGCGCCGTCAAAGTGCTGCTGACGGTGACGGGACAACGGCTGGCATGGCGCGGGCGCGGATACCTGGAAGCCATGGCCCGGCATGGCACCACCACGGTGGAGGCCAAGACCGGGTGCGGTCCGCACGAGAGCGCGGAGACCAAGGTGCTCCGGGTGCTGGCGGCTTTGCAGGGCAAACCGCTGGACGTGGTGGCGACGTTGCTGTTCCGGTTTTCGCGCGCCTGTGTGGGATCCCCGGAAGCCGATTGGGCGGCCGCGGAGTGGATGTGCGGCGAACTGTTGCCGAAAATCCGGCGGCGCCGGCTGGCGCGGTTTGCGGATCTGGAATGGGATCCGCAGCCGTGGCGGCAGGAGTTGTTCCGGCGCTTTCTGGTGGCGGCGCGGGAGCTGGGTTTCGGGTGCAAGGTCCACGCCGACGATGCCATGCCGGCGCCGGCGGTGCGCCTCGCGGTGGAACAACAGGCGGTGAGCGTCGACCACCTGGAGCACATTGGCCTCGCCGAAGTGGACGCGCTGGCGGGTTCGCAAACGGTGGCGACGCTGCTGCCGGGCGCCTCCTTCCGGAGCGGCCGGTACGCGCCGGCGCGGGCGTTGATCGATGGCGGCGCGGCGGTGGCCCTCGCGACGAATTTCAATCCGTGCGAGGCGCCATCGTTAAACATGCAGACGGCCATTTCCCTGGCCTGCCTGGCGATGGGGATGTCTCCGGCGGAAGCCATCTCCGCCGCCACGGTCAATGGCGCGCATGCCATCGGCTGCGCCGACCGCGGGCTGTTGGCATATGGCAAGCTGGCCGACATTCTGATTCTCAATACCAGCGATTACCGCGAGCTGCCCGAGCAACTTGGCACCAACCTGGTGCACTTGACCATCAAACGGGGAACGGTGGTTTACCGGGAGGGGGAAGTGGCGGAGGCCTAACGCACCCCGGTAGCAGCGCCGCAAAACGGGGACTGCTACCAATTCCCGCCTTTGGAATTGGATAGCTGTACCCGGTTTGCCCCCTGGAGCGCGGTCACAGGCCGAGGGTAGCGACGGTTGCCGCTGGGCTACAATTGGGAGTTTGGTAGCCTGTCCCCGAATTTCCGGGAGGGGGAAGTGGCGGGGGCCTAATGCACCCCGGTAGCAGCGCCGCAAAACGGGGACTGCTACCAATTCCCGCCTTTGGAATTGGATAGCTGTACCCGGTTTGCCCCCAGCCAGCCGCCCTCCTGCAATTGCCTGTAAACTCTAGCCATGGATCTGCGCATTGGCGCGGGAAGCGGCCCCTCGACGCACCTCCGGCTGGCGCTGATCACAGTCCTCGCGGTGGCCGTTCACGGGTACCACCTGGGCGTGGATGACTCAGCCATCTACGTGCCGGCCATCAAGCGGGCGGCGGATGGCGCCTTGTATCCCTTCGGTTCCGAGTTCTTCATGTCGCATGCGCGGCTGTCGTGGTTCTCGAACCTGGTGGGCGGGTCCGCGAAGCTGTCGGGCGTGCCCATCGACATGGCGATCTTCCTCTGGCACGGCATCGGCATCTACCTTCTGCTGCTGGCGGCCTGGCGCCTTTCATGTGCGTGTTTCGAGAACCAGTATGCGCGCTGGAGCGGCGTCGGCCTGCTGGCGGCCATGCTGAGCGTGCCGGTGGCGGGCACGGCGCTGGTCATCGTGGACCCCTACGTGACGGCGCGCACGCTTTCCACTCCGTTCACACTCTTCGCCATCGCCGGGTATGTGTCGGGAAGGACGCTGCGCGCGCTGCTGTGGCTGCTGGCGGCCGCTCTGATTCATCCGCAGATGGCCTTCTTCGGAGCGGTGCTGGTTGGATTGCTGGCGCGGGAGAGATCGCGGGCAAAGCCGTCCGCCGTCGGGATGGCCGCGTTCGCCGGGCTGCCGTTTCTATTCCCCCTGCAGCCCGCCACCGGCGCCGCGCGCGAAGCGCTGCTTGCGCGCACCTACTTCTTCGTTTCCAACTGGGAGTGGTATGAGTGGCTCGGCATAGTGGCGCCGCTCGGGCTGCTATGGTGGCTCGCGCGAGTGCGGCCCAGGGGGACCACGCCGGCGTTCCGCGCGCTGGCTCGCACGCTGGTGCCGTTCGGCCTGCTGTTTACGGCCATGGGAATTGTGCTCGCATCCTCGGCGCGCCTGGAGAATTATACGCGCTTGCAACCCATGCGGAGCTTTCATCTGGTCTACGTGGTCTTCTTTCTGCTCCTGGGAGGAATGGCCGGCGAGCGACTGCTGCGCCGCAAGCCGGCGCGCTGGATCATCCTGTTCGCGCCCTTGGCGGCCGGCATGTGGCTTCTGGCGTGGAGCACATTTCCGGCCAGCCCGCACGTGGAATGGCCGGGTTTGGTCACATCCAACCCCTGGACCGAGGCGTTCCGGTGGATTCGCGGCAACACCCCCAAGGATGCGGTTTTTGCCATGGATCCGGGCTACCTGCTGTTGCCCGGGGAAGACATGCACGGCTTCCGCGCGGTGGCGGAACGGAGCGCGCTGGCCGACCGGGTCAAGGACAGCGGCGCGGTATCCCTCTTCCCGCAGTTGGCCGGCGAGTGGAAGGCGGAGGTAGACGCGCAGAGCGGCTGGGATCGATTTCAGCGCGCCGATTTCGAGCGGCTGGCAGCCCGCTACCCGGTCACCTGGATTCTGACGCGGCGGCCGGCGCCGGCTGGTTTGGATTGCCCGTACGTCAACCGGGAACTGGCGGTGTGTCGGATTCGGGCCGCAATCAAGGCCGCGACCGTAAGTACCTGCCGAGTTGAATCTGTGCCGCTTCCTCACCGCTCTCACGTCTTAACTTTGCTTTCTTTTCCTCCGCTTCTCCGCGCCTCCGCGTTGATAAACAATTTCCTGTTTGGTTCCGGCGATTCCGGGTCGGGGAGCCGGGTAGGGGAGCGTTTGCCGCCAGAGCGGCTGGTCTGGTAGACTAACTTCAACGGCGACCGCCGCTTGGAGAAGCATCTACGACTTGGTTACCAATCCAGGTCCCCGGGGTGCTTTGCGAGTAACATGAACACTCATCCTGTAATTAGCGGTCTACCTTCGGTCCAGGGTCTGTACCATCCGGGCTTCGAGCACGACGCCTGCGGAATTGGCTTCGTTTCGCAGGTTCAGGGCAAGGCGTCGCACGACATCATCGTAAAAGGCATTCAGGTTCTGATCAACCTGGCGCATCGCGGAGCGTGCGGTTGCGACCCGGAAACGGGCGACGGCGCCGGCGTGTTGATCCAGATACCGCACCGGTTTTTCGTGAGGGAGTGCGGCCGGCTGGGCTTCACGCTGCCGCCGCCTGGCGAGTACGGCGTGGGGATGACATTTCTGCCGGTCGAGCCGCACCATCGGCGGGAGTGCGAAGGCGTCATCGAGCGCGTGGTGCGCGAGGAATCGCTCGGCGTGCTCGGCTGGCGGGATACGCCCATCGAAGGAACCGCGATTGGCCGCGTGGCGCGCGGATCGCAGCCGTACATCCAACAGATCTTCGTGGCGCGCGGGCGGGGGATGACGGAAGAACAACTGGAGCGGCGGCTCTACGTGACGCGCAAGCGGATCGAAGCGGAGTTGCCGGATTGCTACATCCCGTCTTTCTCGGCGCGCACCATCGTATACAAAGGGCTGCTGCTGGCGCCGCAGATTGCCAGGTTTTACCCGGAGTTGAGCGATCCGGAAGTGGTGAGCGCGCTGTGCCTGGTGCACCAGCGGTTTTCCACCAACACATTTCCCACCTGGCACCTGGCGCATCCCTACCGGTACATCGCGCACAACGGAGAGATCAACACGCTGCGGGGCAACGTGAACTGGATGCACGCGCGGCAATCGGTGCTGGAATCTCCGCTGTTCGGCGACGGCCTGAAGAAGCTGTTTCCCGTCATCCAGCCGGGCGGCAGCGATTCGGCGGCCTTCGACAATGCGCTGGAGTTGCTGGTGATGGCGGGGCGCTCTCTGCCCCACGCCATGGCCATGCTGATTCCGGAAGCCTGGTCCAAGAATCCGCACATGAACCCGCAGAAGCGGGCCTTTTACGAATACCACGCGTCGCTCATGGAGCCCTGGGACGGACCGGCGGCGGTGGCGTTCACCGACGGCCGTTCCATCGGCGCCGTCCTCGACCGCAACGGGCTGCGGCCGGCGCGTTACCTGGTGACGCACGACGACCTGGTGATCATGGCGTCGGAAGCCGGCGTGTTGCCGGTGAAACCGGAAGACGTGAAGCGCAAGGGCCGGCTGCAACCGGGCAAAATGCTGCTGGTGGATACGGTGGAAGGGCGCATCATCTCCGATCGCGAGATTAAGCGCTCGCTCTATGGGCGCAATCCCTACCAGCTCTGGCTCAAGGAGAACCAGATCACGCTGGACCAACTGGCGGAGCCGCAGCGCGAGCACGCCGCCGATTGCGCCACGCTGGTGCGGCGGCAGCGCGCCTTCGGCTATACCTCGGAAGACCTGCGCATGATTCTGGCGCCCATGGCGCAGAAGGGCGAAGAGCCGATCGGCTCGATGGGATCGGACACGCCGCTGGCGTGTCTCTCCGATCAGCCGCAGCCGCTGTTTCATTACTTCAAACAGCTCTTCGCGCAGGTGACCAATCCGCCCATCGATCCCATTCGCGAAGAGATGGTGATGTCGCTCACCAGCTATATCGGCACGGAGCGCAACATCCTGGCCGAGACGCCGCAGCACTGCCACACCTTGAAGCTGCCGCATCCCATCCTGACGAATCGCGATCTGGAAAAGCTGCGGCGGGTCTCGCAAGGCGATTTTCTGGCGACCACGCTGCCCATGTTCTTTCCGATGGCGGAAGGAGCCGCGGGGTTGGAGCGGGCGCTCAACGGGTTGTGCCGCCGTGCGTCCCTGGCCATTCAGTCCGGCTACACGCTGTTGATTCTCTCCGACCGGGGCCTCGACCCGGAGTATGCGGCCATTCCCAGTTTGCTGGCGCTGGCGGCGGTGCACAACCACTTGGTCCGCGAAGAGAGCCGCACGCAAGTGGCGCTGATTGTGGAATCGGGCGAGCCGCGCGAGGTGATGCACTTCGCCCTGCTGATCGGCTACGGCGCGAGCGCGGTGAACCCGTACCTGGCGCTCGAGACGGTGGGAGCGGCGGGGATCGGCCCTTACATCAACGCCGTCAACAAAGGCCTGTTGAAGACTTTTTCCAAGATGGGGATCTCCACGCTGCAAAGCTACCGCGGCGCGCAGGTATTCGAAGCCATCGGCCTGAACCGCGAAGTGATCGACCGTTACTTCACCGGGACGGCGTCGCGCATCGCCGGCGTGGGACTGGATGTGATCGCGCGCGAGGCCATTCTGAAGCACGATCACGCTTTCCAGCCGGTCACCGAGTCCGAACCGGATTTGCCGGTAGGCGGGAATTATCAATACCGCGCGGCGGGCGAGTATCACCTGTACAACCCGCAGACCATCGGCAAACTGCAGCACGCCGTGCAGCAGGCGAACTTCCAGACGTTCCTGGAATACACGGACCTGCTGGACAACCAAGCGCGGCTCTCCACGCTGCGAGGGCTGCTGGATTTCAAAGCGGCGCCATCGCCGATACCGGTGGAAGAAGTAGAGAGCGCGGCGGAAATCGTGAAGCGGTTCGCCACCGGCGCGATGTCGTTCGGGTCGATTTCGAAAGAAGCCCACGAGACACTGGCCATCGCCATGAACCGCATCGGCGCCAGGTCGAACACCGGCGAGGGCGGGGAAGACGAGGCTCGCTTCGGGACCGACCGGCGCAGCGCCATCAAGCAGGTGGCATCGGCGCGGTTCGGGGTGACGGCCAATTACCTGGTCAACGCCGACGAGTTGCAAATCAAGATGGCGCAGGGCGCCAAGCCCGGCGAAGGCGGCCAATTGCCCGGCCACAAGGTGGATGAAAACATCGCGCGCGTGCGGCACTCCACGCCTGGAGTAGGACTGATTTCGCCGCCGCCGCATCACGACATTTATTCCATCGAAGATCTGGCGCAGTTGATCTACGACCTCAAAAACGTCAACCCGCGGGCGCGCATTTCGGTGAAACTGGTGGCGGAGGTGGGAGTGGGAACCGTGGCGGCCGGAGTCGCCAAGGCGCATGCCGATGTGGTGCTGATCTCGGGAGACAGCGGCGGCACCGGCGCGTCGCCGCTGAGTTCCATCCGGCATGCCGGCATTCCGTGGGAACTCGGGCTGGCGGAGGCGCAACAGGTATTGGTGCTGAACGACCTGCGGGGCCGCGTGCGGCTGCAGACCGATGGCAAGCTGCAAACCGGCCGGGACGTGACCATCGCGGCGCTGCTGGGCGCGGAGGAATTCGGGTTCGCCACGGCGCCGCTGGTGGCCATGGGCTGCATCATGATGCGCAAGTGTCATCTGAATACGTGTCCGGTGGGGATCGCGACGCAAGACCCGGAATTGCGCGCCAGATTTCAGGGCGCCCCCGAGCACGTCATCAACTTCTTTTTCTTCCTGGCCGAACAGGTGCGCCAAAACATGGCGCGCATGGGCTTCCGCACGTTCGACGAAATGGTGGGGCGCGTGGATATGCTGGAGGCGCGCGCCGCGGTGGAGCACTGGAAGGCCAAGGGGCTCGACCTCTCGATGCTGCTCTACGACACCAAGGCGCCCAGCCGCGTGGCGCGCCGCTCCGTCCAGCCGCAGGATCACGGCCTCGACCAGGCGCTCGATTACAAACTGATCGACCATGCGCGCGAGGCTATCGAACATGGCACGCCCATCGAGATCAAGCTGCCGATCCGCAATGTGCACCGCACCGTGGGAGCGATGCTTTCGGGCGAGATTGCGCGCCGCTACGGTTCGGCGGGCCTCCCGGACGATACCATCCGTTTCCACTTCACGGGTTCGGCGGGCCAGAGTTTCGGCGCGTTTCTGGCCAAGGGAGTGACGCTCGAACTGGAGGGCGACGCCAACGATTACGTGGGCAAAGGCCTCTCCGGCGGAAGACTGATTGTGTACCCGACGCGTAATTCCAGCTTCCTGCCGGAGGAGAACGTTCTGATCGGCAACGTGGCGCTCTATGGCGCCACCAGCGGCGAGGCCTTTCTGAACGGCGTGGCCGGGGAGCGGTTTGCTGTGCGCAACTCCGGCGCGACGGCCGTGGTGGAAGGGCTGGGCGACCACGGGTGCGAGTACATGACGCGCGGCACCGTGGTGGTGCTGGGCAAGTGCGGGCGGAATTTCGCCGCCGGGATGAGCGGCGGCTTCGCTTACGTGCTGGACGCCGAGGGGGATTTCGCCGTCAAGCGCTGCAACCCGGGCTCCGTGCAACTGGTGCCCGCCACCGGCGACGAAGAGATGCTCTACGCGCTGATCTCGCGCCATGCGGCGGCCACCGGCAGCCCGCGCGGCAAGTGGATTCTCGAAAACTGGGAGCAGATGCGGCAGCAATTCGTAAAGGTGTATCCGAACGATCTGCGCGCCGTGGAGCCGCAGCCGGAGCGGAAGGATTCCATCCATGCCTGAGCGCGCCGCGTTTCTGACGGAGCCGCGGGAGGTGGCGCCGCGCCGCGCGCCGGCCGAGCGCGTGCGCGACTGGAACGAAATCTATCTGCCGTTCGCCGAAGGACACTTGCGCCGGCAGGCCTCGCGCTGCATGGATTGCGGCGTGCCCTTCTGCCACAGCGGCTGCCCGCTGACCAATCTGATTCCGGATTGGAACGAGATGGTGCGCGATGGCAAGTGGCGCGAGGCGGTCAGGCTGCTGCACTCCACCAATAACTTTCCGGAGTTCACCGGGCGCATCTGTCCGGCGCCCTGCGAAGCGGCCTGCGTGCTGGGGATTACTACCCCCGCGGTGACCATCAAACAAATCGAAAAGACCATCATCGACCGCGCTTTCGAAGAAGGCTTCGTGCATCCGGAGCCGCCGGCGGTGCGCACGGGCAAGCGGGTGGCCGTCGTCGGCTCGGGCCCGGCGGGACTGGCGGCCGCGCAACAACTGGCGCGCGCCGGACACAGCGTCACGGTCTTCGAAAAGAGCGACCGCATCGGCGGCCTGCTGCGCTACGGTATCCCGAATTTCAAAATGGAGAAGCGGCTGATCGACCGTCGCCTCGACCAGATGCGCGCCGAGGGAGTGGAATTCCGCACGGGCGTTCACGTGGGGTTGCACGTGCAGGCGGAGGAGTTACGCGCGAGCCACGATGCCGTCCTGCTGGCCGGCGGCGCAGAACAGCCGCGCGATCTGCGGGTGCCGGGGCGCGAGCTGGAGGGAATCCATTTCGCCATGGAGTATCTGCCTCAACAGAACCGGCGCTGCGAAGGCGACGAAGTGCCCGGCCAGATTCTGGTTACCGGGAAGCACGTCGTGATCGTCGGAGGCGGCGACACCGGCGCGGATTGCCTGGGCACGTGCCACCGGCAGGGCGCGCTTTCGGTGACCCAATTCGAACTGCTGCCTCGGCCGCCGGAAGAGCGCTCGCCTTCCACGCCGTGGCCCATGTGGCCCATGCAGTTGCGTTCGGAAGGCGCGCACGAGGAAGGCGGGAAGCGCGATTGGAGCGTCTCTACGGTCGGTTTCACGGGCGATGCGATGGGGCGCGTGCGTGAGCTTCACGCGGTGCGCGTGGATGCCAAGCTGAATCCAGTGCCCGGCACGGAATTCTCAGTGGAGGCGGATCTGGTTTTGTTGGCGATGGGCTTCACGGGCCCGGTGACGCGCGGGCTCATCGAACAACTGGGCGTTGACCTGGACGCGCGCGGCAATGTGGCGACGGACGGCCACCACCTGTCGAGCGTGCCCGGGGTTTTCGCGGCGGGCGATATGCGCCGGGGACAATCGCTGGTAGTGTGGGCGATTGCCGAAGGCCGCCGCGCGGCGGCGGGGATCGACGGGTATCTCGCGGGGCGAGTTGGATAGCCCGGAGCACGGGCCCTACCGCTTGTCCCACCCCAGGTGCAGGCGCTCTTGGCCGTCGGTCGCGTCGAGGGTGATGTTGGTGACGTTCTGGCGATCGTCCACCGAGAGGTACATGGGGCCGTGGAGCCGGCCGTCTTCGGTCACCATGTCGGCCTTCAGACGCCCCGCCTCACGCGCGATCACGGCGCCGGTAAACACAATGGGGCGCGGACCCTCGCTACGGAAGGAGACCACGATCCGGCCGCCGCGATCGGTATTGATGGTGACATCCTGCAGGCGTCGCGGCCCGTTGCCATTGATCCGCACTTCGCCCATGCCGCGGCCGCGGAAGTTGAGCGCGTTGTTCGCGGTGAAGCCCTCATCGCGGCGTCCGGCGGCCTCGCGCTGTAATTCGCTGACCGGGCCGGTCTCCCAGTTCAAGCGGAAGCGATAGCGGCCGAAGCCGCTCGCAGAATCGCGAATCTGCACCATGGCGACGAAATCGTTGTGCCCCGAGGGCGGCTCGGCCAGGTGCATCTCATTGCGGCTTTCGACCGCCTGGAAATTGAAACCGCGGACTTCGTGATCGGGCAGCGGAAAATTGCATTCGGAGCCGTCGTCGCGGGCGTCCTGTCCGGAAATTGTGTGGATGATAACCATGTCGCCGCGCACGGAGACATCCGCCTGGCCATCCACCTGAAGGCGGATATCGCATTGGCCCTTGCCGGCGGGCACATCGGTGCGTGTCATATGCCGGGCGCGGAAGCGCGTGTCCGCGCACGCGGGAATCGCTGCCAGCACCGCGAGAATGATCACCCGAGATCGCATATGCCCAGCATACACTCGTCCGGTTGTGATCATGTGGGGCCAGGCTTTCAGCCCAATGCCATTTAGTTTTCCCACTACTGAACATCTGTAAGAATCGTGGGGCAGACCCCCTGGTCTGCGGCCGACGCCCCGTCGGCCTGCTGGCGTTTTGCGTGATGCTGATATCGTTGTTCCGGCTGCGGGACGAGGGCGTCCCGCGCAGACCAGGGGGTCTGCCCCACAACTTACGCCGAACCTCACCATTGCGAAAGCTAAGTGACATTGGGCTTTCAGCGTGTCCCACAAGCACGCGTTCGGCCCCTGTTAGACTGGTTAGAGTACCCCTGCTATGACTTCTCCCTCGGAGCGCCAAGAGGCGCTCGGCGACATCCTGGCCGAACGTGTCCTCGTCCTCGACGGGGCCATGGGGACCATGCTGCAACAGCGCAACCTCACGGCCGCGGATTTCGGCGGGGCAGCGCTCGAAGGCTGCAATGAGAGCCTGAACCGCACGCGGCCGGACGTGGTGACGGAGATCCACCGCGCGTATCTCGAGGCGGGATCGGACGCCATCGAAACCAATACCTTCAATTGCGACCGGATTTCGCTGGGCGACTATGGACTCTCGGGCGACGTATATGAGCTGAACGTCACCGCGGCCAAGCTGGCGCGGGAAGCGGCGGAAGAGTTCTCGACGGGTGCCAGGCCGCGCTTCGTGATCGGCTCGATGGGGCCGACGACGAAATCGATTACGGTGGTCGGCGGGGTGACGTTCGCGCAACTGGTGGAAGTGTATTACGAGCGCGCCAAGGGCCTGCTCGACGGCGGCGCCGACATCCTGGCGGCGGAAACCTGCAACGATACGCGCGCGGTGAAGGCGGCCTTGGTCGGGATCGAGCGCCTGCGCCGGGAATTGGGCCGGCCGATTCCCGTGATGGTCTCCGGTACCATCGAAACGCTGGGCACCATGCTGGCGGGGCAAACGGCCGACGCCTTCTGCGCTTCCGTGCTGCATGCCGATTTGCTTTCCATCGGGCTCAACTGCGGCACCGGGCCGGAGTTCATGACGGACCATCTGCGCACCATCAGCGAGATGGCGCCGGTGCGGGTTTCGTGCTACCCCAACGCGGGACTGCCGAACGAGGAAGGCAAGTACCTGGAGACGCCGGCCTCCATCGCGGCGCAACTGGAACGCTTCCTGGAGAACGGGTGGCTGAACATCGTGGGCGGATGCTGCGGCACCACCGACGCGCACATCCGCGCGATCGCCCGCATGGCCGAGGGCAAGCGCCCGCGCGCCATTCCGGGCCGCTCGCACCGCGCGTACTATTCCGGCATCGACCTGGTGGAAGCCGAAGAGAGCGTCCGGCCGCTGATTGTGGGTGAACGCACCAACGTGATCGGCTCGCGGCTGTTCAAGAACCTGGTGGCGGATGAAAAGTGGGAAGAAGCCAGTGAGATCGCGCGGCGTCAGGTGAAGAATGGCGCGCACATTGTGGATGTCTGTCTGCAATCTGCCGATCGCGACGAGATGGCCGATATCGAGCCTTTCTACGACCGGCTGATCCGCAAGATCAAAGCGCCCATCATGATCGACACCACCGATCCGCAGTCCATCGAGCGGGCGCTCACGTGGTGCCAGGGCAAGAGCATCATCAACTCCATCAACCTGGAAGACGGCGAAGAGAAATTCGAGCGCGTCTGCCCGCTTGCCAAACGCTATGGCGCGGCGCTGGTGGTGGGCTCCATCGACGAAGACAAACTGCAGGCGCAGGCCTTCACGCGCGAGCGCAAGCTGGCGGTGGCGGAGCGCTCTTACCAACTGCTGACGGAAAAATACGCCATCCCGGCCGAGGACCTGATCTTCGACCCGCTGGTTTTCCCGTGCGCCACCGGCGACGTCAACTATATCGGCGCCGCCGTGGAAACCATCGAAGGCATCCGGCTGATCAAGGAGAAGCTGCGGTACTCCAAGACCGTGCTGGGCATTTCGAACATCTCCTTCGGGCTGCCGGCGGCCGCGCGCGAGGTGGTGAACTCGGTCTTTCTCTATTACTGCACCAAGGCCGGCCTGGACCTGGCGATTGTCAATGCCGAAAAGCTGGAGCGCTTCGCTTCGATTCCCGAACACGAGCGGCGGCTGGCGGAGAACCTGCTGTTCAACTGGCCGGCCGTGGATGCCGCCGACGAATCTCTGCGCACCGCGCCGGAGGACTGGCGCTTACAGACCGCGGAACAAAAAGCCGCCCTCAACCAGTGGCACATCGCGGCCATCACCGACCATTTCCGCAAGACCGGAGCGCGCGTGAAGCAGCGGGCGGAAGATCTGCCGCTCGACCAGCGCCTCGCCAACTACATCATCGAAGGCACCAAAGACGGACTGATCCCCGATCTGGAAAAAAAGCGCGCCGAGGGGACCGCGCCGCTCGACATCATCAACGGGCCGCTGATGGCCGGCATGTCGGAAGTGGGCCGGCTGTTCAACAACAACGAGCTGATTGTGGCGGAAGTGTTGCAATCGGCCGAAGCCATGAAGGCGGCGGTGAGCCACCTGGAACAGTTCATGGTGAAGGAAGATACGGCGGCGCGCGGCAAGGTTCTCCTGGCTACGGTCAAAGGCGACGTTCACGATATCGGCAAGAACCTGGTGGAGATCATCCTTTCGAACAACGGATACACGGTGGTGAACCTGGGCATCAAGGTGCCGCCGGAAACGCTGATCCGCGCCTGCCAGGAACACCAGCCGGACGCCATCGGGCTTTCCGGGCTGCTGGTAAAAAGCACGCAGCAGATGGTGATCACCGCGACCGACCTGAGGACGGCTGGGATCACCGCGCCGCTGCTGGTGGGTGGAGCGGCGCTTTCCGAGAAATTTACGCGCGGTAAGATTGCGCCGGCCTATGGCGAAGCGGTGTGTTACGCCAAAGACGCCATGACCGGCCTGAGCCTGATGAATCGCATCATGGATCCGGCATCGCGCCGGGCGGTGCTCGAAGCGCACAAGCCGGTTGGGGATGTTGCGGCCGAGGCGCCGGCGGAACCAGCGGCGGCGCCCGTGGGCACGCGGCGCAGTTCGAAAGTGCGGACGGATATTCCCATTCCCGCGGCGCCCTATCTGGAGCGCAAGCTGCGCGGCGTCCCTCACCTGGCGGAAGTCTGGAGTTACATCAATCCGTATATGCTGTTTGGCCGCCATCTCGGCTACAAAGGGAATTTCGAGAAGGCGCTGGTGGAGCACGATCCCAAAGCGCTGGAACTGTTCCACAACATGGAAGAGGTGAAGAAGGCCGCCTTCCAGTTCATGAAGGTGAAGGCGGTGTGGCAGTTTTTCGAAGCCGAGCGCGCGGGCAACAGTATCCATCTGTTTGCGCCCGCGGGCTCGCGTCCCATCCACACTTTTCTTTTCGGGCGGCAGCCGCGCCAAGACGGGTTGTGCCTGAGCGATTACATCCTGGAAGCGGAGGAAGGCCGCCGCGATCACCTCGCGTTGTTTGTGGTGACGGCGGGCGAGTGCGTGCGGGAGCATTCGGAAGAGTGGAAGCAAGCCGGCGAATTTTTCAAGGCGCACGCCATACAGGCGCTGGCCATCGAAACCGCCGAAGGAACCGCGGAGTGGCTGCACCGGCGCATCCGCGAGGATTGGGGTTTTCCGGACCCGCCCACGCTCACCATGCACGACCGGTTCACCTCGAAATACCGCGGCAAGCGGTACAGCTTCGGTTATCCGGCGTGTCCCAACCTGGACGATCAGCAGGGGCTCTTCCAACTGCTGCGGCCGGAAGAAGCCGGCGTGCAACTCACCGAGGGCATGATGATGGAGCCCGAAGCCAGCGTCAGCGCGCTGGTATTCCACCATCCGGATTGCGCCTACTTCACCGCCGCGCAAGCCGAGTAGACGCTCCGAGGATTTGGTTGTGGCGCACGCACTCGTGCGAGCCATGATTGGCTGCCCCGCATCGCTTGCCTTACAGCGCCGCCAGCAGCTTCCCGATCAGCGCCGTTCGGTCGGCCATGCGGTTCGCCAGGATGCTTTCGTTCGCCGCGTGCGCGCCTTCGCCAACGCCGCCCACCCCGTCCAGCGTCGGAATCCCCAGCGCCGCGGTAAAGTTGCCGTCCGAGCCGCCGCCACTCAGCGATTCCTCCACTTCCACGCCCAGCCCGCGCGCCAGCTTCTGTGCCGTGCGGAATAGTTTGACGATTCCCGCCGACCGCTCCATGGGCGGGCGGTTCAACCCTCCGCTGATTTCGATGCTGCACCGCGCATCGAAGGCCCGCAGCGCGCGAAACTTCTTCTCGAGCGCGGCCGCGTCGCTCAACTTCATCACCCGTATGTCCACTTCCGCCCGCGCCTCGGCCGCCACCACGTTCGAACGCGTGCCGCCCGAAATCACCCCGGGGTTCACCGTGATTCCCCGCGCCGCCTGCGTGAATGCCGCGATATGGTCGATCTGCCGCGCCAGCTCCAGCACCGCGCTTGCTCCCGAGGCAAAATCCACGCCCGCATGCGACGCCTTGCCGCGCACCACAATCGTGAAGCCGCCCACGCCCTTGCGCGCCGTTTTCAGCTTGCCTGCCAGGCCCGTCCCGGGCTCCAGCACCAGCACCGCTTTACTGGCCCGGGCGTTCTTTTCGGTGAGCGGGCGCGAAGTCTCGCTGCCCACTTCTTCATCCGAATTGAGTTGCAGCAGCACCTTCGAGGGAACCGCGATTTCCAGATCCCGCAGCGCGCGCGCGGCGAACACGAAGAACGCGATGCCCGCCTTCATGTCCAGCACGCCGGGCCCCCACAGCCGGCCTTCCGCCTCGCGGAAGGGCATGCTGCGCAGCGTGCCCAGCGGCCAGACCGTGTCGGAGTGGCCCAGCGCGAGAATCTGCCCGCTCTTCTTTCGGCCCGGCAGCTTCATTTCGCACAACAGGTGCTTGCCTCGCCTGCCGCCGTGCCTGGTCTTCACCCGCGCCATGGGCGCCACTGTATCGGAGACCAGTTCCACGAACCGGTTGACCGCCGCCGGGTCGTCGCTCGGCGACTCGCATTCCGCGAATTGACGGATGAGCGCGGCAATCTCGCGCTGCCGCGCGGCCACGTAGGAGAGAAGGGGATCCACGGCTTTATGATAGCCTTTAACGTCATCTTCACCGGAGAGACGCTGAGACGCAGAGAAGAACTGAGGAATTGGAGAGTTGGCGCGGATACCGTCCGCCGGCGTTACGAAAGAGAAGAGAGACGGACTCAATCGAAACTCTTGTTTCTCTCAGTTTTCTCCGCGTCTCCGCGTCTCTGCGGTAAACTCAGAGCCGGTTATCGACGGATTACGGCCTGAGTGCTTCATGCGATAATAGCCTCTTCCATGACAGTTTTGGACATTAATGACATCCGGGAGATTCTTCCCCATCGCTACCCGTTTCTGCTGGTGGACCGCATCGTCGAAATAGACGCCGAACGCATCGTCGGCATCAAGAACGTTACGGCCAACGAACCCTTTTTTCAGGGCCACTTCCCCGACTTCCCGGTGATGCCGGGTGTCCTCATCGTCGAAGCCATGGCGCAGACCGCCGGCGTGCTGGTGCTCAAGGGCATGGAGGACCGGCACAATAAGCTGGTGTTCCTGGTGGCCATTGAGAACGCCCGCTTCCGCAAGCCGGTGGTGCCCGGCGACACGCTGCGCATGGAAATGAAAGTAATCAAGCGCAAGGCCAGCGTCGCCAAAATGGCCGGAGTCGCCACCGTGGATGGCGTGGTGGTAGCCGAGGCCGAAGTCATGTGCAAGCTCGCCGACAAGGAAGAAAAGCCGCCGGCGCCGGCCGCTTAAATGCCCATCCATCCGACCGCCATCGTGGACCCGCGGGCGCGCATCGCGGAAAGCGCCGACATCGGTCCATACTGCATCGTGGGCCCGGAAGTGGAAATCGGCGCACGCACCCGCCTGATGGCCAGCCTCTACCTGGAAGGCCCCACGCGCATCGGTGAAGACAACATTTTCTTTCCGTTCTCGAGCGTCGGCGTGGCCTCGCAGGATCTGAAGTATCAAGGCGAGCGCGCCGAAACCCGCATCGGCCACCGCAACCGCATCCGTGAGTTCGTGACCATCCACCGCGGCACCCAAGGCGGCGGCTTGGTCACTTCCATCGGCAGCGACAACCTGCTGATGACCTACACTCACGTGGCGCACGACTGCCGCATCGGCGACCACGTCATCCTCGGCAACTCCGTGGGCCTCGCCGGCCACGTCATCATCGACGATTGGGCCGATGTCAGCCCGTTCAGCGGCGTCCATCAATTCTGCCGCATCGGCCGGCACGCCTTCATCGGTCCGTATAGCGTAATCAAGCAGGACATCCTGCCGTTCTCGCTCACCAGCAACAAGCCGGAAGTGAGCGTGTTCGGCGCCAACAGCGTGGGCCTGGAACGGCGCGGTTTTTCGAAGCCCGTGATCGAATCCCTGCAGACGGCTTTCCGCCTGCTCACCCGCTCGGGCCTCAACACTTCGCAGGCCGTCGAACGCATCCGCGCCGAAGTGCCGGCTTCGGACGAGGTGGAAGAGTTGCTCGAATTCATCCGCGCTTCGGAGCGCGGCGTTGTTAAATGAAATAGCCAGGTAGAGTGGTCAGGTAATCTATTCAAGTCCATGCGCTACGGCCTCATTGCCGGAAACGGCCGCTTTCCCGAGCTGGCGCTCGAAAGCGCGCGCAGCCTGGGCCACGACGTCACCGTCATCGCCATCCAGGAAGAAGCCTCCCCACAAATTGAAGCTCTGGCGGCGCGCTGCTATTGGATCTCGCTCGGCCAGCTCTCTAAGCTCATCGACATCCTGAAGCAGGAAGGCATTACCGAAGTGGTGATGTGCGGCCAGGTGAAGCACGCCAGGATTTTTTCGTCCATCGTGCCGGATTGGCGCCTGTTCAAGCTGCTGGCTTCGCTGCCCTCGAAGAACACCGACGGCCTGGTTGGCGGCGTCATCAAAATCCTCGCGGACGAGGGCATCCACCTGAGCGATTCCACGGCGCTGTTGAAGCCCCTGCTGGCCACTCCCGGCGCGATGTCCCGGCGCGAGCCGCAAAAGGAAGAAACCGCCGACATCCAATACGGCCGGCGCGTGGCCGATGCGCTGGCCGGTTTCGATGTGGGCCAAAGCGTGGCTATCTGCGCACGCGCCTGCGTGGCCCTCGAAGCCATGGAAGGCACCGACGCCATGCTGCGCCGCGCCGCCGGCCTGGTGAACGGACGCCGCCTCTCGCTGGTCAAAGTGGCTCGCCGCCGCGAGCACCTCCTGTTCGACGTTCCCGTGGTTGGTTTGAGCACCATCCCGGTGATGCGCGAAACCGGAACCACCGTGCTCGCCGTGGAGGCCGGCCGCACCCTGATGCTCGACCGGGAAGAAATGTTGAAACAGGCCGATTCGGCCAATCTCGCCATTGTGGGGTTCTAGTTGACGAAACATCGACTGGCCGTTATCGGCGCCGGACAATTCGGGAAGAACCACTGCCGCGTCGTTCACGAATCCGGGCGCGCCCAACTCCGAGCCGTGGTGGATACCGATGCCGCGCGCGCCGCCGAATCCGCCGCGCTCTATCAAGCCGAGCCTCTCACCGACGCCTGCGCGCTGGCCGGCAAAGTGGACGCCGCCATCGTCGCGGTGCCCACCACCGCGCACGCAGCCGTGACCCTGGCGCTCATCGAAGCCGGCATCGACGTGCTGGTGGAAAAACCCATTGCGCCCGATCTCGAAGCCGCCGACGCCATCGTGGCCGCCGCCGCGCGCCACGGCCGCATCCTGCAGGTGGGCCATCTGGAGCGCTTCAACCCCGCGGTCGTCGAGTTGGAGAAACGCGCCACCTTGCCGCTCTTCTTCGAGATTCACCGGCTCAACATCTTCAGCCCGCGCAGCCTGGACGTGGACGTGGTGCTCGACCTCATGATCCACGACGTCGATATCGTGCTGGCCCTGGCCCGCGCTGAACCACAGGAGATCCGTGCCGCCGGCATCCGCATCCTCTCCGGGAAAGTGGACATCGCCAACGTGCGCTTGCAGTTCCCCAACGGCTGCGTGGCCAACCTCACCGCCAGCCGCGTCTCCACCGAGCGCGTCCGCAAACTACGCCTGTTCCAGCCGCAGCAATACCTGTCGCTCGACTACGGCCGGCAGGATTTGGTGATCTTTTCGGTGGGCGCCGGCCGGCAGATCGGTTTCGAGCAGGTTCCTGTCTCGAAAGCCGAGCCCCTGAAGCTCCAGCTCGATGCCTTCCTGGACAGCCTGGAAACCCGAAATCCCCCGAAATGTTCCGGCTCCGCCGCGCGTCAAACCCTAGGGGCCGCTTTGGCCATTCTTGATAAGATTAAGGAGCACTCGGACGTGGTCTCGCGGTCTTTGGAAGCCGGATGGAAACCGTAGGAAAACCTCCTGCCGATCTGGAACTCCACCTTCTCACGGATTGGAGCGACCCTTCAGGCCGTGCCCGCACCGGACGCGCGGCCGTCATGTCCGTGCTGGTTCATATCGCCGCCATCGTGTTCATCGTCGCGGTGCCCGAATCCATCATGCAGCCGCCCGCCCGCCGAAGAATGGAAGCCGTGGTCACGCCGCTCATCGAGCCGCTGAGCCTGCTTACCCAGAAAGAACCCAACGCGGGCAAGGTCGACAAGGAATTCAACGCCACCCATATCGAACCGCGTCCCCGTATTCACTTGCCGCCCGCGCCGCCGGCCGCTCCTCCGCCGCAGCCTCAGCCGGCAGCGCCCGCGCCGCCTACCCCCAAACCGGCGCAGGCGGCCGCACTACCGGAACCGCCTAAGGTGGAGCTCAATAACGAAACACCCAAGCTCACGCTGCCCGTGGGCCCGCCCCAGATTCAGGCGGTGGAAAAGCCCCAGCCGGGGTTTGAAGACGTGACCGCGCCCCGCCAGGTCCCGCCGGACCAGCGGGTGCTGCCGATTCCCGGCCCGTCGGTGGAGAACGCCATCCGCGGCGTCCTGCATTCCGGCGGCGCCAGCAGCCCTGGTATTGTTCCCGCCGGTCCGCCGGCCACCGCCGAACTTCCACAACTGTTGAGCGACGCACAGGGCGTGGATTTCCGCCCGTACCTGGCGCAAGTGCTGGCTGCCGTCAAGGGCCGCTGGTTCGCCATCATGCCCGACGCCGTCAGGCAAGGCCGCACCGGCAAGGTGGGCGTGCAGGTAGAACTGCTGCGCAACGGCGGCCTGGGCAAAGTGGTGTTCGTCGGAACCACCGGCGTGCCTGCCCTGGACAACGCCGCCATTGCCGCCATTAGCGCTGCCAGCCCGTTCCCCCCGTTGCCCGCGGCATACAGAGGCGCCGAAATTCGCGTGCAAATTAACTTCGCGTACAACGTGAAGAAGGAGTAAGTGTTTGGTGGGGCAGACCCCCTGGTCTGCGCGGGTCCCCTGGACCCGCTCTCCTCTCCAAGAATCAAGTCCTTTGAAAAACTCCGAGAGGCCGACGAGGCGTCGGCCGCAGTCCAGGGGGACTGCCCCACCGTCGCGCTATCATCCAAGCAATGGCCGGCAAAACCATCAGCGAGAAAATCCTTTCCGCGAAATCCGGCGTGGATGCGCGCGCCGGCCGCGTGGTGGTATGCGGCGTCGATTGCGCCATGGGCACGGACGGCTCGGCGCCCATGGCCATCGATTATTTCGAGGCCATGGGCGGTATCTCGGTGCGTGACGCCGCGCGCATCGTATTCGCGCTGGATCACTATGCCCCGGCGACCAGCCGCGCCATCGCGCTGCTCCACCAGCGGCTCCGCGAGTTCGCCGGGCAATTTGGAATCGAACTGTGGGACGTGGGACAGGGCATTGGCCATCAACTGATGGTGGAAGCGGGCCGTGCGCTTCCCGGCCACCTGGTAGTGGGGGCCGACAGCCACGCGGTGACATGCGGCGCGCTCAATGCCTTTGCCACCGGTATCGGCTCTTCGGACCTGGCGGCCGTTCTGATTTGCGGCCGCCTGTGGCTGCGCGTTCCGGAATCCATCCGCGTGACCCTCTCGGGCGAATTGCCGCGCGGGGTTTACGCCAAGGACGCGGCGCTCGCGCTGGCCGCGGCGCTGGGCGCGGACGGCGCGGCCTACCAGGCGTTGGAATTCGGCGGCCCGGGCGTGGACGCTCTGGACATGGACGATCGCTTGGTGCTCAGCAATTTCGCGGTGGAGATGGGCGCCAAGAACGGCATCTTTCCCGCCGATGAACACACCCGCGAATATCTGGCCGGCCGCTCACGCCAGGACTTCGAAGCAATCGATGCCGATGCCGATGCGCGCTACGCCCGCGAAATCGCGCTTCGCCTGGACGCGCTGGCCCCCCAGGTGGCTCTGCCGCACCAGGTGGACCGCGTGGAGCCGCTCGTACAGGCGGCCGGGACGCCGATCCAGATGGTCTACCTGGGCACCTGCACGGGTGGGCGCGTTAAGGATTTTCACCAGGCGCGAGACGTGCTGAAAGCCGGCGGCGGCGTGGCGCGCGGCGTGCAACTGGTGGTGACGCCGGCTTCGCGCGCGGTGATGGAGGCGCTGGCGCAGGATGGCACCCTGGCCGATTTCGTGGCCATGGGCGCGGTCGTCGTGACGCCCGGCTGCGGCTCCTGTTGCGGCACCTGCGGTGCGATTCCCGGCGACGGGGTCAACGTGATTTCCACTGCCAACCGGAATTTCAAGGGCCGGATGGGCAACAGCTCCGCCTTCATTTATCTGGCCTCGCCGGCCAGTTGCGCGGCGGCGGCGGCGCGCGGCGCGATCACCGATCCCCGGGAGATCGAAGCATGACCGGCCGGGCGCGTGTCTTCGGAAGCGACATCAACACGGATTACATCATCACCTCGCGGCGCAAGCGTGAGAGCCTCGATCCGGCCGTGCTGCGCAAGTATTTGTTTGAAGAGATCGACCCGCGCTTCGCCGCCACCGTGGAAGCGGGCGATGTGATTGTGGCCGGTAAGAACTTCGGGTGCGGCTCGGCCATGGAAGTAGCCGTGACGGCGGTGCTAGGCGCAGGCATTCGCGCGGTGGTGGCCCGTAGTTTCTCGCGCACCTATTACCGCAACGCGGTGAACAATGGCCTGCTGCCGGTGGAGTGCGATACCGTGAGCATCCGCGAAGGCGACCGGCTGGTGATTGCGGACGGCGA
>JBEKQS010000024.1:0-32321 GCA_049519475.1 Bryobacteraceae bacterium | reverse complement strand
CGTGGCAATCCCTTCCGACGTGTTCTTGACCAGCGCGATCTCCGAGCGCTCCGCCCCGATCAGCCGCGCCGCGGCCACCCGCAGCCCTTCGTAAACCGCCAGCCAGTCTTTATAGTGCAGGCTGCCGAAGTGCGAGCAATCCTCCGCCAGGCCCTGCATGGCCTCCGCGGCCGCCTTCGATAGCGGCGCAACGGCCGCATGGTTCAGGTAAATCAACCGGTCGCGCACCGGGAACTGCCCGGCGTACCGGCTCCACAGGGGCTCTGGCCCTGAAAATTTATCATCCATAACAATCCCGATTCTCTTACAATAAGTGAAATGGGTTCCAGGAGCCATCCATGAAATTGCTGTCTGCCGCCGCGCTCGCGCTGGCGCTGGCATCGACTGCGCTCGCCGCCGATCAGAAAAAGCCCAAGGACGATCCGTCCCAAATCGGCGACCGCAATGTCGGCAACTGCCTCAACCTGTACTCCATCCAGAAGGAGATGGCCCTCGGCCAGCAATTGGCCCGCGAGGTCACCAAACAGTCCAGGCTTCTCGATGACCCCATCATCTCCGAGTACGTGAACCGCATCGGGCAAAACCTCGCGCGCAACTCCGACGCCAAGGTGCCCTTCATTTTTTACGTCATTGATGGAGATGAGGCCAACGCCTTTGCGCTTCCCGGCGGCTACGTTTTCGTTTACACCGGCCTCATCAAAGTAGCCTCCGAAGAGGATGAATTCGCCGGCGCGCTGGCCCACGAAATCGCTCACGTGGCCGCGCGCCACATGACCTGCCAGGCCACCAAAGCGCAAATCGCCGGCGTCGCCGGCATAATTCCCGGCGTCCTTCTTGGCGGGTGGGCCGGTTACGGCGCCCGTCAGGCGGTCAACGCAGCTATCCCCATCGCCTCCCGCGGCTTCAGCCGCCACGATGAGACTGAAGCCGACTACCTCGGCGTCCAGTACATGTACGCCGCCGGCTACGATCCCACCGGCGCCGTCAGCATTTTCGAAAAACTCGAGTCCATGCAAAAGACCAGGCCAAGTGCCGTCGCCAAGGTCCTGGCCACGCACCCCATGGATTCCGACCGCATCGACCGCACCGAAAAGGAAATCCAGCGGATTCTCCCCTCCAGGTCCGAGTACGTTGTGACCACGTCTGAATACCGGGACATGCGCGATCGCCTCATTACCCTGGAAAACCGTCGCCAGCCGTCGACCGAGAACCGCCCGCACTTGATCCGTGCCGGCGACGACAAACTCCCCGACACCGGCACTGACGCCCGGCCCACCGTCAAGCGCAAAGACATCGTGGAGTAGCCAAGGCTTCGCCTCCGCCTCAGAATTTCCTCTTGACTCCACGACACTCTTCGTAGTACAGTCTTCGTAGATGCCGGCCAAACCGACCGATCCGCCTCGCCCCACCGATGCTGAACTCGAAATCCTCACGGTCCTCTGGAGCCGCGGGGCCTCCACCGTGCGCGCCGTCCACGAAGCCATCGTCCGCCGCAAACCGACACAGTACACCACGGTTCTGAAGGTGCTGCAGATCATGTCCGAAAAGGGGCTGGTCCGGCGCGACGAAAAGCAGCGCGCCCATATCTACTCCGCCAGCCGCCCGGCAGAATGGACCCGGCGCCAACTTGCCGGCGACCTGCTGCAGCGCGCCTTCGCCGGCTCCGCCAAAAGCCTCCTGCTAGGCGCTCTCTCATCCCGCCGCGCCTCGCGCCAAGAGCTTGCCGAGCTCCGCCAGTTCCTGGAAGACTACGAAAAGGGGACGCCATGAATGCACTCGCTCTTTGGGTTCACACGCCCGTCGCGCAAGCCGTCGGCTGGGCGCTGATTCACTTCCTCTGGGAAGGCGCCGCGCTGGCCGCGGTTCTGGCCGCCGCGCTCGTCGTGCTCCGCCCGTCGTCCGCTCGCGCGCGCTATGCCGCCGCCTGCTTCACATTGCTGGCGATGCCCCTAGCCTTCGCCATCACGCTAGTCGTATTGCTTCCGGGCCACAACCTCGAAGCCGTGACCGCCGTGCGCCTACCGAACCACGTGGCGCGGATTTCCGCTCTGCCCCCGTTCCAACCCGCACCCGCTCCCCGCACCTTCCGCGACTTCCTCCCCTGGCTCGCGCCTTGCTGGTTCCTTGGCGTCGCGTTTTTTTATGCGCGCGGCCTGGCCGCCTGGTTGGCCGCCCGGCGCCTGCGCAGCCGCGGCATCTGCGCATCGCCGCCTGCCTGGCAGGATCGCCTTGCACAGCTCTGCGACCGCATGCGCCTCTGGCGGCCCGTGCGGTTGCTTGAATCCTGCTTCACCGACGCGCCCGTTCTGGTCGGCTATCTGCGCCCCGTCATCCTGATGCCGCTCGGCTGCCTGGCCAATCTGCCCGCCGGACAGATTGAGTGCATCCTGATCCACGAACTGGCGCACATCCGCCGTCACGATTATCTGGTGAACCTGCTCCAGGGCTTCGCCGAAGGTCTCCTGTTCTACCACCCGGCCGTCTGGTGGGCCTCGCGCGTGGCGCGCGAGGAACGCGAAAACTGCTGTGACGATTGCGTCGTCGAAATCACCGGCGACGCCCGTGTCTACGCCGCCACCCTGGCCGCGCTCGAACACCGCCGAGCCTTGGCTCTCGAAGCCGCCGTCGCCGCCACCGGAGGAAATCTCATGAAACGCATCCGCCGCCTGCTCACCTCGCCGCCGCCCGCGCAGCCCAGTGCCACGCCGGTCTTCGCCGCCGGCCTGTTACTGATCACCTGCGCCGCCGCGCTGGCCGCGTGGCCGGCGAAGCCACCCGCTCGCCAAAGCATCCCGCCCGTCGCCCTCGAAGCACGCTTGCTGGAGTCTCAGACGGTCGAACCCCAATCGAGCCCTCTACCGAATGCTCTCCGGATACGCCTCACAGACCGGGACCGGGCCGGCTTCCTTCCTTTCCAGGTCGAGCCCCGCGCCTTCATGCCCCAGGACAGCGCCGGCCCCATGACCGACAAGGAGCGCCAGGCCAAGCAAAAGCAACTGCGCAATGAGCTTGCCACTCCTTATCGGAAATGGCTGAACGAAGACGTTGCCTACATCATCACGGATGCGGAACGCTCCGCCTTCTTGGGCCTGCAGACCGATGAAGAGCGCGAGCACTTCATCGAGCAGTTCTGGCTGCGCCGCGATCCCACTCCCGGCACCCCTGAAAACGAATTCCGCGAGGAGCATTATCGCCGCATCGCTTACGCCAACCAGCATTTTGCGTCGCGCATCCCCGGCTGGAAAACCGACCGCGGCCGCATCTACATCACCTACGGCCCACCCGATGAGATCGAAGACCACTCCTCCGGCGGTTCCTACCAGCGGCCTGCCTCGCAGGGTGGCGGCACGACTTCCACCTTCCCGTTCCAGCAATGGCGTTACCGTTTCATCGAAGGCATCGGCACCAACATCATCATCGAGTTCGTCGACCCCACCATGACGGGCGAATTTCGCATGACCATGGACCCATCCGAAAAACAGGCCCCGCTCGCCGTCAAGGGACTCGCCCCGCTCGAACAAATGGGCACCGCCGCAGCCCGCCCGGCCAAGACCTTCCGTTCCGATCAGGACCGCCGCATCACCATCGTAACCGGTGGCGGATCGCCTTCCGGCAACACCGGCAGCCGGCTCAACACGCTGGTCATCACTCCGGATCCCATGGCCGGCCGGTTCCACATCACTGCTGAAGTCACCACGTCGGGCGGACAAACCGTGCAGGTGGTGGCGCAGAACGTGCTGGCTGAAATATCGGGGCCGTTCGTCGAATGGCTGGAACTGCCGGTCGGCAGTTACATCCTGCGCGCTACCATCACCGACCCGAACGGCGTCTCGAAGTCGAGCGAGACCCGCTTCACGGTGGACTGAGCGCTCACTCGCCGAGTTTCGGAAACAGCGCCTTATCCAGAATCCGCCGCGTCAGTTCTTCCATGGTGAGGTATTGGTCCCCGTCGCGGTAGAACAGCTTGTCTCCCGGCAGAATTCCCACCACGATTTCCAGCGGCTCGCCGCCTCGCTCGATGCGGAACCCCGGCAGCGCCGGCGCCACCGTCACGTCCACCTTGGAGCGCTGTTCCCACCGCCCGTTCTGTTCTTCCCGCACGATCATCCACAGCCGCTGCCCCGACGCCTGCAACTCGGCCGTCTCCGGTCCAAACGTCCGCGTGTAGGCCTCGACGCACGCCGCCATCGCGCCACGCACTTCCTCCAGCGCCTGCGGCAGCTTCTCCAGCGTGCTCGCTTCTCTTTTCCGCCGCTCGCTCTCTTCGGTGATGCGCACGTGGAGCCACTGATAACTCATAGGAGTGTCTCCATGGTATCAGCGCCTTGGTGGGACCGGCCTCCTGGCCGGTCAAGCCGCGGAGCGCGTCTCCGGCGCGTCGACCGGCCAGGAGGCCGGTCCCACTTGGCCGCCGATCAACTTCTTAAGCCGTCCGTTCCGCCACGTAGCGCGGCTCCGCGTCCGCCCACCCGGTCGCCGGCGTAATCTCTCCCACCGCCTGCGCCACCGGCTGGAAGCTGAACCACTCCGCCACCGCCCGGTCGTCCACGCGCCGCCGGCTCATGATCTCCCGCCGCTCCCGCAGCGCTCGCGGCACGCACTTCGCCAAGTGCCAGAAGGCCGCCAGCGAGCCCGGCTCGCCGAACGCCACGCCCCCAATCACCAACAGGTCGCGCAGCGTCATCGGCAGCCAGAACCGCCGGTACAGTCCCGCCGTCGAGTTTTTGATCCGCATCAGGAAGCGGTTCTTCACCGAGTGCATGTTGATGGCCGCCGGCACCGCCCGCCGGCTCCCCGGCGTCACGCTGCGCACGTGATACGATTCGGCCGCCGGTGTGTATAGGCATCGCCACCCTTGCAGCAACGCCCGCCAGGCCACGTCCGCGTCCTCGCGATAGCAGAAGAAATCCGGATCGAAAAAGTTCCCGTCCACGGCCACGTCTTCGATCATCTCCCGCCGGTAGAGCGCCGCCGCCGCGCTGGCCCCAAACACGTACTCCATGGTGTCGTAGGTCGGGCTATCCGGCTCGTGCCATCCCCGGTCGAAGTGCCGCATGGCCGGCGTGAAAAAAATTCCCGCCGAGTCGATCCGCCGCTCCGCCAGCGGCTGGAACCCCGCGCCGATCGAGAGCAGCTTGCCGCACACCGATCCGGCCGATCCGTCCGCTTCTCCCGCTTCCACCAGCGTCCGTATGAAATCGGGCAGCAGCAGCACGTCCGGGTTCAGCGTCAGCACCCAGTCGGCCCGGCTGGCTCGGATAGCCTGGTTCTGCCCCGCCGCGAATCCCGCGTTGTGGTCGTTGTGGATGGTTCGGATGCGGCCCCGATACCGCTGCAGGATCGCCCGCGTCGCATCCGTGGAGGCGTTATCCACCACCACAACGTCGAGTACCACTCCGGTCTGTTTGAGTACCGCTTCCAGGCAACGGCGTATATAACGCTCGCTGTTATAGGTGACAATCGCCACGCTTACCTGGGCGTGAGGCTGAATTTTCAAGGTGTCCATGCCAAAGACCCTCGGACGACCCGCTTCAACTACACTGAGGGAACCGGAAACCCGAATAATTGAAGAAATATATTTTTTCAATCGGTGTAGTGGAAATGGCCTGGTCAAGGGTCTTTGAGATGGCTCGCTACAATGTTCTGGGATTCGGATAGGTGAAGGGCCAGTGGGATTCCTTCGACAGCCGCAATCCAGTTCGGAGTTGCAAGACCAGGTGGCTCAGTTGTTTGCAGATACTCGCGAAGACTTATACCGCTACCTCCTGACGCTCGGCGTCCACCCGCCGAAGGCCCAGGAATCCGTTCAGGAAGTCTTCCTGCGTCTCTACACCACCCTCAAAAAAGGCGAAAAAATCGAAAACATCCGCGGCTGGCTGTTCCGCGTGGCCCATAACCTGGGCCTCAAGGTTCGTGCCCGCCAGGCTTCCGAAGAAGCCTTCGCCCCGGAACTCGAAATCCGCCTCACACACCCCGCGTTGAATCCCGAGCGCGAACTGCTGGAACGCGAGCGCATGGTTCGCTTCCATATTGCCGTCGAGGGGCTCTCCGAACAGCAGAAGCGCTGCCTTTTCTTGCGGTTGGAAGGCCTGCGCTATCCCGAAATCGCTTCCACGCTTGGCATCAGCGCCTCCGCCGTGGGCGAGTTCCTGCGCCGCGCCCTGGCACGGCTGAAGAAGGTGCGCGATGAGTAGCTTCCGGATGCGGCATCCCGAAGAAATCTCGCTCGTCCGCTACCTGGATGGCGATCTGCCCGCCGGCCAGGCCGGGAAAGTGGCCGGCCATCTGGAATCCTGTTCTCAGTGCCGCGCCGAATTTGAAGCGCTCCAAAGCACGGTCGCGGATTGCGCGCGCTACCGCCAGGACGTACTGGCCGCCATGCCCGCTCCGCCCGCCGAATGGCGCGATCTATACCGCGATTTCTCACGAATTGATGAATCTCTAGCCCATGAGTCTCTCCTTGTACGGCTAGCACGGCCCCTGGTGCATGCGGGTGCACCACGCTGGGCTATGGCAGCGGTGCTGGCGATGCTGGTAGCAGGAGTCTTCTACCAGCTTCGCCAGACTCCGTCCGTACAAGCGGCTACATTATTGAGGCGCGCCGTTGCGGTTGCCGAGGCTAAACCTCGCCCGGTCCATCGCATCCGCGTCCGCACGGGCAATCTGGATTTCACTCGCGTCATCGGGCCGCAGGCGCCTGTCACTTCGGCCGCCGCCGGCCCCTCGCTCGAAGCTGTCGTCAATATCGGCGCCCTCTTCAGCCTGGCGCATTACGATTGGAACGATCCTCTGAGCGCCCGCTCTTTTGAGCAGTGGCGCGATCGACAAGTTCATACCACCGACGAAGTTTCCACGCTAGCCGCCGGCTACCGTATCCGAACCGTGGCTCGCGAAGGCGAAATCGCCGAGGCCTCCATTACCTTGGAGGCTTCCGATCTGATGCCGGTCGAGGAGCGCATCGAGTTTCGCGATAACCAGTGGGTGGAATTGACCGAGATAGCGGAATCAACGACCGAAAGCGGCGGTATCACCGCCGCGCCTAGAGTCGAGGTTCCGGTGCGCGCCGCCGAATCACCAAGCCGGCCGGCCGCATTCGCACCCGGGCCATCGGCCTCAATCTCCGACGAATTGCAAGTGTTGTCGGCTCTGCACGAGGTTGAGGCCGACCTGGGTGATCCCATTGAAGTTTCGCTCTCGGGGGGTAAAGTCCTGGTCACCGGCCGGGCTGGTTTGCTGCCCACCCGCCAGCAGAAGATCCAAGCCGCCCTGGCCGATATGCCGCTGGTCGAGATGCAGTTCGATTCCCTCCAGCCCGCCGCCATTCCGCCGCAAGCCGCCCTCTCTTCGGCCGGTGGCTCGGCTACCCCGCGTCCGGTCATTCAGTCCCGCGTCGAAAAGCAGCTTGGCGGACGCGCCGAATTCGAGCGCTTCAGCGCGCAAATTCTGGAGTCCGACGAAGACGCCATGAAGCACGTCTACGCCCTCCGCACCCTGGCCCAGAAGTTCCCCGCCGAAACCGAGTCGCAACTCAGTGCGACGGATCGCGAGTTACTAACGACTTTGTCCCGCGAGCACGCCGCCGTGCTGTCCCAAAAGGTAAGTACTCTTGAAAGCCTTCTCCTCCCGACGCTTTCCTCTTTGGGCGGCACGGCGGCATTGGCGCAGGCCGCGCCTCACGCCGCGTGGCAACCCGCCGTCGAAGACCTCTTCCGTTCGTCGAGCCGTGTCGACAAGTTAGTCTCCATCATGCTGGGCATGACTCCCAGCGACGGCTCCACTTCTTCGCTCCCCACCGATCTCTTATCGGCCCTCAAAGACCTGCAATCCAATCTCGGCGATTGCCGGCGCCTCATCGCCCGCTAAGTAAGGCGCTCCGGTACCCCGCGGTAAACCTGGCATCGCTATTTGGCAATTTTAGCAGCGATATTTGGCAATTCAGCAGCGTTACTTGGCAACCCCATGCATCCAAACCCCAAACGCACCACGGGCGAGCCACCTGCGCAGCTCGCCCATCTCACCACGCCTTCTAAGTGAGATCCCTTACCCCGCTCCCACCCTCCGCAACACCGCCGTCGTCACGTTTGCCGCTGGCAGCGGCAGCGTCCACCCGTACAGCCCCAGGTGGTCCCACGCCCATAACTTGATCAGTGGTCGTGAGCAGGCACCTAAGCTTCGGGATGTTGGCGAATCTCTGGCAGCCATTGCACAGCAATTGAATCTCTCCAGAACGACTGTGGCACGCATCGCATCGGCCTAACTAACACCATACCGCCAACAGAGTCACGGTCGCGGACAGTGCGCCACAATGCTAACGTGAGAATGCCATGAGCGTCGATCTAAACAAGCGGATAGATTTGACCTGCCCAGTTTGCGAAAAGGGATTTCACCAGACACTAGGTTGGTTAATAAAGCACTCCGAGGTTGTCTGCCCGCATTGCGACTCCTCCTACAAAGTTTCTATTTCTGATCCTGAAAGTCTAAAGGCGGAAGGCATATCTACAACAGCCGAAGGATCATCTTTTTTCACCAAAATTGCGGGCGTTACGCACCGCAACAAAGACCGCAAGTCTCGTCAGAGCGTCATTGGGGGGTGCAGCGTTGGTGAAGAGCTGATCCTAGAGCGGGAACCGGATAACGCGGTCGATCCCAACGCAATAAAGGTCTGTCGGATGACTGGCGAACAACTCGGCTACATCCCGGCTCAGGTGGCAGCGAGCGGCCTAACGAGGGATCTTGATCGCGGCAAGCGGCCCAGATGTCGAATTGTAAACCTCACGGGAGGCGGAGGACTGACGCGCGGAGTCAACATCGAAATCGGGGAATGGCCGAAGGATTCCCATCCTTCAGGCACCGCAATTCCGTCAGAGAGCCCCAGCTACGGCTGGGTCGTTCTTGTTTTGGTGATCGTTGCGGCAGTCGTTGTGGTTTTGCTTATGTCCCGGTAAGTGAGGGTTATGCTGCATCCTGACGCGCTCCGAAATCGTCTGCATTTCCCCTGCCGGTAGACGGCCTGGAAGCCATTTCACCCCGTATTCTGCCACCTTGGAAACGCACAGTCTTTTGAATAACCTGCCGCCGTGAGTCAAGCCGCGGCTGCCTGAATCCGGATTTTAGTGTCCGTTTTTGAAACGCCCGGCGGAAGTGAAGGCACTCGATACCGCCGGCAAACCCATGACCCGCACGGTCGATTTCGAAGCGCCCTACCGTTCCAGCATCGCCAGCACTTCCCGCAGGCGCGCGTCGCCGCCGCCCTGCCTCGCCTGCAGGATCAGCGCTTTCAACCTGCCGCACTGCGGCGCGGTCAGCGAAAGGCAATCCGCGCGAGGATTGTCGAGGGACTCCAACAGGCGAGCCACGCTCACCTTGACGTGGGCCAGTCCCAGCAGCATCAGCGACACTTTCACAGCGGTGTCGTAGCGGTATCGCAGAAACTGCGCGGCGCCGCCTGCCTGAATCTCCTCGGATTGCAGGATTGTATACAACACGACACTCTTCTTGAGCCGTTGCCGCAGAAGCAGCGGCAGAGCTTTGAGCCTCATGAAGGCGTGCGTGTGCGGGTACGTGTCATCCTTGTAGGGGAAGAGCTGCGGGCCGATCTGCCCGCCCTCGTGGTAGGTGTTTTCCACGCGGAACTGGTCGCCCGACTCGATGCCGAGTTTGGGATTGTGCTGCCTTTCGGCAACCAGCCAGCATTCGATGTCGTGCGACAGCGCCACCTGGTCCAGAGCGTCGATAAACGGGCAATCGGCCGGACCAACGCCGTCAAAACCGCATATCCTGCCGCCGCTCCATTGCGCGCCCCACCAGTTTCCGTATCGGCCCACCAGCCAATCCGGAGTGGCGCCCTTATCGTAGCCCCAGGGGTCGTTGCACGCCACCTTCTCCCAAAGATCCAGCTTGGCCGGGATCAGCGTGCTGCGATTGTATTCGAAGGAATCGTGCAACAGGCTGGCGCCCGCCTTCAAGCGATACATAGCCTGCGGCAGGCTATCGCCGCTCTTGGCGCTTCTGCCCATGTTGAAGATCCAGAAATTTGCCATGCTCACGCTATAGTATAGTCAATGCCAGTCGGTCGGCTGCTCTCGCTCGCCGTGGTGGTTTGCGTGTCGATTGCACCCGCGCGGGCGCAGCGTTACGGAGAAGTCTTCGGCAGGATCGTGGATTCCTCCCAGGGCGGCGTGTCCGACGCGTCGATACTGATCGTCGACGAAGACACCGGCTTCCGCCGCACGGTCGAATCCGAAACCGGCGGCGCGTATGCCGTCGGGTCGCTGGCGCCGGGCAGTTACAAGATCACCGTTCGCAAGGAAGGCTTCCGCCCGGTCATGAAGTTTGGGGTGAAGGTTTCGTGGGACGCGGCGGCCCGCGAAGATTTTCAATTGCCTCTGGGCAGCATGGAAGAGAGCGTCACGGTGGTGGGCACCGCGCCCGCGCTGGAGCGGCCCGACGCTTCCGCCGGCGGCCAGTTCGATCTCGACGAAGTCGGCCAACTTCCGCTCAACGGCCGCGGCGTCATCACTCTGCTGGAGTTGATCCCCGGCACCAACGTGATTCCGGCCACGCGCGGCGATGCCGGCCAGTTCACTACCAGCGGCATGCGCCCCAACACCAACCTCTTCACCGTCGATGGCGTCAGCGCCAACACCGGCGTGAGCGCGGGCGGCCTGCCGGCGCAATCGAGCGGCGGCTCGCTGCCGGCCTTGAGCGCATTCGGCAGCCTGGATTCCATGATCTCGGTCGAGGCCGTGCAGGATTTCAAACTGCAGACCTCCACCGCCGTGGCGGAATTCGGGCGCATGCCGGGCGCCAGCATCGCGCTCTCCAGCCGCGCCGGCTCCGACCACTTCCACGGCTCCGCCGTTTTCCGCTATCGCAACCAATACATGGGCGCCAACGACTGGTTCGCCAACCAGGCCGGCTATCCCCGCGCGCCGCTCGGTTACGAAGACTTCGCGCCCTCGTTCGGCGGGCCGCTCAAACGCAACCGCACCTTCTTCTTTCTTTCCTACGAAGGCATCTGGCTCAACCAGCCTTATATGTACAAGGTCCCGGTGCCTTCCACCGATACGCGCCTGGCCGTGAGCCCTGCCGAACTGGCCGTGCTCAACCTGTTTCCGCAACCGAACCAGGGCCCGCTCAGTCAAGGCGCCGGCTTATGGACCGGCCAGATCAATCGCCCCGCCGGCCTCACCAGCGGCAGCGCCCGCATCGACCAGGCCGTCACGCCGCGCGTGACGTTGTTTGCACGCTACAGCGATTCGCCTTCGCACAATGATTTCGGCATGCCGCAGGTAAACCATCTCAACCTCCGCGCGCAATCCCTGACCCTGGGCCTGAATGCCCGGCCCACCGCGCGCACCGTGCTGGACCTGCGCGTCAACGAATCGCAATCCACCGCCGATTCCATCTGGACCGACAGCACCGGATCCGACGCGCCGGGTTGCGCGCTGGCGACCCTGGCGGCGGGCTTCAACCCCAGGGACACGATCACGTGCGACGATCTGGTGCGGCTCTCCATCAACGGGATCGGCGAGGTGATCTCGGGACGCGAAGGGTCGCGCCGCGAGCGGCAGTTCCAGATCGTGCCGACCGGCGGGCTGAACCTGGGCCACCACGCCATCAAGGCCGGGGCCGATTACCGGCGCATCCTGGCGATCCGCCGCGATCCTACCGGCAGCACCAACCTGATCGACGAAAGCGCCGACACCATCGCGCTGCTGCAGGATTGGTGGGACGCCTACGCCCCTCCCGTTAACGCCAATGTGGCCGTGCAGGAACTTTCTCTGTGGCTGCAGGATACCTGGCAAGTGAGTTCGCGGCTCACCGTGGCGGCCGGGCTGCGCTGGGAATTCAGCCCGGCGCCCACCGCCGCGGGCTACTTTCTGGATACCACCACCAACAACCTGGTATTGAATACGCAACCTCTCTGGCCGACTTCCTATCATGACTTCGCGCCGCGCCTTGGCCTGGCCTGGCGCCTCACCAGGGACGGACGCACCGTGCTGCGCGCCGGCGGCGGTCTCTACTACGACTCCAGCATGAGCATTGCCACCGACCTCATCAACGGCGGCCCATTCAGCACGACCACGCTTCACAGCAGCATCTCTCCGATCTCCTCTTCCTCGCTGGCATTCGGTTTCGAACAAGGACTGAAGCTGCCGCAGGTGAGGCAGTGGAATGTATCGCTCGAGCACGGCTTCGGCACCCACGACGTGATCTCGTTGGGCTATGTGGGCTCTGCGGGCCGCGACCTCATCCGCCGTGAAGCCGGCGGCGCCGGGTCGAACGGCCAGAACTACGTGGCGCTCACCACCGACCACGGCGCATCCACTTACGACGCGCTCGAAGCGCAGTACCGCCGCCACGTGGCGCGCGGCCTGGATGCGGTGGCGTCGTACACCTGGTCGCATTCGCTCGACAACGATTCCAGCGATGCATTCCTGCTGTGGTCCGCCAACGGCGCCGGCCTGGGCGACGACCACGCGTCCAGCGATTTCGATCTGCGGCACTCGCTGACGGCCGCCGTCGGCTACGAACTGCCGCCGCCGGCTTCTCCCCGCTTTGCCGCGAGGCTCTTGGGCGCCTGGGTCTTCGACGGCATCGTGCACGCCCGCACCGGCTTCCCCATCACGTTACAGCAGGAAGAAGAGATCGATGCCATCAACGTAGTAAATGCCTATCGTCCAAACTGGGTCTATGGCCAGCCTCTTTGGATCTCCGACGCCAACGCGCCTGGGGGTAAGACGCTCAATCCCGCGGCGTTCTCGATTCCAGGGACCTACAATACCACGCAGGGAAACCTGGGGCGCAACGTTCCCAGCGGATTCGGCATGGGGCAGGTGGACCTTTCGCTGAAAAGGGAATTTCGCTTTGGCGAGCAGCGTGGCATTCAGGTTCGCCTCGAAGTCTTCAACGCCCTCAACCAGGCCAATTTCGCCGACCCCCTCAAGTTCCTGGATAGCCCCCTGTTCGGGCAATCGACTTCGATGCTGAATACCATGCTGGGCACCGGCAGTTCCGGAAGCGGCCTGGCGCCGGTTTTGCAGATCGGCGGCCCGCGCTCCGTGCAGCTATCGGTGCGGCTGCACTTCTAGCCGGTAGCTGCCACACTGTCTCGGAACTGAACCAAATAGAACTTGTGGCGCGGCCGTCCACTGGATGTGGAAGGGCGGTAGGCGCGGATTAGCAAACTTTGCCAATCATGCTAAGATCGAGGCAGGTGGCGACACCAGGAAGGAGCTCCCGCCGTGCCCACGCGCAACGTTAATTTAACCGACGAACTGGACCGTTTTGTGCTCTCCCAGGTGAAGACCGGCCGCTACGAGAATGCCAGCGAGGTTGTGCGCGCCGCACTGCGAACATTGGGGAGGGACGAGGAGCAGTACGCGGCGAAACTGGCGGCATTGCGGGCCGCAATAGACGAAGGCGATGCCAGCGGCATCGCCGAGGGCGATGTGTTCGCCTACGTTCGGAAGAAGCTCAAACTCCCGAAGACGAAGCGTTAGATGGTGGCCCGATCCCGCTTTTCCCGCCGCGCCCGGGCTGACCTGCTGAGCATCGCCGCCTATACCCTCCAGACTTGGGGCCCGGCACAAGCCAACGACTACATCGAACAGATGGAGGGTTGCTGCCGACTGCTTGCACGCAACCCGCTGCTCGGCCGATGCCGCGACGACGTGCGCGTGGGATTGCGCAGGATGGAAAAGGGCAAACACGTCATTTTCTATAGGCAAGTGCCTGGAGGAATTCGAGTGGTTCGCATCCTGCACCAGCGCATGCGGCCTGCTCGACACGCGCTGGACGAACCGGACGATCAACCCAGGCCAGATCGGGAATAGACTTCAGTTGACGCCTCAGGCCTAGTACACCGTTTCATAAATACACTTTCGTATTCTGCGAAGATCGCTCCCTCACGGTCGCGGCTCGGATCGGAGCCGCGCGCGTTAGCAAGCGGTCTTGGATACGATAGCGAACTTCTGAAGCGACGTACTTAGTTCGTCAGCTCGCCCTTCTCCAAATGATGCATCTTGCTCGCGAACTGGGCGGCGTGGGGGTCGTGCGTCACCATCACCACGGTCTTGCCGAATTCCTTGTTCAGGCGGCCCAGAATGGTGAGCACTTCGAGCGCGGACGTGGCGTCCAGGTTGCCGGTGGGCTCATCGGCCAGAATCAGCGACGGGTCGGTGACGATGGCGCGCGCCATGGCAACGCGCTGCTCCTGGCCGCCGGAAAGCTGTCTCGGCAGGTGATGCAATCGATCTCCGAGGCCCACCAGTTGGAGCGCGGTGGTAGCGTGCTCGATGCGCTCGGCCTTCCTGAGATTCGTAAGCTTGAGCGGGAGCTCGACATTTTCCAGCGCGCTGAGCACCGGTATGAGGTTGAACTGCTGGAAGATGAAGCCGACGTTTTCGTTGCGCCAGTGGGCGATCTGGCGGTCGTTGAGCTCGCGCAGAGCGTGGCCCAGGACGCGGATCTCGCCGCCGGTGGGCCGGTCCATGGCGGCGATGAGGTGCAGCAGCGTGGACTTGCCGGAACCGGATGGGCCCATCAGCGCCACGAACTCGCCCCGAGCAATTTCCAGGTTCACATCCTTGAGCGCGACCACGTGGAACTCGTCGCGGATGAACTCCTTGGTTAATTTAGTCGTTTGTATGATGGCTTCGCTCATTGGGTTCATGCCTTGGTGCGTACTTTGTCGCCGTCCTTCAGACCGGGCGGCGGCGTGACGATGAGGTCTTCTCCGCCGGTCAGGCCCTCTTCGATGCGAACTTCCTGACCGCTGGTCGAGCCGGTCTTCACGGCGCGGCGCACGGCCTTGCCGTCGAACAACACGAAGACGGCGCCGTCCTTCACCGCCGAGGCGGGGACGATCACTACCGGTTTGGCGGCGGCGCCGGTATCGGCGCCCGGTTTCCTTTCGGCCAGAAACGCCACGCTGGCGTTCATCTCCGGCCGCAGATGGCTGTCGGGCTTCTGCACCTTCACCTTGATCTGCACGGTGGCCTTCTGCCGGTTGGCTTCGGGCGAAATCTCTTTAATGTAGCCGTCGTACTTGAGGTCGGGGAAGGCGTCCGTGGTGACGGTGCCGTGCTGGCCGGAATGGAGCTTGGCGAAATCGTTCTGGCTGATGTCTAGTTCCACTTCCAGGTCGTTGAGGTCGGCGATGGAAACCACGTAGCCCTTGGCGCCGCGGTCGCCCACAAAACTGGTGGTGACGAATTCGCCTTTCTCCACGGCGCGTTCCAGAATGGTGCCGGTGACCGGCGCGCGGATCACGGTGTTGGCCAGATTGGTTTCGGCGTACGCCAGCGCGCCCCTGGCCTGCTGCACCTGGCCGCGCAGGGAATCGATTTCCTCCTGGCGAGGCCCAAGTTTCACCAGCTCGTAGGCTTTCTGGAGCGCGTTGACCTTGTGAAGGGCGGAGTCGTTGCGTCCCACGGCATCGTCGACGGTCTGCTGGGAACCCACGTGATCTCGCAGCGTATTGCGGGCGCGGTCGAGGTTCACGCGCGCATTTTCCAGGTCGGCCTTGGCGGAATCCAGGTTGGCCAGCGCTTGTGCGATCTCTTCGGGGCGGGAGCCGTGCGTGGCTTCGTCCAGTTTGGATTGCAGGCTGGCGAGCTGACCCTTGGCCTGCGTGACGTAGGCCTGATACTCGTCGTCTTCCAGGCGGACCAGCACCTGGCCTTCGCTGACGCGGTCGCCTTTGTCGACACCAATCCAGTTCACCTTGCCGACCACTTTGGCGGCCAGCTCGATTTTGTGGGCCGCCACAATGTAGCCGGTGGCGTTGAGGATAACGCCCTCCGGGGCGCTGGCCGCGGATACGGCGGTGACGCGGCGCACTTCCACGATGGGCGAGGCGTTGAGCTTGGCCGAGAGCAGTTCCCACGCACCCAGCCCCACCAGCAGCAACACACCGATGACGATCCACGCCGTGGCCCATTTGGATGGCCCCCTGGAACGGCGGCTGGTGCGGTCGATTTGCAGGTTCTTCAGCTCGGCGTCCATGGCTCAGCCTTCCCGCAGCGCGGTGAGAATTTGTTTGCGCGCGGCGTTGCTGGCGGGGAAGAGTCCGCCCACGCTGCCCAGGATTACCGCGAAAATCACGCCCGTGAGCATGATCTTGGGTGTCACTTGAAAACCGAAAGCCATCTCCGCGAAATTGCCGTTGCCGATGGCCGTGGTCACGCCGTTGAGCGGCAGCGCCAGCAGGCACCCCAGCAGCCCGCCGAGGGCCGAAAGCAGCACCGCCTCCACCCAAAAGCTGAGCAGAATACTGCCGCGCGAAAATCCCAAAACGCGCAGAGTGCCGATTTCCCTGGCGCGCCGCGCCACCGCAGCGTACATCGTATTCATGGCGGCGAAGCTGCTGCCCACCGCCATGATGAGCGCCACCATAATCCCGGTATATTCCAGCGGCACCGCCTGGGCGGTCTGCGCCGCGAAGTACTCGTCTTCCGACTGCGCATGGACGGCCAGCCGCTGGTCGTCATTGAGATCGTTGATGAGGGCCCGCGCGGTGACCGCGTCGGTGGCTTTCACCAGGCACGAGCTCACCGTTTCGACGCGCTGCAAATCGGAGCTCACCTGAAAGAGATCGCCCCACACTTCGCTATTCTGCGTTCCTCGACCGGCGTCTATGATGCCGACGATCTCCCACTCGCCGCGGCCGAATTTAACTTTCTTGCCGATCTGCCCTCCCGGAAATCGTTGCGCCACGCTCTTGCCCACCACCACTTCGCGCCGGCCCGGCTGGAACCACCGGCCGCTCGCCAGGTGTACGTTGGGCCGCATTTCGATGCCCGCCGGCGGCAGGCCGCGTACCGTGAGGTTGGCGCCGTCCGGGTTCGCGTAGCTCGGCAGGATCATGATGGTCACGACTTCCATGGAAGCCAACGGCTGCCCGTCGCGCCCGGTCGAGATACCGGCCTTGAACTTCAGGTCCTGAAACTGCGACCGCGTGAACAGGCTGACCAGCTCCGATTCGGCGCCCTTGCGCAGCACCAGCACGTCCAGCGGATCGCTGGAAACCGAGAGTGTGGTTTCGAGGCCGTGCACCAGGGCGAGAATCGCCAATAGCACGGCAACCGTCAGACCGATGCCGAGCGCGGTCATGATGGTGGTGGTCTTCCGTACCACCAGGTTGCGCAGGTTGTATGCGATAGGAATAGCCATGGCGATTAATCCGTGCTGCGCAGCGCATCCACGATGGTTGTGCGCGATGCGCTCAGAGCCGGCACCAGCGAGCTCATCACGCCGATCAGCCCGGCCGCCACCACGCAAATCAGCGCGACCTCCGGATCGAAAGCCTTCAACGCCGGCATAAATCCGCCGAAGGGGCTCTTGGCCACCCCGCGCATCAGCACGGTCGAGATCAGATAGCCGATCGAGCCGCCCGCCACCGAGATGGCGCAAGCCTCACCCAGAATCATGCCCAGGATGCTGCCGGGTGTGAAGCCCAGAGTCTTGAGGATGCCGACTTCGCGGATGCGCTCGCGCACCGACATCGCCATGGTATTGGCCGACACCAGCAGGATGGTGAACATCACCGCGCCCGAGATGGCCAGCAGGAACATTTTGACGTCGCCCAACATCGCCAGGAAGCCCACGATGAAGGCCTGCTCCGATTCCGTCTTGGTCTGCGCGGTGGAGTTATGAAAATGGTCGTCGATGGCGGCGGCCACGCGCGCCGAGTTGGCCGGGTTGTCGATCAGGATGTCGTACATGATCACGTTGCCGCGCCGGCGCTCCGGCATGGACTGTTCCAGGTACTCCTTGTCGAAGTACATTTCGTCGCTTGCGCGCAGGCTGTCGAAAATGCCGCGGACCATGAACTCGTACTCGCCGGGAAAGATATCGCCGGTCATGTTGATGCGGTCGCCCACCTTGAAGTGGAACGTGTTGGCCAGGTCGCGGCCAATCACGCAGCCGGTGCGGTCGTGCTCGAAGGCTTTCTTTTCGTCCTGCGGAATCTGGAACTCGCCGAAGATGGTGAACAGCTTGCCGGGCTCCACGGCATAGCGCGGGAACTGGTTCTTGGGATCGCGCGCATCTTTATAGACGCCGCCGAACCATTGCGAGACCATCACCTCGCGCACACCCGGCACGTGTTGAATCTCCGCTTCGTAGGAAAGCGGCATCGGTACGGTGTAAGAAATGCGGTTGCGGGCTACCAGGCGGAGGGCCTGCTCCGGCGTGGGGTCGCTGAGGTAGAACGCGTGGAACGTGGCCACCATGACGCCGAGCAAACACATGGAAATGCCGATGCTGGCGATGGTGAGAATGGTTCTTCGCCGGTTCCGCCAGGAATTCTTGAGAATCAAAGGCAAGTAGCGCATGGGTCACGTGGCATGATGCCGAGATCGTATTATAACGTTTTGACTGTACCAGCCTCGCCGCCCGCAGCGTCCCGATTGCCGACGAAACGCCGATTGGCGGGATGAGCCGCCGGTTTTTTTCGACGGGTGAATGGCTCCATATCCCGGGCGTACGAGCCGGCTGGCCAGCCGGGTTCGGAAATATCGGCGAACGTACGTGAATTACCGGCGAATGGCGCCGGAGCAAGAATGCCGGCGTTGCAGGCTGAAAAGCCCGCTCCACAGACTAATTCTCGGTTGGGGTCTTTTCCACGTGGTCGATGACGAGCTGCTCAGTCACGGCTTTGCGCTGCTCGAGCTTGAGGCCGAGCGCCTGCACGGCCGCGAAGATCGACGAGGTGCCGCTGGGATCGGATGCGGCGACGCCCGGAGTCCCTGCTCCGGGTAAGGGCGGAACGTCCATGCCCTGGGCTCGCGCCATGGCCATCAACTCCGCCAGTGAGAAGTCTATGGTGACCTGGTAGTATCCCTTGAGGTCGGTCATGTCCACAACCTGGCGCCCGCCTCCGCCGCTCAGTTGCGAGAATTGCGTCAGCATGTCGGCAAATCCCGACATTTCGAGTTGGGTGGCTTCCAGATGCATCGTCATGGTGGCGGGGTCCATTCTGTAGCGCATGGAGCCCTTGGTTCCCATATTCACGGTGGCTTCGCCCTGCTTGCCGACGGTCATGCGGATGGGCCCGTCGGGGCCTTCGGTGATCATTTCGCCGGGTTTGAGGGGTGCGTTCTCGTCGATGGCCGCGGGTGCCTCGGCGGACTCCTTCATCTTGGACCCTCCCTTGGCAACCACCAGCGCGAGTACCGGGTTCTCCTTCTTGTCGCGATGCACGGCCAGCTTGAAGCGATCTTCCAGCAGGGCCTGGAGCATCTTGGGAGCGTCGGCCTTGGTAGCGCCCTCGGGCAGCTTGGCGACGATGTCGAATCGCGTGGTCGAGATCCAATCCGGGCCGGTGATCTGATAGGGCTTCACCTTGTACGCCATGACGATGAGTTCCTTGAGCGCCATGTAGGTGTATTCGGCTCTGGCCGCGTCGACGTGCGCGCCGATCTTGGGCATCTGTCCGTTCTGAATTCCCGCCGCAATTTTGGCCATGTCGAGCGGCGCGGCCGGTTTGACGGACGCCACTTCGAACGTGGGGGCAGTCTGGGCGAGCGCCACAATGGCCGTCAACGCCAGGCATACAGTGAACCTGCGCACAGTTGTTCGCATCTTATCTTCTACTTTGACGCAGATTGCGCCGTGGAGCAAATGGCCGGCGGGGGATTGGTGTAGACTGTCCCGGGGGCGTTTGCAACTTGCCTCTTGACACACGAACCAGTTCGTAGTAAGTTTTTCGTAGGATGGCTTTGAAACCGAACCAGCCGCCGCGGCCCACCGAAGCCGAACTGGAAATCCTGAGCGTGTTGTGGAACCGCGGGCCGAGCACCGTGCGCGAGGTTCACGACGAGGTCTCGCGCCGCAAGCCCACGCAATACACCACGGTGCTGAAATTCATGCAGATTATGGCGGAGAAGGGACTGGTGCGGCGCGACGAACGGGCACGCGCGCACGTCTATCGCGCCAGCCGGCCGCAGGCGTGGACGCAGCGGCAGATTGCGGGCGACCTGCTGCAACGCGCCTTCGGCGGCTCGGCTAAGAGCCTGGTGATGGGGGCGCTGGCCGCGCAGAAAGCCTCGCCGCGCGAACTGGCGGAAATCCGCAAGCTGCTCGACGAATACCAGAAGGGGACCAGATGAACGCACTCGAACTGTGGATTCACTCGGACGGGGCCAAAGCCCTGGGCTGGACGCTGTTTCATTTCCTGTGGGAAGGCGCGGCGATCGCCGGCCTGCTGGTGCTGGCGCTGGCGTTCCTGAAGCATGCCTCCGCGCGTGCCCGCTACGCCGCGGCTTGTGCCGCGCTGCTGGGAATGGCGCTGGCCTTCGGCATCACGCTGGCCGTCGAGTGGCCGTGGGATGCCGGGCGGTTGACGATCGCGACGGATCCGCTGGCTGGCGGGACCATGGCGGGCGCGCTGTTTGCGAATGGCGCCGGCGGAACGGGATTCCGCTGGAGCGAGGGCCTGGCATGGGCGCCGGCGCTGTGGCTGGCGGGGGTCTTGGGGCTCTATCTCTACCGGCTGGGAAGCTGGATGGCGGCGCAGCGGCTGCGGCGGATGGGTACCTGCGCCGCGCCTGAGCCGTGGCAGCGGCGGCTGCGGGAGCTGGCCGGCAGGATGGGAGTGGCGCGGCCGGTGGCGCTGCTCGAGTCGTGTCTGGCCGATGTGCCGATCATGATTGGATATCTGAAGCCCGCCATCGTCACGCCCATCGGGCTGCTGGCCGGTTTGCCTGCGGAGCAGGTGGAAGCGGTCCTGCTGCATGAGCTGGCGCACATCCGCCGCGCGGACTATCTGATCAATTTGATGCAGACCGGGATTGAAGGGCTGCTGTTCTACCATCCGGCGGTGTGGTGGGTTTCGGGCGTGGTGCGCGCGGAACGCGAGAACTGCTGCGACGATGCGGTGGTGGCGTTGCAGGGGAATGCGCGCGAATATGCCGCGGCGTTGTTCACGGTGGAGCAGCGGCGCAGCCGCGTGCCGCAAGCCGCGCTGGCCGCCACCGGAGGCAGCCTGGCGCGGCGCATCCGACGACTCCTGGGGAAGCCGGATGCTCGTGATCTTTCGCTGCCGGTGTTGCCTTCGGTGCTGCTGCTGGTTTCGATGGCGGTGGCGCTGGCGGCGTGGCAACCGGCGCAGCCGCAGAGTCCGGCGGCTCCGGTGGCGGCGGAACCGGTAAGGGCTGCGACTGAGCCGATCGAACCGCAGGAACCGGCAGCGCCACAGCCGGCGGCTTCGGCGCAGGAACCTGCCAAACCGCAACCGGCGGCACAAGTCCGCGATGTGGCTGGGGCCCACGACGTGACCTACATCATCACGGACGAGGAGCGGGCGGCATTCTTGAAGCTCCGGAGCGATGACGACCGCCAAAAGTTCATCCAGCAATTTTGGTTGCGGCGCATTTCCACTACCGGCGCAGCCACCAATCAATCCGGCGACGGGTATTCCCGCCGTCTGGCCTATGCCGACGCCCACTTCGCACTGGCCACCGGCGACCGGACCATGGCCGGCTCGCAAACCTCGATGGGCCGCACTTATATCCGGTACGGGCCGCCGGACCAGATCGAAGACCACAGCTCCGATCCGCAGAATCCTTCGCAGAACTGGCGGTACAACTATCTGGAAGACTTTCACAGCAGCGTGGAGTTCCAGTTTGTGCGCGCGGGCAACGGTTATCGCGAACGCATCAACTGGCCACCGCCGATGGCGACATTTGAAGGGGTGGGCGGCGGCGCCGGCGGCCTGGCGTTGGCCCTCAGCCGCGAGAGCCAGCTTCGAGGCGGGGCGGTGGCGGAGAGCGTCAAGCCCGGGCTTCCCGGGCGTCATGCCTCTATGCGGATCTATCCGGTGAGGGACTACCGCAGGCTTTCTATTCCGCTCGATTCCCTATCCGGCCGGGTCGATATACTCGGCGAGATTCGGACCCTTTCAAATACGGGCGCGGAGGGCTCGGCCGTTGCGAATGTCCGCGACTCTGCAGACGCATCGACGGGCGGTGACTGGGAGGCCAACTTCACCCTGGAGCCAGGTTCTTACGTTTGCCGCGTGCTGGTGCGGGAGCAGGCCACCGGGCAGATGTACGGAGAAACCATCAATTTCGAGGTGAAGTAAGGTGAACAGCCATAAAAAAACCCGGCGGGTGGTTAATCCGCCGGGCCGCGTCGTTCAAGTTTGACCCTGTATTGGTAACTTCCTGGTCCCCTTCGGATCGGGGACAGGGTCTTCCATACTATATCACCGAATCACTGCCCTTTTGATGAAGTCCAACCGGGGAAAATGGTTTTCCAGATAGGCGTTGCCCTGCTGCTGGATCAGGTTGGGATCGGGCCCCTGCCCCATGGGTGGCATGTCGCCGTAAAAAGAATACAGGCTCTCCACCACATCCATGCCGGCGGCCACCTTGCCGATGGGCGCGAAGCCATGGCTATCGAGGCTCTTGCGATTGTCCGAAAGGTTGATGAACAACTGCGTGGTGCGCGTATTCGCGCCGCGCGTGGCGAAGGTCAGGGCGCCTTTGACGTTGTGCTCCTTGACCGGATCGTCGGGCAGCATGCCGGATGCCCATAGCTGGTTGGTTTGCGGATCGCCGTTGATGCCGAACTGGACCACGAAATCGCGCACCACGCGGAAGAACCGCGCGCCATCGAAGAAGCCCGAGTGCACCAGCTCATGGAAATGATCGGCGCCGCGGGGCGCCCAGTCGCGATGAATTTCCAGATCGATCAAGCCTTTGGAAGTGTCGAACCGGACGTGATAAACATCGGGCACGGGCTCCTGCCCGGCGGCGGCGGGAGCGGGCCGCTCTTCCTTCCTGGTTGCGGTGGATGGCGAGCATCCGCCGAACGCGAGCGCGGCGGCAGCGGCAAGCGCGAAGGCGATCTGGCGAGACATCGACCTTACAGTATCACGAGTAGGACGGGCCTCCAGGCCTGTCCAGACCGGCCAGGAGGCGGGTCCCGCTTACGCCGCGTGCCGACGATCCTGGTTGCGGAGGTGAGCGCCCAGCATGCGGTCGGCAAGCGCCGTGTGGTCCTTCAACCACTTGGAAAGGAACTCGATCAGCGCGACGCCGCCCTGGCGGTCGCCGTCTTCGACCAGCGGCACGAACTGGCGGAGGCGCTTGCGGAGCGTGTCATGCTGCTGCTGGTGCCAGGCCTGGGCCTCGTAGCGCGTCGAACGCATCAGGCCTTCCTCGTACAGCAGATGGTCTTCAGTGGTGGCGATGAGGCGATGGAGAATTTCGAGAATTTTGAATTCGGGAGCCGCGGCGGTGAGCGCCTGTTGCAGTTCATCGGCCTCGTGATAGATGGCGCGATGCTCATCATCGATTTTAGAGACAAAACAGGAATTGGCCTTGCTCCACTTGAAAAGCCGCATAGGATACAAAATACCACAATCGGGAGTTTGATGCCTGAATCTACTTTGATCCGAAAGCTGGCGCGGGTCCGCAACCGGGCCGGCGAGATTTACTGCCCCAGCGGCACAATCACCGATCCCACTTTTCCAGACGTGCGATCCAGCAGCACGATGCGAATCTGCACCGCGGCCGGCAACGGTTCTACAGTGTTCGAAATGGTCACGCCGTCGGATAGCATGCGGCGATATTGCTCCTGATCCGGATTCAAGGCGAGCCCTTTCACCACGCGGGTGAGGAAGCGGCCATCGGCAGCGCGTTGGGCAATCACATAGTCGAGCGCGCCGGACCACTTGCCGTCTTTCGGCTGCAAGGTGAAATCGCTCGCGGCAACCGCGAGCGTGAGATGGAGCGAACCGGGCTTGGGCTCATCCACCTTGTCGGCGCGCACGGCCAGCGCAATGCCGGAAGCGGGGATCGGGCTCCACAGGGCGTCGCGCAGCAGATCCATGCGTTGCTGTTCGGTGGTTGCGGTTACCGGGCCGGCGCGATAGCCATTGCGGCTACGCACCTCGTAGCTCTTGCCCTTCACCCGCAGCTTGATCTCGTGGAAGCTGGAGTCGGGCTCGCTCGAACCGGGATAGAAGCCGAGATTGTAGGTAAATTCGGAATCGTCGACGGCTTTGCGGATGGCGCCCTTGATGTCGTTGGTGTTGTAGAAGGGCAGACCGCCGGTGGCTTTGGCCAATCCGATCATGGCGTCATGAGCGAAAGTGATGGACATATTAGAGGAGGGATCCATCACCACCGGCTTGGGAACGGTCGAGGCCGACGGCAGGCGGAGGGTCTGTGTGGTGGTGGCGCTGCGGGGTCTCACCGTTTGCGTTTGGTTGGGTCCCGGAACCAGGCCGCGCGCATCCACCGGGTAGACCGCGATGTCGGCGTCGTTCAGCGCTTTGACCGCGCGATAGGTTTGGTCCCCCAGCTCACGGCGGTCCGAGGATGCAGACTTGTTCAAGCGCATCGCCGCATCGATATTGAGGGGGATGGCGCTGGTGATCCAGATCAGGCTCTTGCGGCCGGGGAGCGAGGCCAGGTGGTTGGCGATGGCTTCGAGCGCGGCGGCGGTGATTTCTCCGCTACTGAGCGTGGCGAAGTCCGCGGCCACCTCCTGGGAATCCTGGAGCGCGGCCAGGAGGCCAGTATAGCCGGCGTCCGTAGGTCCCTTTACACCATTCGTGTCGATGGGCGCCGTGCCATAGTCCGGCGAAGTGGGATCGGTGGCTTCGGCCGCGCCCAGGCTTTCCGCCTTGTAGCGGTCGAGCGAGGCCAGCAGACGCCGCGCGTCATTCGTGAAATCGTTCAGCACGGCCAACTTCCGTCCCAGCGCGTACACCGCTACGCGGTCTTCGGGGTGAAGCTGCTTGAGGAACTTGACGAACTGGTCGCGTGCGTATGGCTCATCGAGCGCCGGCGTATTCAAAGCATCCATCAATACTACGGTGGCGCTGGCGGGCGTCTCGGTGCCGCGCTCCGGCAGGTTGGTAAAAACGTTGGGAGGCAAAGGCGCCGGCGGCTTCTGCGGGGTTGCCGTGGAACTGGTGGAGAAGAAGGCGATCTTCTGCGGCTTGCCGTTATCAAGCAGGATGAAATCGTCCTTGGTCAGGCCCTCCACGGCGTGGCCTTTATCCCGCACGATGGCGTTGACTTCCACCAGCCGGGTGGTGACGCGAATCACGGGCTGTTGGGGCGTCTGCGCCAACAGAGCAACCGTCAGCGCCAGCGCCGGCAGGAGGATGGCTTTACTTGACATACTTTTTCAAATCCTTCTGTCCGACTTCGGCGCCATAGATGGCGCCTTGGGGATCGGCGGCAATGCCCTCCGAGCCGCTGGTGGCCACGCTTTCGGGGCCGGCGAACGTGTCGGGGATGAAGGCGGCGACCACGCCGGTTTTGGCGCTGCCGACGCGGATGCCGCGCTTCCAGCCGGGATGGTGGCCGTAACCGTCGCGCTCGCGCGATTCGGAATCGGAGACGTAGAGGATGTCGCCCTTGCCGATGTAAAGGCCGCTGGGACGGCTGAACTGAGTCCACTCGTCGAGAAACTTGCCGTCCTGGTCGAAGATCTGGATGCGGTTGTTGGCGCGGTCGCCGACGAACAGGCGGCCGGCGGAGTCGAACGCCAGGCAGTGCGGAGTATCGAACTCGCCGGGGGCGGTGCCTTTCCTGCCCCACGTTTTGAGAAATGTGCCGTCCTTGGAGAACTTGACTACGCGGGCGTTGGAGTTGCCGCCGTGGCCGTCGGCGACGAAAATATCGCCGTTGGGAGCGAAGGCCACGGCGGAGGGCTGGTTGAAGGTATCGGGGCCATCGCCCGGGACGCCCTTCTTTCCGAGCGTGAGCAGGATTTTGCCGTCCGGGTTGAACTTGACGATCTGATGGCCGTGGCCGTCGGTGACCCAGATGTTGCCGTCGCCGTCGACTGCCAGGTTATGCGGGAAGAGCAGCACCCCGGCGCCGAAACTCTTGAGCAGTTTGCCGGTGGCATCGAACTCCAGGACGGGCGCGAGCGGACTATCGGCGCAGGAGTTGGCGCCACAGCGTTCGGCCACCCAGATGTGGCCGTCGCGGTCGAGATCGACCGCGCTGGTGGAACCCCAGGAGCGGCCTTCGGGCATCTTGAAAAAGTTCTCGATGGTGCGGTAAGGGTTGGGTTGCGAGTTAGGGGCGACGCCGGGTTGGGCCAAGGCCGCGGCAACCACGACGACCGGGAATGCGGCCAGGAACCCGCGGCGTTTCATAATCGGCATGGCAGGGCCTCCGGGTGCGCTGTTCCACAGTGTACCGGAGATGAAAGGCGGTTGGCGATTGGGGATTATCCAAGGAGGCCTGCGCAACCGGATGACCACCTCCCCCGAGATTTGCCACACCGGCTGCGCAGCCACCTAATGGACTCTCTTCTTGTAGCGCGGCGGCGGGCGGAATGCCAGCCGATTCGGCGGCGCGCGGGCGGTTTTCAACAAATTTCTGCGCCAACGCAGGATTGAAGTTAGCGGCGGCGGGGTGTGACAAAGTTGTGCATAAAACGCGAGGGCGGTGGATTGTCGGCGGCGTCTGCATGCTATCCTCGCTTAGACGCGTGAACTGCTTCAAGAGCCCGTATCTGGCGGTGCCCGCCGCGCTTGCCTGTCTCGGCCTGGCGGCCCAGTCCATCGCTCCCGACGAGATGCGTGCGTGGACTGTTCCCTACGTGCCTCCATCGCCGGTCACGTTGCGCACCCAGGTGGACCTGGTGGAAGTTCCGGTGGTGGTCCGCGACGGGCAGCGCCGCACGGTTGCCGGCCTCACGCGGGACGACTTCGAGATCTACGACGCTGGAAAGAAACAGACCATCACGGCCTTCTCGGTACAAAGTTTCACGCCGCCGGGCGATGCCGCCGGCGGCCCGAAGCCGCCCGCTGACGCCGCCGAACCGAAAAGCCAGCCGCGGCCCCGCTTCGTGGCGCTCTGCTTCGACAATCTGCACATGGACGCGGCCGCCCTGGAACCGGCCAAAGAAGCCGCGGAGCGATTCGTCAAGACCAGCATGGCGCCGGGCGACAGCGTAGTGGTGGTTACTACCGGAGAGTCGAATAGCGCGGAGTTCACCGGCGACGTGCCGAAACTGGTCGAGCAGATCGCCAAGGTGACTCCCGCCCCTCAGGGAAACACCGACGATCCGTACATGTGCCCTCACATCCGGCCTTACGAGGCATACCAGATATCGAGTGGCCTGGACCCGGGCGACCAGGTGTTACAGGCGAAAACAGCCGAATGTGCAGGCTGCTCGCACCACCCGTGTCCGGAAACGGTGGTAAGAGGCATCGCCGAGATGATATGGGATCACACGCTATCTTACTCGAAGAACACGCTGCGCGTGATCGAGAGCCTGGTGGACGGCATGGCGAACTTGCCGGGACAGCGCATGATTCTGATGACCTCCGGGGGATTCCTCACGGGCGTCCGGCAGACCAACCTGGATTTGTTGATGACCAAGGCGCTGCACGCCGAAGTTGTGATCAACACTCTGGACGCCAGGGGCCTTTTCTACGTGGGGCCGAGGTCGTCTCAGGGAGTGAGCCTGCTTTCCGATTCAATGGCCGCTGTGGCGGACGGCACGGGCGGCACGTTCTACCACAACAACAACGATCTTGAGCGGGGTTTCCGGGAGTTGGGCATGATGCCGGAGACCACCTACCTGCTCGGGTTCGCTCCGTCGGAGGTGGTGGCCGACGGGCGTTTTCACAGCCTGAAAGTGCGGCTCGCCGCGGGCAAACCGTATTCGCTCCAGGCCCGGCTAGGCTACACGGCGCCCTCGGCGAATGCCGCCACGCTGGTCTCCCCGTTGTCCAAACTGGAAAGCGAAGTGATAGCGTCCGACACCATCACGGACTTGCCTGCCTGGTTCACCTGGGAGCAGTGGGCGGGGCCGCCGGGCATCACCATGGTTGCGCACCTGGACGTGAGCCGCCTGCGCTTCGAGACCAGCCAGGACCGGCGTAAACAGAAACTGACCATTGTCGCGGTCTTGCTGGATAGCCGCGGCGGCTTCGTTACGGGGAAGCGGGGCGAACTGGAGCTGAATTTCACGGAGGCGACTTTCGCGCAGTTGGCGAAGACCGGCTACACTGCCGCAATGACGCTCAAAGCGCCTCCGGGCACCTACTCCGTGCGCGCGGTGGCGCAGGATGCCCTGGAAGGCAAGTTGGCGGCGGCCGGCGGCGCCGTGCAGGTCAAGTAGTGCGGGCGGGTGTCCGGATGCCGCCGCGGCGGATCGCCGCCGCATCACTTCAACCCAAGTTTCTTGCCCGCCGCGAGCAGACCGATGGCCTCCTGCAGCCGCCTCGTCTTGGTTTCCTCTTGCTTGGCGGAATCGATCCAAGCGATGTACAGGCGCCGGTATCCAGCCGAAACACGGCGCCTCATCGACGGCATCGCACACCCGCAGTTGCCCGGGCCGCTGCAAGCGACTTACAATCCAGTCATTATGCAAGGTAATCCAAAAGTAATCGCCGAACTCAACACCGCCCTGAAAGAAGAATTGACCGCTATCAGCCAGTACTTCCTCCACGCCGAAATGTGCGAAAACTGGAAGTACGACAAGCTCGGCAGCTTCATCAAGAAGCAGTCCATCGACGAGATGAAACATGCCGAGGACCTCATCGAGCGGATCCTGTTCCTGGATGGCGCGCCGAATTTGACCGAGCTGTTGCACATCACCGTCGGCACTAGCGTGAAGGAGCAGCTCGCGAGCGATCTCAAGCTGGAAATCAACGCCGTCGCCGCGTACAACAAATCCATCCAGATCGCCCGGGACGAGGGTGACAACGCCTCGCGCGAGCTCTTCGAGCGCCTTCTGAAGGACGAAGAGAGCCACGTCGATTGGTTGGAGGCCCAGATCCACCAGATCAAGGAAATCGGTTACGAACGGTACTTGAGCCAGCAGATTCGGGAAGCAAAATAGCCGGGAATCCCAGCTCCGCCACCGGGCGGCGCCGCATGGTAGTATCCGTGTTATACCTGAGAGTCTTCTCGGTGTGTCACGGTGACCGCGTCGTCCGATCCCGCGTTTGAAGGGTTCCTCAGTGCTTCGCAACGCTCTGTTTTGGGCCATTTTCGGTGCCACGGCGAACTCGCTGTTGGGTTTTGCCCCAATCCCGGTCCCCGCGCCCGCTTCCCTGCAGAACAAAACTGTTCTGATCCTCCACTCGTATTACAAAGGGTATCGGTGGACCGATGACGAGAATCGGGGCATTGATTCCGTCCTTTCACCCGCATTGGGCGCCGCCAACATCTACATCGAATACATGGACACCAAGCGCTTCTCCGGGCGCGATTCGCTGGAGCAGCTCTCCGAGGTCTATCGCCAACGGTTTGGCTCCCATCACTTCGATGTAATCGTCGCCACCGACAACAACGCCTTCGATTTCCTGCGCCAGTATCGGGACCGCCTCTTTCCCGGCACCCCGGTGGTGTTCTGCGGCGTCAGCTATTTCCAGGAGGACGACCTCAAAGGACATGGCCTGTTTACCGGCGTCAGTGAAGAGGCCGACGTGAAGGATACGCTCGATCTGGCGTTGCGCCTGCACCCCGAAACCGATCATGTCTACGTGGTCAATGAGGTGACCGAAACCGGGCAAACCGTGCATGACCAAATCGTGAAGCTGATGCCTTCCTATGCCGGCAGCGTCGACTTCACGTTCCTCGAGAATTACAGCATGCCGGACCTGTTGGACACCCTCAGGAAACTGCCGCCTAACAGCCTGGTCTTCTATTCCTTCTTTTCGCGCGACCGCACCGGCCGGTTCTTCGAATACGACCAGAGCGCCGCCGCCATTGCCGGGGCCAGCGCCGCGCCGGTCTACGGCGCCTGGGATTTCAACCTGGGCTTCGGGATCGTCGGCGGAAAGTTGATCAGCGGTTTCTACCAGGGCGAGACCGCCGGCAAGATTGCTTTGCGCGTTCTCCGCGGCGAATCCGCCGACTCCATTCCGGTGGTGAGGTTCTCTCCCGATCGTCCCAACCGCTACATATTCGACTACGCCCAATTGCAGCGGTGGGGCATCCACTCCAGCGCTCTTCCCAAGGGCAGCCAGATCGTCAACCAGCCGGAGTCGTTTTTCCTGCGGCACCGCACCGCCTCGTTGATGGCGATGGGCCTGTCCCTGTTCCTGATTGTCGTCAATACGATTCTGGTGCTGAACGTCCGCCGCCGCAGGGCGGCCGAGATGGCGCTCTGGGAACACCAGCAGCACCTGGAAGAGCTGGTCACCAGCCGCTCGGCGCAACTGGAAGACCTCAATAGCCGCCTGCGGCTGGACATTCTCAAGCGCCAGCGCATCGACAAAGCCTTGCGGGAATCCCAGCAGTTGCTCAGGAAGACCTTCGCCAGTCTGCGTGACGCGCTGTTTATCATCACGTCCGAATCGCGCATCATTGTGGACTGCAATCCCGCCGCCGTTAAGCTGTTTGGCTACTCGCGCGAGGAACTGGTGGGAAAGTCCATCCGGCTGCTGCATGTCGACGACGCGGCCTTCGAGCATTTCCGGGCGGTGGCCCAGCCCGCCATCCGCGAAAAGGGCTACCTGCACATTCCCGCCTTTCATATGAAACGCAAGAACGGGGAAGTGTTCTCCACCCAGCACAGCGTGATGCCGCTCTACGATGAGGATGGCATGATGATCAGGTGGGTGAGCGTGGTTCGCGACATCACCGAGGAAACCCGCACCAGCCGGAAACTCGAGCAGTATCGCGGCAAGCTGCGCAAGCTCGCCGCCGAACTCACCGTGGTGGAGACCCGCGAGCGTAAGGCCATCGCCGCCCAGCTTCATGAGAACCTGGGACAACTCCTGGCCACCGCGAAGATGAAGCTCGGGCCGCTCGGAACCATGGCTCCCGACCAGCCGCTCCAGGCGCGCGTAGCCGAAGTCCAAAGCCTGGTCGAGGAGGCCCTGCAGCAGACTCGCTCCTTGACCTACCAGTTGAGCCCGCCGGTCCTCTACCAGTTGGGCCTGGAAGCGGCTCTCCAATGGCTGGCCGAGACCATGGAAAGACAGTACGCTTACCGCGTGGCCTTTACACGCCAGGGAGAATCCGGCGCCCTCGGGGAGGAAAGCAGCGTCTTCCTTTTTTCGGCGGTGCGCGAGCTGCTCGTGAATGTGGCCAAGCACGCCTGCGCCACCCAGGTCGCCATGCGTCTCCGCTGGCTGGACGATTGCGTGGACGTCCTGGTCAAAGATAATGGAAAAGGCTTCCCCAGGCCGCGCCTGAACGGCGATTCCGATTTCGCCTTCGGAACCGCGCATGCCCAGGACGGCTTCGGGTTATTCAATATCCAGGAGCGCGTTTCCGATCTCGGCGGCCGCATGGGGCTCCGTTCGCAACCCAACTCGGGGACGGCCGTCAAAATCCGCCTCCCGCTGGATAGCGCTGCCCGGAATATGGAAATCGAATATGAGCATCAGAATTCTGCTGGCCGATGATCATCGGATTTTGCGGGAAGGACTGCGCAGCCTGCTGGCGCAGCAACCCGACGTCACCGTCGTGGGCGAGGCCTCCGGCGGTGAAGAAGCCGTCGCCCTGGCGCGCCAATTGCGGCCGGACGTCGTCATTATGGACGTGGTGATGCCGGGCCTTGACGGCGTCGCTGCCACCCGGCTCATTCGCGAGGATCTCCCCGCCACCAAGGTGATCGCGCTTTCCATGCACTCCGACCGGCGCTTCGTCAGTGAGATGGTTCGCGCCGGAGCGCAGGGATACCTGGTGAAGGACAGCGCTTTCGAAGAGCTGAACCAGGCCGTGCGCACCGTGATGGCGGACCGGCCCTATCTGAGCGCGGCGATTACCGGAACGCTGGTCGAAGATTTTGTGCGCCAGGCCAGTTCGCAGGAGCGCGCTCCCCTCTCGCCCCTCCACATGCTCACCGCGCGCGAGCAGGAGGTTCTCCGATTGCTCGCCGACGGCAAGCGTGTCAAGGAAATCGCCCACCTGCTCAGCATCAGCACCAAGACCGTGGAATCCCACCGGCAGAACGTGATGGACAAACTGGAAATTCACAGCACCATCGAGCTGACTCGCTACGCCCTCCGCGAAGGCCTCACCTCCATCTAATCTCGATGTGGGGCAGACCCCCTGGTCTGCGCGGGACGCCCTCGTCCCGCGGCCGGAACTACGATATTGGTGCCTTGCCAAGCGCGAACGGGCCGGCGGGCGCGTCGAACCGTCTCGCCATGGGAAGAGTTGGAGGAGTCGTAATACAAAAGAAAAAGGGCAGCAGGCCGGTTTCGCAACTGGCCCACTGCCCGAAGGAGAATCTCCGAGATTACAGAACTAATGTTCCGCCGGATCTACGCTTCTAAGTGCTGCCGCCGAAGGCGCCGCACTCCCAGTCCAGCGAGCCCGATTCCCAGTAACATCAGACTCCCCGGCTCCGGCACTACCTCAGGGGCC
>JBEKQS010000023.1:0-32797 GCA_049519475.1 Bryobacteraceae bacterium | reverse complement strand
CACTTTGATCTTGGGGTAGAGTTCGCGGTAGCGCTCGATGTGGCGGAGCAGATACAGGATGGTGGATTCGTTGGCGCCGATGATGAGGCGGCCGGCGGAGTTGTCACGCAGTTCGGCGAGCGCGTTATCGAGCTCCTGGTGGAGGCTTTGAAAGCGGCGGGCGTAGTCGAGGACGGTGCGGCCGGCGTCGGTGAGGATGAGGTCTTTGCCGGAGCGATCGATTAGCTTTTCGCCGAGCTCGAGTTCCAGGCGCTGGAGGGCGAGAGAGATGGCGGGCTGGGTGCGCAAGAGCTTTTCGGCGGCGCGGGAAAAGCTCTTCTCCGTGGCGACGGTCAGAAAGACTTGAAGCGAATAGAGTTCCATGGATGCGCCCGAATCATCATAACATACGCTAATACGTACCGCTAATATTATAAATTTGCCAAATCAAACAAGGGGCCGGGATAATGATGGTGACGGTGAATATCCATGAGTGACCGAGTATACATATTCGACACAACGCTGCGGGACGGGGAACAATCGCCGGGCTGCAGCATGACGGTACCGGAAAAACTGCGCATGGCCCACAAGCTGGTGGAGCTGGGCGTGGACATTGTGGAGGCGGGATTCCCGATCGCATCGGAAGGCGATTTCGAAGCGGTGGATGCGGTGAGCCGGGAATTTCCGTGGGCGCACGTGGCGGCGCTGGCGCGCTGCTGCACGATGGACGTGGAGCGGGCGGCGAAGTCGCTCGAACACGCCAAGCGGCCGCGTATCCATACGTTCATTGCGACCAGCCCGATTCACCTGAAATACAAGCTGAAGAAATCCGAGGCGCAGGTTCTGGAGGAGGCCGTAGCGGCGGTGGAACTGGCGCGGCGGCACGTGGACGACGTGGAGTTTTCGGCGGAGGACGGGGCGCGCACGGAGCCCGAGTTTCTGGAAAAGATTTCCAAGGCGGTGGTGGCGGCCGGAGCGCGGACGGTGAATATTCCCGACACGGTGGGCTACTCGACGCCCAAGGAATACGGCGTGCTGATCGGGCAGATTGCGAAGGCGCTGGGGGATTGCGCAATTGTCAGCGTGCATTGCCACGACGATCTGGGCCTGGCGGTGGCGAACTCGCTGGCGGCCATCGAAGCCGGGGCGCGGCAGGTGGAATGCACCATCAACGGGATTGGGGAGCGGGCCGGAAACTGCTCGCTGGAAGAAATCGTGATGATCCTGAAGACGCGCGTGGACAGCTATCCGTACCACACGGGGGTTCACACGGAGCATCTGTTTGGAGCGAGCGAAGCGCTGAGTTCCATCATCACGTTTGGGCCGCAGCCGAATAAGGCGATTGTGGGACGCAATGCGTTCGCGCACGAGGCGGGTATTCACCAGGACGGCTACCTGAAAGAGAAAACGACTTACGAGATTATCGAGCCGCGCACGGTGGGCGTGCCGGAAGGCAGGCTGGTGCTGGGCAAGCACAGCGGACGGCACGCGCTGCATGAGCGGGCGAAGGAACTGGGATTCGAGCTCGACCGGGAGGAGCTGGACGATTTGTATCACCGCTTCACGGCGGTGGCCGACCATCGCAAGAAGGGGCTGATGGACGAAGAGATCGCGGCGCTGATCCGGGCAGGACAGAAGGCCATGCGGGTTGCGGCGGATTAGGGGAGTTGTTCCGAAATAAGTATGCCAAAACGCTCCCTCACGGTCGCGGCTCCGATGTGCTTTCAGAGCCGCGACCGTAAGGGAGCGATGGCGGAAGCGGCCGCCGGGCCACAATAAAGCATGGATCTGAATATTTTGGTTCTGCCGGGCGATGGAATCGGCGCCGAGGTGACAGGCGAGGCGGCGCGGGTGCTGCGCCACGTGGCCGCTAAGTGGGGGCATCGCCTCAACGTGCGCGAAGGACTCTTGGGCGGCGTGGCGATCCATAAGACAGGAACGCCCTTCCCGGAGGAAACTGCGCGGCTGGCAGCGGGCGCGGACGCGACGCTGATGGGCGCCGTGGGGCTGCCGGAGTTCGACAATGCGCCACCGGAACAGCGGCCGGAAAAAGGACTACTCAAGATTCGCCAGGCGCTGGGAGTGTACGCCAACCTGCGGCCGGTGCGGGCTCATTCGTCGCTGCTCGATTCTTCACCGCTGAAGAACACCAGGGTGGAAGGCACGGATATGATCATCGTCCGCGAACTGACGGGCGGGATCTATTACGGAACTCCGCGCGGTATTACCGGTACTGGCGCGGAGGAGCGGGCGGTCAACACCATGACCTACACGCGCGCGGAAATCGAGCGGGTTGCCCGCATGGCCTTCCACCTGGCGCAGGCGCGGCGCAAGAAAGTGACGTCGGTTGACAAATCGAACGTGCTGGAGAACTCGCAGCTCTGGCGGCGGGTGGTGACGGAAATGGGGTCGGAGTATCCGGAGATCTCGCTCGACCACATGCTGGTGGACAATTGCGCGATGCAGTTGATCCTGAACCCGCGGCGGTTTGACGTGGTGCTGACGGAGAACATGTTCGGGGACATTTTGAGCGACGAAGGGGCGGTGTTGGCGGGATCGATCGGCATGCTGCCTTCGGCCTCGATCGGCGACCGGCGGCCATCGGGGGCGTGGGTGGGGCTGTACGAGCCGGTACACGGTTCGGCGCCGGACATCGCGGGACAGAATAAAGCCAACCCGCTGGGGGCCATCGGGTCGGTGGCGGCGATGCTGTCGTACAGTTTTGAATTGCAGGAAGAAGCCGCGGCGGTGGAATCGGCGATCGAAGCCGTGCTGACGAGCGGGCGAGTTACGGCGGACTTGCGGCCGGCGGGTGTGCCTGCAACGACGGAGGAAGTGGGCGGGGCGGTGTGCGCGGCGATTGGATGAAGAAAAGACTTCAACGCGGAGGCGCGGAGAAGAGCTGAGAGATAAAGTAGAGTTGGGTTGGCAGGCGAAAGCGCCTGCCCCACAGAACAGCAGGCCGCAACCAATGTGAGACAACGCCAAGCGTCGACACGAGTGTCGACGCGGCACGCATGAGTGCGTGCGCCACCTGCTGAGGAAGAAAGATTTGTATGGCTCGGACGATTATTGAGAAACTTTGGAATTCGCATGTGGTGCATGAAAAGGCGGGGGCACCGACGCTGCTGTTCATCGACCTGCACCTGGTTCACGAGGTGACTTCGCCGCAGGCGTTTCAGGGACTGCGCGAGCGCGGGATCAAAGTGAGGCGGCCGGACCTGACGATCGCGACGGCCGATCACAGCATTCCGACGACGGACCGCCGGCTGCCGATTGTCGATGAGATTGCGGCGAAGCAACTGGCGCAACTGGAAACCAACTGCGCGGAATTCGGAATCCGCTGCCTGGGGATACACAGCAGCGGGCAAGGGATCGTACACGTGATCGGGCCGGAACTGGGATTGACGCAGCCGGGGATGACGGTGGTGTGCGGCGACAGCCACACGGCCACGCACGGAGCTTTCGGCGCGCTGGCGTTCGGAATCGGGACGAGCGAAGTGGAGCACGTGCTCGGGACGCAGTGCCTGCTGCAGCGGAAATCGAAGAGCTTTCAGGTGCAAGTGGACGGCAGGCTGAAGGCGGGGGTTTCGGCCAAGGACATTATTCTGGCGCTGATTGCGCGGATCGGGGTGGGCGGCGGCACGGGCAGCGTGTTCGAATATACCGGCAGCGGCATGCGCTCGCTGACGATGGAAGAGCGCATGACGGTGTGCAACATGTCGATTGAAGGCGGAGCGCGCGCCGGGATGGTGGCGCCGGACGACACCACCTTCCAATACCTGAGCACGCGGCCGCACGCTCCGAAGGGCAAGGAATGGGACGCCGCGGTGACGCGATGGAAGGAACTGCCGACGGATGAGGGCGCGAATTACGACCGCAGCGTCACGATTGAGGCGGAGGCGCTGGAACCGATGATTACGTACGGCACCAATCCAGGGATGGGGATGGCGATCGGGGAAGCGCTGCCGGACCCGGCGAATGTGGCGGACCCGATGGCGCGCGATTCCATCGCGAAGGCGCTGAAGTACATGGGACTGGAAGGCGGAAAGCCGCTGCTGGGCCACCCGATCGACGTGGTGTTCATCGGAAGCTGCACGAATTCGCGGATTTCGGATTTGCGGAGCGCAGCGGCGTTGTTGAAGGGCCGGAAGGTGAATCCGAAGGTGCGGGTGATGGTGGTACCGGGATCGCAGGAAGTGAAGCGGCAGGCCATGGCGGAAGGACTGCCGGAGATTTTCCGGGCGGCCGGCTGCGAATGGCGCGAGCCGGGTTGCTCGATGTGCATCGCGATGAACGGCGACCAGCTTGGGCCGGGGCAATATAGCGTGTCGACCAGCAATCGCAACTTTGAAGGACGGCAGGGACCGGGAGGGCGGACATTCCTGGCGAGCCCGATGACGGCGGCGGCCAGCGCGTTGACCGGAGTAGTGACGGATGTGAGGACCTTGTTATGAAGCCATTCACGAATTTCGAAAGCCGGATGGCGCCATTGCCGAGAAACAATGTGGATACCGACCAGATTATTCCGGCGCGGTTTCTGAAGACGACTTCCAAGCAGGGCCTGGACCAGCACCTTTTCAACGACTGGCGTTACGATGCGCAGGGAAATCCGAAGGCGGATTTCCTGTTGAACCAGGCGCGAGTGAAAGGGGCGCAGGTGCTGCTGGCCGGCGACAATTTCGGCTGCGGCAGTTCGCGGGAGCATGCGCCGTGGGCGCTGACGCAGTTCGGCTTTCGCGCGGTGATCAGCACTTCGTTCGCGGACATCTTCACGCAGAATTCGCTGAAGAATTCGCTGCTGCCGATTGTAGTGCCGCCGGATGTGCATGCCGGGTTATTTGCGGCGGTGGCGAGCGATCCGGATGCCACGGTGAAGATCGACCTGGCGGCGCAGACGCTGACCACGCCGGACGGACGACGGGTAGAGTTTCCGGTGGACGCCTTTTCCAAGCACTGCATGGTGGAGGGCGTAGATGAACTGGGGTACATTCTGAGCCAGGAAGCCGACATCGCGGCCTACGAAGCGAAGCGGGTGGGGTCGGTGAATACGCTGGGTTAGGGTGCCGCGGCCAGGATTGGCCGCCCCACAGGGGCCAGTACATTAGTTGCGAGCCGACAGTTCTTTGGCGTACGCCTGGTCGTGGGTCAGGATGTGACTTGCCAGCCAGTTCTTCAGAAACTGCATGACCTCGACGCTGAGGGCCAGCTTCGAGGCACGGAACTTGTCGCGCAGTTCGACGACCTGACGGGTCAAATCCTGGTGGATGGCGTGGTGGGCGGCCAGCTTGGAATAGCCCCGCATGCGGAGCATAGCCTCTTCGTCGTTGAAGTGGCGCCCGGTGTAGCTGATCAACTCATCGATGATCGAGCCCAGCACCTCCCTCGCTTTGCCGGCCTGCATGGCGGAGTGCAAGTCGTTAATCAGCTTGACCAGCGCTCTGTGTTGTGAGTCGATTTGAGCAATGCCTACGTTGTAGGTGTCCTTCCACGGAAAGAGAACGGTTGCGGTTGCCATGCCTATTTATCGGCCGCAGAGCGGAATCCCTTTAGCCGGCGCGATGGGCCCGCTCCAGATCGATCAGGGCACGCGGAGGAAGCGTGGGCGGGCGGTGTCAGGCGTGCTCGGGGCGAGCGAAGGATTGGTGGAACTGCCGGCGCACTTCGGGCTCGCGGAGGCGGGCGGCTTCTTCCACATGATGGCGGATCTCGGGGGAATCGCGATGAAGAGCGAGCGCTTCCACGGCGGCGGCGGCGTCGACGAGACGGCCGATGCGCAGCAGATTCAGAAGGAATTCGAGGGCATGCGGCTGCCGGGTAGCGCTCAGCGCGCGTAGCAGCACGAGGCGGAATTGCGGGTCGCGCTCGCGGTTCCAGGCGCCGGTGAGGCGCCCGACGGCCTCCGGCAGGCGGGACGAACCGAGGGACAGGGCGGATTCCTCGCGGACGATTTCACTCCTGGCTTCGCTCTGCGGCAGGAGGAAGGCGGCGACGAAATCGAGCGCCTGGCGGCCTTCCAATTGAAGCAGGAGGTCGAAGGCCTGGCCGACGATTTGGGATTCTTCATCACCCATACGGGCCTTGAGGCGCAATAGGAGGATGGCCTCATCGCCTCCCATATTCCCCAGGGCACGGAGAACGTCGGAGCGGACGGTGACGGCGCGATCGGTGAGCGCGTCCACGAGGTGGCGCAGCACGAGCCCGCGCTCGATATCGACGCAGGCGGGGAGCGCCAGGGCGCAGGCGCCGCGCAGGGTGGCGGCGGTGTCCTCTTCCCCGCCCCAGACGGGCTCCAGTTGGACGTGGCGCAGACCGCGCAGGAAAGGGGCGGCCTGGCGGTACTCCATGGCGACCAGTGCCTGGGAAACGGCGTTTTTGCCCCAACATTGGGGATCGCGCACGACGGGCTTCTCGAAGAGGTGGTCGAAGGCCTGCAAGAGGTCGGGCAGGAGATCGCGGAGTTGCCGTTCGGTGGCGATTTTGGCGGCCTTGGCGACGATCAGATTGACGCGATCGGCCAGGGCTTTGCGCAAGGCTGGGACGGCGGCGGCGGGCGCGGTCTCGCGGAGGCGACTCAGGGCCTCGATCTCCTCTTCCACGTTGCGATGCGCCATGACTCCAGGATAGCGGCGAAACTGCCACCTTTCCGGGGCCGGGTGCATCCAATCTTCGGGCCTGAGGAGGGCCAACGATGAAACGTACGGCTAACGCGCAATGGCGCGGCGATCTGAAATCCGGGACCGGCACCATCTCCACCGCGAGCGGCGTGCTTTCGAGCACCAATTATTCGTTCCACACGCGGTTTGAGGATGGCAAGGGGACCAATCCCGAGGAACTGCTGGCGGCGGCGCATGCGGGCTGTTTCACGATGGCTCTCTCGGCACAACTGGCCGGCGCAGGGCTTACCGCCGAAACTCTGGAGACGACCTGTACGATCAGCCTGGAAAAAGGCGCAGAGGGATTCGGCATCACGGAAAGCCATCTGGAGTTGAAGGCCAAGATTCCGGGCGCGAGCGAGGCGGCATTCGATACGGCAGTGCAGGCGGCCAAGAGCGGATGCCCGGTATCGAAGCTGTATAAGACGAATATCACGCTGACGGCGGTTTTGGAAAGCTAGTACTTTGACCGTTAGAAGTTGTTCCGCCGGCCGGCAACGCTCTCTTACGTTCGCGGCTCTGATCCGAATCGCGCGCGTCAGGAAGCGGTATTCCAATGGGCTAAAATCTCGCGGTCATCGGACTTAGGGTTCACGCAACAATAACTTCGCAGTTGCTGCGGTGGCGCACCGCCCGCGAGGCGTCGACACGAGTGGCTGAACCGCGGCACGCACGAGTGCGTGCGCCACATCTGCCGGACAGAGAACCAGTAGAAGTTAGAAGTTAGAAGTTAGAATCGTCCGACGCGGCGTTGCCATTCTAACTTCTAACTTTCGTAACTTCTGATTTCTGGCTTCCTGAAGCTTATTCGTAGCGGAGGGCGTCGATGGGATTGATGCGCGAGGCTTTCATCGCGGGGTAGATTCCGAAGACTATTCCGACGAAGACCGATACACCGAAGGCAATCACCACGGAGGAAGTGGTGACAATGGTCTTCCACTCGGCGGTGCGAGCAATGAGCCACGCGAGGAAGAAGCCGAAGGCGATCCCCAGCAGGCCGCCGCCCATCGATATGAGCACGGATTCGGTGAGGAACTGGCGCACAATGTCGAAGCGGCGCGCGCCTACGGAGCGGCGGATGCCGATCTCGCGGGTGCGCTCGAGCACGGTGGCGAGCACGATGTTCATGATGCCGATGCCGCCGACGAGCAGCGAGATGGCGGCGATGGCCACCATGACGTAGGTGAAAATGGTCTGCGTGCGTTTCTGCTGAGCCAGCAGCGCGGCCGGAATGGTCACGGTGAAATCCTGAGTGTTGTGGTGGGTGGAGTTCAAGACCGCGGTGACCACCTTGGCCACTTCAATGCTGTCGGCTTCGGAGCGCAAGCGGATCTCGATGCCATCCAGATCGTCCTTCATGTCCGAGCTGTTGTCCCAGAAACGGTACTGAAAGGTATTGAGCGGGACATAAACGATGTTGTTGATGTCCTGCATGCTGCCACCGTTCGAGGTGGAACCGGCCATGAGCTGTTCGTCGAGAACGCCCACGACGAGCAGCCAGGTATCATTCACCTTGATGTACTTGCCGACGGCGGGAACGTAACCCAACATATTGACCTTGGCGGATTCACCCAGCACGCAGACGGTAGCGCTGGCGAGGTTGTCGCCTTCGCTGAAAAACTGGCCTTCGGCCAGATGGAGGCTGTGAATGGGTCCGTAGGCCGGATCGACGCCATAAAGTTCCGGCACGTCGTGCGACGGCCTGGGAAGCACCTGGGAGGGATGCATGGTGCGGCGGGCCGACAGCAATTCGAGGGATTCGATGTTGGCCTTGAGGATGCGGACGTCGCGATCGGAAAGACCGGGCGAAGATTTGCGGCGTTGCTGCATGGCTTCGTAGCTGGTGGTGGGCCGCGAATCGATGAGGACGTTGCGGACGCCGAGCTGCTCGATGAAGCGGAGGGACTCTTCCTTGGCGCCGGAGCCAATGGCCAGCATCCCGATGACGGAACCAACACCGAAGACGATGCCCAGGGCGGTGAGCAGAGTGCGGGTCTTCTGGGCTCGCAGGTTGGCCGTAGCCTGGCCGATGTCGGAAAAGATCATTTCTGTAGGGCCTGCATGGCGCCGTTTTGCTGACCGGCGGCCTTGGTCTGCTGATCGGGATTGGACATGGCCACGACGTCGCCTTCGTTGAGACCTTTGACGACGGCCTGAGACTCGCTGCGGTTCAGCAAGGTGACGTCGTGGGGCATGAAGCCTTTTGCAGTCCGCATGTAGACAAAGGTCTTGCCGTCGCTTTCGTAGAGGGCTTGGGAGGGAATCCAGAGGACGCCGTCGAGCGATTCGGCGGTAATCAGCATGTTGGAAGTCATGCCGGGGCGCATTTCGGGCGCGGGCTGGTCGAGAGTGATACGGCAATCGAAATGGCGGTCCCAGGGGGAGCCGGTGGTGCCGCCCACGGTTTTGACGCGGCCGGCGAAGGATTTGCCGGGAAGGGCCACTACGGTGAGGGACACCTTCTGGCCCACGGCCAAATGGCCGCGATCCAGTTCGCCGATGCGCGCGCTCACTTCCCAGTTTTTCATGTCGGGAATCTGAGCCACGGCCATACCGGAGTAGACGGTGTCGCCGAGTTGCAGCGTTTGGAAGGTCATGCCGCTGTAGTACCACGAGTTCCCACTGGTGTTGGGTTGAACATTGACGTAACCGGAGGTCTTGGCCTTGACGCTCATACCCTCGATGATCTTGCTATTCATTTCGGCGGTGACTTTGGCCTTGCCCAGATTGGCTTGTTGAATGGCCACGCCCGCGGTGGTATTGGCGGTCTTGTTGGCGAGGTTCTGTTCAGCCTGGTGCAGGCGGCCGCGGGCGGCTTCCAGGGCGATGTCGTTCTGGCGCGCCTTCAGAGTCGGCTGTACCTTGTTGGAGCGCACGTCCAACTCCGCCAGCTTGACATCGGATTGCGCCTGGAGCAGCGCGTAGTGGTTCTCTTCGTCGCCGGACTGGCTGGTGGCTTGCGCCTGAATCACCATCTGTTCGGCTTCGGCCAGATCGGCTTCGGCTTCGCGAAGATTGTACTCCTGCAGGGTAGTATCGAACTCAACGACGGTGTCGCCGGCTTCGACCATCTCACCGGGTTCGCGGAGGAAGGTGATAGCAGTGGAATCGGCGCCGGTAGGAGGCACGACGATCATTTCGGTATTGCCTCCCTGGAGTTCGCCTCGGGCGGTCACCGAAATAGTGACGCGGCCGCGCCGAACCTGGGTGGACGGCAATTCCGGGCCGGTTTGGGCGGTGACCGCCTTGACGAGTTTCCTGGTGCCGAAGGCCGCGGCGGCGATAACGGCCAGGACCGATGCGACGACCAGGATGCGGAATTTCATTTCTTAGCTTCCTTCCTGGTGACATCGACCAGCGCTACGGTAGCGCCGGGGGCGATGCCGGAGATGGCCACCTCGTCGGGATTGCGGGCCTCCACTTTGACTTCGACCGGGCGGTAGGCGCCGCCATCGGCGATGTACACAACAGGCTTGCCGTTGCGCGTGAACAGGGCCTTGGCGGGAATGCTGATGGCATTGGGCACACGGTTCACGACGATGTCCATACCGCCGTTCATGCCGGGGCGCAAACGTGGATCCTTTTTGGTGATGCTGGCGGAGGCGCGGAAGCTGCGGGTGGGCGGCCACTCGGTCATGGTCACCTCGGCGAGGGGAGAAATGACATCGAGCTTGGCGGGCAGCGACAGCTCGGGCAAGGCGTCGATGCGGACGATGACGTCCTGGTTCTGGGCAATGCGGCCGCGGTCGGTCTCCTCGATGCTGCCGGAGAGTTGGAGAGTGGCGAGGTCGGGAATCTCCCCAAGGTTCATTCCGGAATAGACGGTGTCACCGACTTTGTAGGGCTTGGCATCGGTGCCGCCGATGGCGCCCTGGTAATTGAGGTTGAAGGTGAGGAAGCCGCTGCTGGGGGCCTTCACTTCCATTTGGGAGATGCGCGTCCTGGTGATATCGACATCGGCCTGGGCCTGGTCACGAAGGCGAGTGAGAGAGGCCATCTTGGAGCGGTCGGCGACGGCGTGGAGGTCCGCGGTGGCTTCTTCCACCTTGAGTTTTTGTTGAGCGATACCGAGGTCGATGCGGGCCTCTTCGCCATCGATTTTGCTCTTGATATCCTGGAGCGAGGCTAGCACTCCGGCGTTCTCGACGGCGAACCGCGCGTCCGAGAGGTCGCTCTTGTCCTGTTCGACGGTAATGCGCGCCTGGGCGACCCATTGGTCCAAAGCGGCGGCGGCCGACTTGAGCTGGGCTTCCTTTTTGGCCAGATCCTGCTGGGAGGAGCTGGAATCGAAGCGGATGATGGGGTCGCCCTGTTGCACATTCTCTCCGGACGGCGCCATCCAGGCGATGCGGAGATTGGGGACCATGGGGGTATAGATTTCGACGGAGCGGGCGGATTTGAGTTCACCACGGCAACGGACGATGACCAGGAAATCGCCGTGTTTCGCCTGGGCGACGGGAAATGAGACGCCGGCCTGGACTTTGCGCAGGCGGTAGAGGGCGGCGGCGGCGCCACCGACGACCAGAAGAACTACTAACAAGGTAAGCCAAAATCGGACGCGCTTGCGGCCAGGAGTCATTATTCAGGGTCCTGTTTCGAGTGAGGGTCAGGCCGGGCTGCGCCCGGCTGAGCCCGCTGGAAAGCGGGCTCGCAGCCAGAATTGGCTGCCCCACACAGCGGCGGAGCCGCAACCAAACTATTGAGGGCTGCGTGCTGACCAACGGAAGCGCGACCAGGGGGTCGCGCGCAGTCCAGGGGGACTGCCCCACAGGGCGCCACGATAGCCCCACCAATGTGAGATAAGGCCAAGCGTCGACGCGGCACGCACGAGTGCGTGCGCCACGAACCGAGCCGTATCCCGCGAGCCTTAATAGAACTCATTATTTTGAAGTCCCGGTGGCGGATTGGGGTTCGAGGACCACGGCGGCCGAAAGATCGGGGAGCAGGTGAGGGTCTGTTTTGTCGATGCGAAAGACCGCGGTAAATGTCTTGATGGGGCTGTTGAGGCCGGCGGAGGCCACCGGACTGGCGAATTCGAAGTGGGCCGGCAGCACCAGATCGGGATAGGCGTCGAGGTAGACGCTGGCCTTGCTCCCGGGCACGATGGCTGCGATATCGGGCTCGCCCACGCTGCAACGGACGCGCATCTCGGAAGGATCGAAGATGCTGACGAGGGGCTGGCCGCGATAGAGTTGATCGCCCTCCTGGGCGTGTCCCAGGGAATTACCGCGGTTGAGATTCTCCAGGGCGACCATGCCGGCGAGCGGGGCTTTCACGTCCAGCCTGCCGACGTTGGTCTGGGCACGTTCCAGAGCCACCCTCTGGCGGTCGCGCTGCAATTCGAGGATTCGCAGAGCGGCGGCATCGGACTGATCGTGGAGGGCGTTGGACTTTTTCAAACTCTCCACGTGGAGGGTGGCGATGCGGGCCTTCTCTTCGTTCTTCAGCCGGTCGATGTCAGCGAGTACGGGGCCCTTGCGCAGCTCGATTTGAGCTTTGGCGAGATCGGCTTCGGCCTGCTGCAAATCGGTGGTGCGCTTTTCGGCGTCGGCGCGGTTCTGAGCGCGCTTCTGATCGGCCTGGTGGCCGAGGTCGTCACCCTTGGCCTGGGCATCGCGGGCGGCGTCCATCTGAACGGTGGCATCGAAGCTGGCGATGGGGTCGCCGGCCGAGACCTGGGATCCGCCGGTAATAATGCGGGTGAGGGTCATGCGATTGTATTGGCCGGTGATGGCCGGCACGAGGACCTTGGAAGCGTGGACGGCCTGGATAACGCCGGTGACACGGACCTCGCGTTTTGCGTCCGGCGCCCCGGTTGTTGCGGCGGGGGCCGTGGCTGCCTGGACCGAGGGGGCCGGACGTTCGCAGGAAACGAGAACCATGGCCGAAACCGCTGTCGCAAGGACGCCAATCCAACGCTTCATTTTGGCTCTCGGATATTAGACGCCGAAAGGCGGGAAATGGTTGATAGCATTTTGGTACGGGATTGCGCCGTGAAACGGGGGCGCAGCGTGGCGAGAAATTCCGTGACTTGCCGATGGTAGTTCCAAAATTGTGGCTCGGGCTGAATTGTACCGTGAATGTTCGGTATTGCGGGGTTTACAGCAGTCGACGCCACCGGCATATTCGACCCGCGAGCAATCCATTCGCTGATTCGCGATCATATGGAGAGGCGAATCAATGCCGGATATCACCTATGGGGCCTGCTGACTCTTTTCCTTTGGATGAAACGGCGGAGCGTCCAAGCCCAGCCACTGGCCAGAAGGGCTCCCATAGCGCCCGCGCGGCTGCTGGCGATCAAGTAATCGTCATAGCCATCGCAGCCCTGGTTTTCCTGGCTTCGATCCTCAGTCCGCCCGCTTTGATGGACGACGTGGACGCCGTGCAGGCGCAGATTGCCCGCAACATGGTGCAATCGGGCGACTGGACGACGGCGCGCCTCGATGGCGTCGCCTATCTTGAAAAGTCGCCCCTCAAGTACTGGATGATCGCGGTTTCGTTCCTGATCTTCGGGCCGTACGATTGGGCGGCGCGGATTCCGGTGGCGTTGTCGGTGGTGGCGTTGTGTTGGATTACGGCGCGCTTCGGGGCCTGGGCTTTCGGGCGGCGCGCGGGACTGCTGGCCGGCCTAGCGATGGCCACTTGCGTGGGATTGTTTCTGTTTACGCGAATCCTGCTGCCGGATGCCAGCCTTACACTGACAGTCACGCTGGCGATGTGGAGCTTGCTGCGGGCGCTGGACGAGCGAGAGCCGCACCCGGCCCGCTGGGCCCTGCTGATGTGGGCCGCAATGGCGATTGGACTCCTGCTGAAAGGGCTTATCGCCGCTCTCTTCCCGATGGCCGGCGGCGTGCTGTACCTGGGCTTCACGCGGCAGTTGCTACGGCGCCAGACCTGGACGCGATTGAGACCGCTTTTGGGAATTTTCCTCTTCCTGTCGATCGCCGCGCCGTGGCACGTACTGGCAACGCTTCGGAATCCGCCGTATTTCGATTTCACGATGCACAGCGAGCGGGGCTCTTATCACGGCTTCTTCTGGTTCTATTTCATCAACGAGCACGTGCTGCGGTTCCTGAACCTGCGTTACCCGCGCGATTACGACACGGTTCCGCGGCTGTACTTCTGGTTGTTTCATCTGCTCTGGCTGTTTCCGTGGAGCGTTTACCTGCCGGCGTGCGTCCGGCGGCGCGAGCCGGCGCACACGCGCGCATCCCGCACGCGGCTGCTGATCCTATGCTGGACCGGTTTCATTCTGGTCTTCTTCACGCTCTCCACCACGCAGGAATACTATTCGATGCCGTGTTACCCGGCCCTGGCGCTGCTGCTCGGCTGGGCGATCGACCGGGGCCACCCATGGCTGCGCTACGGCACGCGCGTGATTGCGGCGATTGCGGCGCTGGCCGCGATGGCGACCGGCGCGATTCTCTGGATGGTGCGCGGCATGCCAGCACCGGGCGATATCGCCGTGGCGCTCAACCAGAATCCGGAACGCTACTTTCTGTCGCTGGGGCACATGGCAGACCTCACGCTGCGGGCTTTCGCTTACTTGCGGCTGCCGCTCGCGGTGGCGGGGATTGCGTTCAGCATCGGAGCCATCGGCGCGTGGCGGGGCGCGCGGCGCGGCAGGCTGCCGGTGGCGGCGCTCACCGCGATGATGGTTCTGTTCTTCCACGCGGCGCGCCTCGCGCTGGTGGTTTTCGATCCCTATCTGTCGTCGCGCCCGCTGGCGCAGGCGCTGCTCGATGCGCCTCCCGGCAAATTGATTGTGGACGATCAGTATTACACGTTTTCTTCGGTTTTCTTCTATACGAATCGCCGCGCACTGTTGCTCAACGGCCGCGTCAACAACCTGGTTTACGGCTCTTACGCTCCGAATGCGCCGCAGGATGTCTTCATCGAGGACAGTGACTTCGCGCGGCTGTGGGCCTCCCCTGCCCGCTGTTACCTGGTTGCGGAAGCTCCGCAGGTGGCGCGCCTGACCAAACTGGCGGGAAATCGGCTCTTTCCGGTAAAAGAATCGGGCGGCAAATACCTGTTCACAAATTTTTGATGACTATATTCGGCCTGTTTTCAGATACTTAGCATTTTGACCTAGGCTCGATGGTTCGGGGCCGATGCTACTCTCAAATCGGGTAAAGAATTACGCGGCCTCGCGCCAGACGCGAGGCCGTTTGCTTTTTAGGGACTCTTTATGAGCAAGACCGAATCCAAGACACACCAAAAACAAGACTGCAAACAATGCAGCAATTGGGAAGCCATCCGAGAGTACGTGAGAGTGTCAGAACTGCTCGACAAGGCGATCGCCAGCTATGACGAAAAACTAAAGGACGCGGACTTTAAGCCAACTATCGCGGAGTATCTCAAACTCCTCCAACTTGAAAAGGAGTTAGAAGACGAACTGCAGGACACGGAGGTACAAGTCACATGGGTCGGACCCGACATAATATCACCCGAGAAATAAAGTACGATCCATTGCCCTCGCAGAAAGCATTTCACGAGTGCGGCGCGCGGTTCAAGGGGTTCTCCGGGCCGGTGGGAAGCGGCAAGAGCCAAGCGCTCTGCCAGGAGGCTATCCGGCTGGCTTATCAGAACCCGGGGCGCATGGGGTTACTGGGCGCTCCGACTTATTCGATGCTGCGGGACGCCACGCAGACGGCGCTGTTCGAGATCCTGGGCGAAACCGAGATCCCGTATGAGCATAACAAGAGCGAAAGCATCGTGATCCTGAGGGACAGCAAGTCCAAGATCCTATTTCGCTCCATGGACGACTACGAACGGCTGCGGGGCACGAACCTGGCATGGTTCGGCCTGGACGAGCTGACTTACACGGCAGAGGAAGCATGGAACCGGATGGAAAGCCGGTTGCGGGACCCCAAGGCGCCGCGTCTCTGCGGCTTTGCGGCCTGGACGCCGAAGGGCTACGACTGGGTATACCGCCGGTTCATTTGCGACGAGACCAAGGTGCGCGGCCATGTCGCCATTTTGGCCCAGCCAAACGAAAACAAGCACCTGCTGGCGCAGGTGCCGGACTATTACGAGCGGCTTAAAGACAGCTACGACGAGCGCTTTTTCGCACAGGAAGCTAAGGGCGAATATTTGAGCCTGGACGGCAGCCGGGTATACGGCGCGTTCGACCGCAAGGTACACGTGCAGGCCCTCGGGGTCGATCCGAATGTGCCGCTGCTGTGGGCGCTGGACTTCAACGTAGACCCGATGAGTTCAATCGTCGCGCAGTACAACGGCGGAATATTCCGGGTGCTGGATGAGATCGTGATACGGCACGCGACTACTCCGGAGGCCGTGGAGGCTTTCACCAAACGATACCCCGCTCATGGAATGGGCGTGACGGTATATGGGGACGCTTCGGGCAACAACAGCAAGACGTCAGGCAGCACCGACTACCAGATGGTCCGCGATTGCTTCACGGCAAAGGGCATCAGCAGGGTGAACTACAGGGTGCCTCCCTCAAACCCGAGCGTTCGCGACCGCATCACTCTGACGAACGGCCGGTTAAAGTCCGCCTCGGGCAACATTGCGATGCTGGTGGACCCGAAGTGCAAGGAACTTATCCAGGATTTTGAGCAGGTGTCTTACAAGATCGGTTCCACGCAGGTGGACAAGGAACGGGACCGCATGCGAACGCACGCATCGGATGCCGTGGGATACCTGTTGTGGCAGGAGTGTCCGATCGGCCCAAAGATCGGGTGCAGGCAGGAGCGACTTTTATAGCCATGGAAAACATCAACCGGGAACACCCTGAATACATCGCCCGTAAGCGGATGTGGAAACAGTACAAGGACCTCTATGCAGGCGGCGAGCAGTTTCGCTTGAGCGCCTCCGACTACCTGATGTGCCGCCACAAGGAGCCCGGTCCGATCTACCAGGAGCGGCTGAGCCGCGTCTTTTACCAGAATTACATCGGCTCGATTATCGATTGGTACGCCGCCACGCTGATGCATTGCCCACCTGTGCTCATGTTCGAAGGCAACGATGCTGCGGCCAAAGACTTTTACAACCTGCTCTACGACGACTGCGACCTCAAAGGAACCAGCATCCCCGAGTTTTTCCGGCAAAGGTTCGTCCAGACGGCGGTCTGCGGATCCAGTTACATCGTGGTGGACTTTCCCAAGACCACCGGCGCGGCGCGATCCCGCGCGGAAGAAGACGCCTCCGGCCAATCGCGAGCCTACCTGGTGGATTACGGCCCGGAGGAAGTCATCAACTGGAACTTCAACGAGACGGGCGCCCTGGAATGGATTGTCATCCGGACGTCGTGCCTGCAGCAATCGCAGGTGACGGACGCCAAATGGGAGAGCGAAACGCGGTGGATTTACTACGACCGCGAGAACTTCCAGATCTTCCGCAAGGCCGACGAGAGCAGCCCGATCCAATTGATCGACCAGGGCCGCCACGCGCTGGCATCGCTCGACCGCGTGCCGGTGTTCCAGGTGAAGGTAACGGAAGGCCTGTGGCTGATGAATAAGTCGGCGCTGCTACAGTTAGAGCACTTTAATAAGTCCAACGCGCTGGCATGGGCGCTCACCATGGGGCTTTTTGCCACTCCCGTGATCTATTCCGATCGGGAGTGGAACCAGATCGTCGGCGAATCCTATTACATCCAGATGGGGCCGAACGACCGCTTCGGATGGACCGAGCCGGAGGGCAAGGTCTATCAGATCGCCGCTGACAACCTGGACGTGTTGAAAGACGAAATCTACCGGGTTTGCTATCTGATGAGCCAGGCGGGCGACGGCAGCGGCGCGCGTCAATCCGCGCTGAGCAAGCAGTTGGACTTCAGCACTACCGAGGAAGTGCTGCGCGCCTATGGCGCCGCGGTGAAGGAGACCTTGCGGCAGATTCTGTGGGCGGTGGCGGCGGCGCGGCAGGACGGCGTCACGATCGACGTGGTGGGCATGGACGAGTTCGACATCAACGATCTCGGCACGGAACTCGCCGATGCCACGCAGTTGCTGGCATTAGACATTGGGTCGGAGACGCTAAAAAAGCAAATCTTCAAAAAACTGGCCCTCAAGTACCTCAGCGATGAAAGACAGGAGATCAAGAACCGGATCGTCGAGGAGATCGAACACCAATAAGGAGACCTATGGAAGGAACGGATATAGAAGCGATCGTGCGCCAAGCGGTTCAAGAATTCGTCAAAGGCGAGACAAGTAAGAGCGAACCGGCTTACAAAGCGGAGCTTCTGGAAGAACGCAAGCGGCGGGAGCATTTGGAACGCCGCATGAATGAGCTGGTGGCGGAGAACAAACGCAGCCGCCAGGCGGCGGAAGAGGCGGAACGCAGCTCATCCGTCAGAGCCGAACTGCAGCGGCTCGGCGTGGCCAAGATCGATCTGGCGTTCAAAGCGGTACAAGACGGCATCGTGCGTACCGAAGACGGACGCCTGGTGGCGCGGGCCGAGAGCGGCGAAATGCCGGTCAAGGACTACCTCACCAATTTCGTCAACGAGAATCCGGAGTTTCTGCCGGCTCGGATTGCGGGGGGAACCGGGATGACGGCAACCCTGAAAGCCCCGGTGGTGGGCAGAGAAGCAGTGAGTATCGACCAAATCCGCCCAGGTATGAGCGCGGAACAGATGCAGCGGGTACGTGAGGAGATCGTACGCGTTGCATCACAGTCCCTTCGGGGCATGTAGCAGTACCGGCACACTGGCCGGCAAAAACAGTCACTCAATAAGGAGAAAGAATGGGAGCAATTACATCAAACAACGTGGCCAGCGCGATTGTGAAGCTGGTGGCGGCGGACGCATTGCCGGCACTGGTGGCGAACCTAGTTATGGGGAACCTGGTCAATCGCGATTACGAACCGGTCCTGGCGAATGCCGGAGACACGGTCAACGTGCCGATCGCTCCGGCGATGGTAGCCAACAACATCCTGGAGGGCGGAGCGGTGCAGCCGCAGAACCCGAGTCTGGGGAACGCGCAAATCGTGCTGAACACGCACGCCGAGGCAACTTTCCAGATTCCGGACGTGACCAAAGTGCTGGCGGTGCCCGATCTGTTGAAGGTCTACATGCAGCCGGCGGTGATCGCCATTGCCGAGAAGGTCGAAAGCGATCTTCTGAACCTGTATGCCAGTTTTACGGCCAACACCCCGGTGGGCACGGCAGCCACGGCCATCACCGAACCGACCATCGACGCGGCGGAAACCGCGCTGTTCCTGGCAAAAATTCAGTCCACCGAGCAGAAGTACATCGTGGTGGACGCGGCAGCGTATTCGGCTTGGCGGCAGATCCCGCGCTTCAGCGAATTCCAGACGGCCGGCGACGCCGGTTTGATGGCGCTGATCGGCGGAACCGTGGGGAAGATCAAGGACTTCTTCGTGTTTCGCTCGCAACTGGTCAAGAAGACGGGCACGAGCCCCAACATCAACACACACAACCTGGCGTTCACGCGCGACGCGATCGGCCTGGTGATCCGGCGCCTGCCGCAACCGCTGCCGGGCACCGGTGCTGTCGCGGAGTATGCCGAGTTGGGCAATTTCGGCATGCGCGTCGTGATGAGCTACCAGCCGAATACGCTGGCACAGCAATTCACGGTCGACATTCTGTACGGATGCGGCGTGCTGCGCAACGCGGCCGGCGTGCAGGTTAACACTTAGCGGCACTTGGGGGCGGGGCGTTCTTCGGACAACTCCGCCCCCAAGTAAGACAGCAAAAGGAGAACAGCATGGACCTGAGACAGTACTACCAAAAAATTCGCGAGAAGGAAGCGTCCTTCAAGGATCCGTACCCGGTGGTGGTGAGCCAGGAGACGGGAGACGGCGGCAAGACTGGCGTGCTCACCGAGGTGACGCCCCAGATTGCCGCCCGGATGCTGGTCGACGGGACGGCAACGGAGGCTTCGGAAGACCAAGCCACAGAATTCCGCGGGCTGCAAGCGGAGGAGCGGCGGCTGGCCCAGGAGGCAGCCGAGGCGGCCAAGGTGCAAGTCGCGGTGGTCACGAGCGATGACTTCAAACGGATCAAGGGCGGCAAGCCCGGAAAGGCATAGGCGAATCACATGGCTCTGTTCACAGACGGTCCCGTTTCGAGCATCGAAGATCTGACGGCACAGGACTCTCAGCTCCAGAACGTGGCGAACGTCGAGGGGATCGACGTGACGCAGAAGCTGGCGCTGGCCCAGGAACAACTGGCTCTCGAACTCATCACTTTGCTGGACAGGATGAACTTCGTGAACCAGTGGTCCTGGCTGGCGCCACCGCCATCGCTCAAAACCGTGGTGGTAACGCCAGCGCTGAAACTGTGGCACACATTTCGCGCGCTGGAACTTGTATATGGGGACGCGTTCGCCAGCCAATTGAACGACCGGTACGCCGCCAGGCGCGATCAATTTCACGAGCAGGCCAAGCAAGCCTGCGATCAGTTGGCGGCAGCCGGCATCGGCATTGCCTGGACGCCCGTGCCGCGGGCAGCGGCGCCCAACGTGGTGGCGGCAGCCGGCGGCCTGCCGGACAACACTTACTACGTCACCATGACGTGGACGAACTCGACTAACGAAGAAGGCGCACCGGCCGTCACTTCAGCCATCACCACTTCGCAAAGCACACTGCTGGTGCAGCCGGCGGCACCGCCGGCGAACGCTACGGGATGGAACGTTTACGTGGGAACCGATCCGGACGGCCTGGAGTTGCAGAACGGCTCGCCGATCGCCGCGGGCCAGACGTGGCTGCAACCGGGAACAGTGACGACGGGCGGCCGGGGACCGGGACGCGGACAATCGCCCAGTTGCCTGAGGCCGGCGCCGAGAGTAATCCAGAGGGGCTGATGGCTACGACAATTGGAAGCGCGATTTCGGCCAAAGTGCTGCAACTGATCACCGGCCCAACGGGCGTGAACTCCGTCCTGGCCACGCTCACGCAGGGGAGCGCGGCGGCGCCAAGCCAATTCAGCCCGGCGCAAGTGCGCTCGCAGAACGTGGCGTTCGACGTGGCGGACCAAAGCAACACCATGCAGTACCCATCGTTGAACGTGTACTGCGAAAAAATCATCAACAGCCTGGTGGAAAAATTTCGCAGTTTTTCCGGCACCGTCCAGATGGCAATTGAACTTCGGCATTCGCAGGACCGGCTGGACGGACTGCAAGACAACCTGGAACTCTATGCCGACGCGGTGATGCAGGTTCTGGCAGCCAATCGCGGCGATTGGGGCAACGGCGATTTCTACGCCGGCGAGTACCAGGCAGCGTTCGGAGCCGTGAAGCACGGCGGCAAGAATTTCATTCAGATAGCCAAGATCACCTTTGAGATGGGAGTGAGTAAGAACTGATATGGCCTACATTTCCTCTAACGCGAACCGATTCTACACGGCGCTGGAAAGCGCGTATGGACAGGTGCCAACGATCACGGCCGGCAACCGGATACCGGCGGTCAAGCTGACTGTCCAGCAGCAACTCGAGGTAGCCAGCCGCAAAGACAAGACCGGCAGCCGCACGTTTCCGGGCCTGCCGGTGGGCGGCAGGCGCCGCACCAATTTCGAGTTGCAGACCTACCTGACCTCCTGGCAAAACAGCGGCGGCGGGCCGGGTTACGGGCCTCTGTTTCAGGCCGCGCTGGGCGGCGAACCGCTGGTGTTTGCGGGCGGCTCGGTGGCTTCCAGCACGACAGCCGGCCGGCTGGGATTTGCGGCGGCGCATGGACTAAGCGCCGGGCAGGCCGTGACGTGCGGCGGCGAGATCCGGTTCGTGGCCGCGATCGTGGATGCCCAGAATGTGCAACTGAACGCGCCGTTCACAACGCTTCCGGCGGCCGGCGCGACGGTGTCCCCGGCCATCACCTATGTGCCCGCCACGGAATTGCCCAGTGTTGGGATCTTCGATTACTGGGACCCCTCGACGGCGGTGCAGCGGCTGCTGTGCGGGGCGGCGGTAGACCAACTGGAAATCGATGTGAATGGCAATTACCACGAATTCCAGTTCACGGGACTGGCGCAGGACGTGGTGGACAGCACCAGCCTGGGGTCAGGCACGGGAGTCGCGCAGGCGCTCACCAATTTCCCGGCGGAACCGGCGCTGGGTTCGTTCGACTACTCGATCGTACCCGGCAACCTCGGCGAGGCGTGGCTGGGCACTACGGCCGCGCAGTTCTTTACCGTTACCAAGGCTTCCATCGTGTTGAAGAACGATCTGGATGCGCGCATGAATGAGTTCGGCTCCAGCCTGCCTCAAGCCATCTCGCCGGGACAGCGCACGGTGACGGCCACCTTCGAACTCTACAGCCAGGATGACAGCAACACGGCGGCGCTCTATCAAGCGGCTCGCCAGCAATCGCCCATCAGCGTAATGTTCCAGTTGGGCGATGCGGCGGGACATCTCATGGGGGTCTACCTCCAGAGCGTGATTCCGGTGGTGCCGGAGTTGGACGACAGCAAGAACCGGCTGCAGTGGAAATTCCGGCCGTCGCGTGCGCAGGGAACCGTGGACAACGAAATCGCCGTGGCGTTCGGATAGTGCGATGAATTACGAAAGCGTCTCGGTGGTGGAATCGCGCGTGGCGAGCGGTGTGTCTTACACGGTCGCCCGGATGTCGTTCGGCAGGCGCACGGAGCTGATGCGGCGGGTGCGGGAGCTGGCAAGCCGCATGGAATTTCTGGAGGCCGGCCAGGAACCCGGCGAGAAGATGGACGCGGCCCTGCTCCAGGCGGAGATCAATCGGCTATACCTCACCTGGGGCTTGCGGGCGGTATCGGGTCTGCAAGTGGACGGCGTGGAGGCCACCCCGCAATCGCTGGCCGAAGCGGGTCCCGAAAACCTGTTCCGGGAAGCGCTGGCGGCAGTGAGGGCGGAGACGGGTCTCAGCGAGGCCGAACGAAAAAACTGATCGTCGCCTTCCACTTTCAGTTGTCCAACCAGGCTGGTTGGAAGTGCGACATTTGCCGGAAATCCGGCCTGGAAAAAAAGCGGGGCTGTGAATGGCTTCCCGGTGCCGAACGCAAGCAAGCGGCGCCGGTTTGGGCGCGCAAGCACCTTGTGCTGGAGACGTGTCCGAAGTCGACGATCACGGCGGAGAGCCAGAGCCTGGTGGAAGAATTTCTAGTGCGGCGGCGCTTGCGAGCTCTGGAGTGGGAAGGCCTGAGCGCGCGACAGGTGGAGGCCTTCGTCATTTTAGAAAAGGCGCTTGCGGCGGAGATGGAAGATGGCCGGCACAACACAAGACACACTCTATGATGCTTTTTCGAATGCAGCCGGCAGCCAGGCGGAAGCCCTGGAACCGATCGCCAACGCCAGCGACGAATTGGCGGAATCGCTGCAGACCGTAACGGGGCAAATGGGCGGCGGCCCATCCCAGGCCTCCTCGGAGACCAGTACGAAAGCGCCACAAAGCGCAGCCAGCGAGACGTTATCCATCGCCACCACGGTGTTGGAGAGCGGGCTCGGGCTGATCCCGCTGGTGACCGGGCTGATCGGGCTGTTCACCGGCGGCGACAGCACGCCGGCCCCGCTGACCAAATACGCCATGCCGGACAAGATCGACTTCGAGGGCGCGGACACCGGCAGCGGCAGCAGCGACATGGATTACGACCAAATGGGCACGCCGAGGACGTACGATACGCCGCCTGCATCGTCGTCGCCTGCGGCGGCATCGTCGCCGGCGTCGTCGGCAGCGCAAACTACCGGGAACGTGCAGGCGATGGATTCGCAGTGGTTCATGGATCACAGCAGCGACATTGCGCAAGCGGTCCGCAACGCCATGTTGAATATGAGTTCGATTAACGACGTGGTGAGCGACCTCTGATATGGCGACCTTTCCCAAACTCAAGACGAACGCCGTGGCGCAGTACCCGGCAACGAAGACGGCGCGGTATCAGAACCAGGCGCTGCGATTTCTGGACGGCACGGAGCAGCGGTATCGCGATTCGGCCGGGCCGCTCGATCGCTGGGTCATCAAGCTCAATGAGCTGGACGAAAGCGAAATGGCGGCGATCGAGCAGTTCTTTGCCGATAACCAGGGCCGGTTCGGCAGCTTCGCGTTTACCGATCCGTGGGATGGGACGGTATACCCCGATTGCAGCCTGGCGAGCGACGAATTGGATATGACCTGGCAGGCAGAAATGCGCAGCACGACATCACTGACGGTAGTGGAGAACCGGGGATAGACGCATGCTGGTATACCCACAATTGACAACCGGGGCGCTGAGCCAGTTCCCGATTGAGAAGCGATGGCGACAGCGGACCGTGGTGAATACGGCGGCCGATGGAAGCGTCATCAAGCTGGCCGACCCAAACGGGGCAGTAACCGAGTGGCAATTGCAGTACGCCGGATTGAGCGACGGCGAACTGGCAGCGCTGCAGCAGTTCTTCGCGGCGTCGGAAGGAACGCTCAACGGGTTCACTTTCCTCGATCCGGCCGGCAATCTCTTCGCGTGGAGCGACCACCTGGAGAACGTCGTGTGGAGCCCGGGATCTTTTCTGGCCAAGACAGGAAGCGTGGCCGACCCGGCGGGCGGGAGCAACGCCTGGCTGCTGACGAATTCCGGCGCCGGTGCGCAAAGCATCACGCAGACGCTGGAGGCGCCGGGAGGATACCTGTTCTGCCTCAGCGCGTGGGTCCAAGCGGCCACGGCAACAACCGTGACGATGTTGATGGGAGCGAACCGCTCCCCACAGCCGGTCCAGACCGGTTGGAATCGCATCGCGTTCACTGGAAGGGGGGACGCAACAGCGGCGTCAATCGTGCTCGGGTTGGAACTCCCGGCCGGGGCGGCCATCAACGTGTACGGGTTGCAGGCGGAGGCGCAGGCCGCTCCTTCCAAATACAAAGCAAGCACGACAGGGGGCGTCTATCAAGCCGCGCGCCTGCGCGACGATGCGCTGACCTTTACGTCCGAGGACGTGAATAACCATTCCGCCACGGTGAATATCCTTTATGCAAGCCATCTCTGATCTCAAAGAACAGGCGGTAGTGGATACGCCCCTGATCGTATTCGACTGCACGCTGTCCAACGGGCAGACCGATAGCTGGAGCACCCATGCCGTGACCGTGGGGCAGACGGCATATGCCGCGCGCGTGCTGCAGCACAGCGCGTTCGACATCCAGACGGCCTCCGACCAGGGAGTTGACGGCAGCCCGCGCATTTCGATTGTGCTGGCCAACGCCGATTCGCACTTTTCGGAGATCGAGCGGTCGTGCGGGTGGAAGGGCGCGGCACTGACGGTGAGCTTCCTGTTCTACGATCTGCGCAACAACGTTCCGCTGACGGACGCACAGGTGGTGTTTCAGGGAATCTGTAACCCGCCGGACCAGATTCAGGAAGCGACTTTCCGGTTGACGGCCAACAACCGCATGAACCTGCAACGGCTGATGCTGCCGGAAGTACGCATCCAGCGCCGCTGCCCATGGGATTTCCCGGCGACCGCGGATCAACGGGCGGAAGCCGTGAGTGGCGGAGCCAACGGCAAATACTCGATGTATTACCGCTGCGGCTATTCGCCGGACATTGCCGGAGGCAGCGGGACCATGAACGGGACCGTGCCGTATACGACGTGCAGTTATGTACGTTCCGATTGCCAGGCGCGAGGAATGTTCACGAGATTCGGCGGCCTCGAGTTTATACCTCCGGTGATCGAGGTTCGCGGATATGGCAAGGACTGGACGACATCCAATCTGTCGGTCAACCAAGCGCGTTACAACGACTATGTGCCGATGGTATACGGCACGGCCTGGTATGCGCCGGACGTGGTGTTTGCGCGCAACGACGGAAACCTGACCCGCATGGAGGTGCTGCTGGGGATCGGACAGATGCAAGGCGTGGTGACCGTGCTGGTGAGCGACGTGCAGATTCCGCTGGGCGTCAACGGACAGAATATGACGGGCTCGGGCTGGTATAACGTCGAGACGCTGGGAACACGGGACGGCTGCCTGGACCCTAACTTCACGGACTCCAGCGGGAATCCGGCCGGCGATCCGTACGGCAGCATGGCGTACCTTTCAGTGGTGGTTCCGAACCAGCTCAACAACGGGAACTCTCTGCCCAGCGTGCAAGTGCTGGTACAGGGTTTGTTGGTGCCCGTCTACGGCGCGAACGGGGCCTATATCAGCGACCAATTCTCCAGCAACCCGGCGTGGATCCTGCTGGACGTGCTGCGAAGAAGCGGCTGGGCGGCGGCGGAGATGGACATCGCCAGTTTCGCAAAGACGGCGGCGTATTGCGACGAAGCCATTAACGTGATCGACCCGAACGGGAACACGATTTCGCTACCGCGCTTTCAATGCAATCTGGTGCTGCAGAACCGGCGCAGCGCGGGCGACCTGGTGCGAGGCGTCCGCAATTGCGCGCGGCTGTACCTGACCTATGAAGCCGGCGGCGCGCTACAGCTCAACGTAGAGAACACGGCGGCGCTGCAGATGCCGTCCATGCCGGTGGGGTCGAACAGCACGGAGCCGCTCAATGGCGGGTGGCCGGCCTACGAATTCGGGGATGGCAGCACGGGGTTCTCCGGCATTCTACGAAAGGCGAGCGGGGAACCGAGCATTACGCTGACATCGCGCAGCATCGCCGACACTCCGAACCGCATGACGGTGGAGTTCCAGGATTCCCTCAACGGTTACCAGCAGGACAGCTACGAGATGGTGGATCCGGACGACATCGCACTGGTGGGGCAGGAAGTTTCCTCGACGCTGATGGCGGTGGGGCTGCCGCAGTACGACCAGGCGGCGCGGATGCTGAAATTCAGCCTCGACAAATCGATTCACGGAAATACCTACATCGAGTTTCAGACGAGCGTGAAAGTCTTCGGAGTCCGGCCGGGCGACCTGATCACCGTGACGTACCAGAAGGAAGGACTGAACCGGCAGCCGTTCCGGGTTTTGAAGATTTCGCCGGCAACCAACTACCGGACGACCACGATCACGGCGCAGATCCACGACGATGCCTGGTACGACGACACCAACGGGCAGGTAACCTCGGGATCGGGAACGAACCAAGGCGGCAACTCCGCAGCGGGCGTGCCGCGGCCCCTGGTGGGCAGCGTGCTGGACGCCAATGGCAACGTCCAGTTTGGATTGGGGGAGACGGCGACCACGAATAGCGATGGCACGGTAGAGACGAGCGTGACGGTCAGTTTCGTACCGCCGGCCATCGCTGTGGGCGTCGGACCTGGGATGCCGCTTTTGAATCTTTCGCCGACGGTTGGCAGCGGCGGAACGTTGCAGGGCGGACACACGCTGTACTATGCCGTGACCGGCGCGGACAGCGCGGGCGACGAAAGTCCGCTTTCTTTCCTGGTGAGCGCGACGGTGGTGAACGACGGCAGTTCCGTGACGCTGACCGACCTGAGCTTTGCATCGGGGACCGCGACTTTTAATGTGTATCGGGGCACCACGCCGGCGCTGATGTACCGAATCGCGTCGGCTCAACCGCTGGCGGCGCAGTTTACGGATACGGGCCTGGGCGATCAATTGATAGCGCCGCCCGATTCGAACTTCGATCATGCCAATTTCTACTGGCGGTCGGAACTGCAGCCGGAAATTGCGGTGACCGCGCAGACGCCAACTTCGGTGGCAAACGGAACGCTGCAGATGGCGGTGAACGGTTACGTCGGGATGACGGCGCGGATCACCCGCGGCACGGGCGCCGGGCAGGAGTGCACAATAACAGCGAACGGCGCGACGAGCTTAACGGTTTCCCCGCCATGGACCATCGTGCCGGACGCAACCAGTTTCTTTACGGTGGCCGAGGCGGGGTGGCATTTCGGTGCGGTGACCCAAAGCAGCCCGGTGCAGTTTACGATTCCCAACCGGTCGGGCGAAGTGGTGCAGATTACCGGGCGCTCGGCCAACGTCAACAACGTAGAGTGCTCACCGGAGCTCTGCACGGTAACCCGCTGGACGATTGGAGGCTCGGGCGGAGCCGACACGCAGGTGCCGCCGCAGCCGTTCTTTGGTATGGGTCCGGGAACGGCCGGCGGCACCACGGTATTGAGCGGCGTTTCATTCACCGACCTGACGAATACCAGTTCGATTTCTTCGGGCACGCTGACGCTGTACTACTGGAATGAGCTGCTGGGCAGGCCCACGACGCTGCTGGCAAGCGCCATGGGGGCGGGTGACCAGACGTTGACCCTGGCGGCGGCAGGTGCGGCAGTAGCGGGGAGCACTCTCGAAATCGACGGCGAGATCCTTCGAGTAACCGCGGTAGCGAACGGCGGCACGCAGTATAGCGTGACGCGGGGGATCGACGGCACGACCGCGGCCATGCACGCGGCGTCGGCGCCGGTTTACCAGCTTGCGAGCCAGACGGTGATCGCACCATTTCCGGCCGACTTTTTTGGCAGCCCGTATTGCGGGAACTGGAGCTACCCGATGGCGCTGCCAGACATACGCGTGGCATGTGCGGAGTTGTTTGTGACCAACGACGTAGGCAACAGCACGACAGCCGGGATCAACCTGACGCACAACGACGACAACGGGCTGCGTACGCTTTCGGGCGGGCAGTACTCGATCCAGGTGGATGGATACCTGGCGGTGGAGCAGTGCGTCGCGCCTCCCATTGTGCTGGAAGCGTCGCACGCCGTGCGTGACGTATACGCGGTTCTAGGAACAGCGGCGGATGCGGTGGTCCAGGTGCAGGTGAACGTGAACGGCGCATTGTACTGTGCGTTAACGTTTCAACCCGGAGCGATGCTCTCCAGCAGCGTCAATGGCAACACGCTGCCTCCGCTGACCATGGGAGCACAGGTGACGGCGGCGGTTACGTCGGTGGGACAGACGAACCCGGGCGCCAATCTCACGGTGCTGATCCGACTCTAATGGCGGAACAATTGACCAAGTTGCGGCCCGACCGGGACCTGCAATGCTATTTCCAGCAACCGACGGCGGCGGCGGCGCTCAGCCAGACCAGCCCGAGCGAATTCACCGTATCAGGCAGTTGGCGGCAGCAGTTCGATTGGGCGGTGGTGGAATGGAACCGCGACAACGTGTTCGAGCACCCCGCCCTGCGCAATCTTCCGGATGGCGATTTGAGCGGCGTTCAGCTCAGCTATCAGGAAGCGCGCGCGAATTGTATTCCAATGGACTCCACGCTGTACCCGACGGTGGAGTGGCCCTATCTGCGCATCTGGACGGAAACCAACGGCGCCGATACGCTGTACGACGTGCCGCTGGCGAACTATGCGACGGCTGCGGAGGGAGGCTACGTCCCGGCGACGGCACAATTCGCGCTACAGGGTGTAGCGGCCGCGGGAGATTACATCGAGCTGGCGTGGCTGGACCAACATATCAACTACTGCCTGGCGGGAGGCGACACCCTGGAAAGCGCAGCGAGCGCGCTGGCCGGAGCCATCAATCAGTTCGGCAATGGCACGGTGACGGCAGCCGCCAGCGGCGCCCAGATCACGCTCTCTTACACGGCGGAAGCCGGCGAGAATGCCAATCGGATCGGGGTGTACGGCACGGTGCATGGCGCGGGGACGGAGACGTGGTCACCGGCCTCGGCGACGTTTAGCGGCGGAGCGTCGCCCCTTCAGTGGCAAGTCAACCTGAATTTCAGCGCGCTCACAGGCTACATCGACCCGGACCGCACGACTCTGGTGCCGGTCCCGACGACCAGCGTGCGAAAAATGCGCTGGACGTGGGCAGCCGACCTGCAGCCGGGAGATTACGAGCGGGGCGAATATTCCGTGGTGGTCACCAACTGGACAGTGACTGGAAACAACCTCGTGTATAACGTTGCTGGAGTGGGGAGCCGGCGGATCGAGGACGACGCCACGGTGGTCACTTATTCGCCGCTGAACCAGTGGACCCAGGGACGGGGCAACTACTCGGGCGGCTCGATCCAGTGGACGACGACACCCGGGGCTTCACTCACCTGCTCTTACACGGCCGGCGCGGAGCATACCCTTTACCTGGGAACGCGGCGCGTGGGCGCGGGCGGGCAGGTCTCGGTACAAGTGGACGGCGGCGCCCCGCAGACTGTGGTGCTGGCGCTCCCGGGCGAAGACGTGCTGGTGCGCGTCTCGCTGGGCCAGTTCGCGGGGCTGACGCCACACACTGTCGCGATCACGCATTGCGGAACCGCGGGCTCGTATTTCTATTTCGATTTCCTGGAACTGGCGCTACCCACTAGCACCCTGCCCACCTTCAACACCATTGCGACGACCACTCTCGCGACGGACTGGGATACGAACCACTCGATCGCCCTCGCACCGGAGCGCACGGCGTGGCTGATCGACACGTTGGGATTTCATGGCCGCGCCAATCACTACGCGGGAGCTTTGTGGTTTTACGAACTGTGCAACCCCACACAACAATACGCTTCGGGGACGATCACGTTCGCGGGCAATCCGGAGTTCGGGCAGACGACGACGGTCAACCTGGGACCTACAGTGATCCAGCACGTGAACCTGATCGGCGACACGGCGGCAAGCATGGTCCTGTGCTTCGCGCTGCTGATCAACGCCGGCTCGACGGGGGTATGGGCTAGCGCGGCGGGCAGCACCTTGACGATCGTGTCGCGCACCATTGGAAGCGCGGGCAACGGCATGGCGATTTCGGCGGCGCCCAACAATTCCCAGAACAACACCACGCCGCTGACGGCGCAATCGAGCGGCCCCCTCGCGGGCGGCAATGACGGCAAGTGGCTGACGGACCTCACGGCGGCCCCGCGGATCAACCGCGCGGCGCGCGACTGGAACGGCGCGTTCTTCCAGGCGTTGAAGGGGTACGGAATCGGCGTGGCGGCTTCGTTCAGCATGGAATTGCAGAATGGCGACGATAGCACGCAGGCGGGCCTCGCGCAGCGATATCCGAACGGCGACGCGGCCTGGCTGAACACGCCGGCGTTGCAGACCAACTTCAGCCCGGCCAGCACGGCGTTCTGGCAGCAGGTCTACGCGGATATGGCGGACGTGATGGCGAACGCGGGCGTGGTGCCCTACCTGCAATTCGGCGAAGTGCAGTGGTGGTATTTTCCGGGTCAATCGGCCACGGTGGTCACCGAACCCGGCATGCCGTTCTATGATGCCTACACCACGTCGACATTCCTGTCAACATACGGGCGGGCCATGACGGTGATCCCGAACCAGTACGCGGATCCGGCATCACTGGCGCAGGAATGCGCATTTCTGGCGGGGCTGATCGGCACGTTCACGCAGACGATTCGCGGCTTTGTGCGGCAGACGCACGCCAATGCGCGGTTCGAGGTTCTGTATCCTCCGGACGTCAATAACACGGCGCTGAATCAACTGGTGAACTTTCCGAAGAACGACTGGACCCCGGCGAATCTGACTTGCCTGAAAACGGAAAACTTCACCTACACAGCCGATCGGGACTTGAACGCCGCGGCGCAGTCGATTCAGTTGCCGATGCAACTCGGGTTTGCGTGCTCGCAGAGCAGCCACTTGGTGGGCATCAGCGATCCCACCACGCCGTGGCAGAAAGAGCAGCGGATGGCGCTAGGCGCGAGTCTGGAATCGGTAGTGCTGTTTGCGCTGGATCAATTCTGCCTGATCGGTTACTCACTGCCCCTCGAGCAGAGCCAGCGCCTGGCACGATTCATGGGGCGGTAACCAGGTCCTTTTCCAAGGCTAGGTAGCCGGCGGCAATCACAACCAGAAACATGATGAGGACTTCGGAATCGCCCAGGTTCACTTCCGCAACACCTTCGACCATCGCTGCAATCACGACGGCGATACCGGCGTGCAGCAGGTAGCGGCGGTCGCCGGGACCGGGTGGCAGTGCGCGAAGGCCGCGCGCGAAATCGACAAGAATCCGAACCATCAACCAGAGAAAAACCAGCAGCGCAGGGATGCCGCGTTCGGCGCCGTATTGCAGGTAGACGTTGTGGAGATGCTCGTAGAAGCCCGCGGGCCGGTTGGCCCAAGTATCCGCCGGAACGTATTCTTTGAAATGATACTTGGGGCCTTCGGGACCGATGCCGAGCAGGGGGTGCTTCTCGATCATCTGGATGCCGGCGTTCCAGGCGATGATGCGAAACGTGTTGGAATCCACCTGCTGGCCATGAAGCATCGACGTGACTCGTTCCCGGACGACGGCCGGCGACACAAAGAAGGCCACCACCGCGAGCAGCGGAAGACTGAGCACCAGCCAGCGCTTCCAAAACCAGACAAGGTAGAGGCCCGCGGCGCCCGTCGCCAGCCATACCGCGCGCGTCCAGCCTAAGTACAGAGCCACGGCCATCAGAGCGCCGCATAAGATCCAAATCCAGGACTTGCGCATGCGGAGGCCAAAAAACAGCATCGCGGCCAGCACCAGGAGGGCGAACATCTCTTCCGCCGCATAAGTATTCCAATGACTCGTGAAGCCCGTGATGCGCTCCGCCACGTAGTATTGGTAGAGGTCAATTCCTGCCTGGTGCGCCTGTTCGACTTTTGTGAAGAATTGTACGAAGCCGCGGAGAGCGGCGATAGAGGCCAAACCGGCCCAGGTGAGAAAGAGCCATCGCAGCACCGACAAACGGCGCAGGGTCGAGAAGACCAGCAGCAGGATGCAAAAGTCCCAGAACTTTCGGATTTGAGGAAAGCCGTCCATCCACGGGTCTGGGGAAAAGATCCAAGCCACCACGGTGAGGAGCAGGAAGATGCCAAGGGGCAGCTTGATCGGCGGCAGGCGCAGCGGTTCGCCGGAAAACAGCAGCGCGGCGAGCGCCAGGGCCATCAGGATGTTGAACGCGGCGATGGAGAGCACGATCGACGCGGCCGCGGCGAAGGTAAGCCAGAGCGCGGCGCGCGACATCAATGATGGGGACGGGTTCATGGAGGCAGATCTTCAGTATGCCAGAGCCACGGGGAACCCGGCACTTGACGGTTGCATTTTCTTTCCCTCGCATGCTGTAGTTGAAGTTCTCCGCACATGGTTCGTGAACAAGCCAACCGGCTCGCAGTCGTGATCCCCGCCTACCGGCCGTCGGCCGCGCTGGTGGAGGTGGTGCGCGCGCTGGCGGATCGCCAGTTCCCCGCCATCCTGGTGGTGGACGACGGCAGCGGCGAGGAGTTCGGCGAGATCTTCGCCAGCGCCGGCGCGTTTCCGGGCGTCCAACTGCTGCGCCATGCCACCAATCTGGGTAAGGGCGCCGCGCTCAAGACCGGCATCAACCACGCTCTCTGTACGATTCCCGATCTGGCAGGCGTAGTTACCGCCGATGCCGACGGCCAGCACGACCCCGTGGATATCGAACGCGTCGCCGAATC
>JBEKQS010000022.1:0-33252 GCA_049519475.1 Bryobacteraceae bacterium | reverse complement strand
GCTCGTTCCGAAATAACCTTGCCGAACGCTCCCTTACGGTCGCGGCTCCGATGTGCTCTCAGAGCCGCGACCGTAAGGGAGCGGTTGCCGGCGATTGAGAAGGTTATTTATTGACAGGCCCTTACTTGCCGCCGGCCGGCGCTGGAGGGGGTGTTTCCGATTTGGGGAATTCCACTTTAGTGGCGACGTCGAGCTTCTGCGTCCATTCCTGGAAGCGCTGCTGCTTCAGTTGTTGGAAGATGGAGTCGCGGACCTGCGCAAGCGGGGCAAAAGCGACTTCGTCGGCGCGGAAGATATAGTATCCATGAGCTTGCCGCACGGGCTCGCCCAGCTCACCCTGCTTCAGTGCGAACACCACGGGCCGCATGACATCGGGGACGTTGTCGCTCACGCGCCAAGTGCCGAAATCGCCGCTTTTATCGCGGGATGTTTCATCGTCGGAGTTCTCTTTCACCAGCGCCTTGAAGTCCGCACCGGCGCGGGCCTGCGCGAGCACCTTCTGGGCCTTGGCTTTGGCTTCTTCTTCGGTGAGTGTCTTCCTGGCGACCCTGCTGGCCGAACTCGAGGAACTGGCCGCGCTGGAAGACGATTCCGCGTCTCCGAACGCAATGTAGACGGCGCTGACCTTCACTGACTTGTAGGGCTCCTGGTGCTCCTTGTAATACTTTTCCACTTCTTCCGGCTCGACCGTCATCGAGTCCAGAACCTCCTTCAACTTGATATCCGTCAACGTGGACAAGCGACCGTAGTCCAGCACCTCTTTGAACGGGCTGCGCTGATCGAGCTTCTCTGTTTCGGCCATCTGCGACAGTTTGCGCATCATGGCGTAGTAATGCAGGAACCTCTGACGATCCTGCTGGGCGATCTGCTGCAGATTCGCCGGCAGCGCGGGGACGAGCGCCCGGTATTCATCCAGAGTGATTTTGCCGCCGTCTTCAAAGATGGCGATGACGGTGTCGCCTTTTTCGGCCGGCGGGGGCGGTGGAGGCGCCGGCGGGGCGGTCTGCGCCAAAGCAGCAGCCACACATAGGAATAGGGATAAACCAAGAGATTTCATAGCAAGACTCGTATTTCTCCCAGTTTACCATGCGCGAATCAGTGGCCTGAGCGCGGCGGGTCGGAGTCGGAGCGGGCGTCGCCGCGCTTCACCTGGACGCGCCGGCGGCCCTCGTCCAGATTGCCGGCCGCCTTCTTCTTGGCGGCATCGCTCGACTGGACGCGATTGTTGACCGCCAGCGCCCCGCCCGTCTTGGCCAGGCGCGTGGCTACGCCTTTGTGCTGCACAACCTCGGTTTTGCCTTCGATGGTGGCCACGCCGCCCTGCACGTGCACGGTGAACTTGTCGGCGCCGATCTTGGACTTGGCGAACTTGGCGCGGATGGTTGCTTCGATCTCCTTGTCCGATTTCTGCGGCGCGGCCTTCTTGGGGGGCACCGGCGTCGCTGCCCGCTGATGCGCGGGGTCCGGCTTGGTTTGGCCGAGACTCCAGGCCGCCATGGCCAACCCGATTGCCAGCAAGGCTGAGAGTTTTCGCATATCCTACAGTTGCCCAGAGACTCCGAAGTTCTCAGGAATCTGTGCTACAGTGAGGGATTCTCAAGGGTTTTTTCTGGTCGAATGTCCCAACAGATCCTACTGCAAGGTAAGATTCTGGGCACGGAGGAGTTCCTTTTAGCGGGGCACGCGGAAGGACGTTCTGCGCGCTCCGCGGGTGAAGACTTGCTGTCAGGCAGGTCGCAATGGATCGCCCTGCTGTGCGAAGTGCTTCCCCGGGCGCTGCTCGCCGAACTCGGGCTGGCCCGTATTCTGCTTGGGTCCAGCGGCGGCGGCCAGTTCCTGGTGGTGCTGCCCGGCGAATCGCTCGAACGCGCGGAGGCTTTTCTCCACGCGGCGGCGCATCAGATTGCCGAACTCAGCTCCGGATGGGTCAAGCTGATCTGGAGCGCTACCGACAACCTGGGCGATTGGGCCGTGATCCGCCGGCGCCTCAACGAGGAACTGCAGAGCAAACGCAACGCTCCCTTTGCCGATACGGGAGCCGCCGCGTTCCAACTTTTCATTTCTCCCAGCCAGCTCTCCGCCGATTCTTACTTCGCCAGGGAAATGGGCGCGAAGGTGCGCGAGGCTTCGGTGATTGGATGGTCCCCGGAAAACCCCGGAAAAGTCACGCCGGGAGAAGGCAAGCACACCTGGAGCCTGACTTCCAACCTGTCGCCGGACGGCATCCTGGTGGCGCGCCACGCGGCCCCGTCGGACGACGGCAAAGTGGCCGCCCCGGTACAGACCCTGGCGCGGCGCGCGCAAGGCCGTTCCAGTTGGGGCGTGTTGCGCGGCGATGTAGACAACTTCGGCGTGCGACTGCGCCGCGTGCATTCGATCGAAGAGCACGTGCCGCTTTCGGTGCTCTACAAGCAGTTTTTCGCCGGCGAGCTGGAAGTGCTCTGCTCGCTGCCGGAGTTCTGGCGCAAGGTGAGCATCATCTATTGCGGCGGCGACGATTTCGCGGTTTACGGGTCGTGGGACGCGCTGATCGCGCTGGCGCGGGAAGTGCAGAGGCTGTTCCACCGCTTCACGGAAGAGAATCTGAAGGAGTACCCCGGCCCGGAAGGGAAGACGATTTCGATGGCCATCGCGCTGGCGCCGGAGACGTATTATCCGCTGGCGTCGGTGTACGAAGACGCCGGCCGCAACCTGGAACTGGCGAAATCGGCGGATAAAGACTGCATCTTCCTGCTGGGCCGGATTCTGGAGTGGCGGCACCTGGCGGATGCGTCGGAGCTGAAGGACACCGTGACCCGGCTGATCCACGATTTCCGGATGTCCAAACAGTTTCTTTACCAACTGCGAAGCTTTTACCGGCGCGACGCTTATGGCGGGGGCGATGTTTCGACCGAGCGCACGTGGCGCGTGCAGCGGCGCTTCAACCGCATTCTGAGCGGCACGCGCGACCGCGAATTCCAAAAACTGCGCACGCACCTGATCAGCGAAATGGTGGGCCGGAAATCGGCCGAAGTGAAGCTGCGGCCCGCGGGCCTGGTGGCCCTGGAGTGGGCCAGATTGGTGACAGAGGTTTAGCACATGGCACAAGAGCAGGAACAACCGAAGCAGAATCGCCCGCCGCGGGAAGGCGGCGGAGGGGGTCGCGGCGCGCCTCGGGCCGACCGTCCGGGCGGCGGGCCGCCGCACGGCGACCGCCCGGACCGTGGAGACCGCGGAGACCGTGGCGAACGCCGCGGCTTCGATCGCGGCCGCATGGAAGGGCCGCCCGAGATCGAACTGGAAAAACTGATCGGCGACAGTCTCTATCTCGACAACCAGGCGCATGCCGTGGTGAGCCGCATGCGCGACATGGATTCCGGCACCAAGAGCCAGTTGCGCCGCCTCTACAGCGCGGTGCGGCGCGCCGTGCGCGCGCCGGAAAGCGAACGCCAGCACGAGTTCGTCATGCTGCGCGCCCGCCTGGCATACACCATTGCGCGGCACGGCCTGCGCAGCCTGGATCAGCTCGAAAAGCTGCTGCTCCAGGTGACGCGCAAGAACGATAACCGCGGGTACGAACGGTTCAAGGATCTTTTCGAGGCCATCGTGGCCTACAACGAGTAACAGCATGAGCGCACACACACCCCAAACCGAGTTGAAACTGATCGGCAAGCTGATTCTGGAAGGCGAGATGACGTGCGAAACCGGCCTGCACGTGGGCGCCGGCAAGGGATCGCTCGAGATCGGCGGCTCCGATAATCCTGTAGTCAAGGACGCCTTCGGCCGTCCTTACGTGCCGGGCAGTTCGTTGCGCGGCAAAATCCGCTCGCTGCTCGAGCAGTCTTCCGGTATGGCCGTGCCGGCGGAACTGGTGTACCTGTCGCGGCGCAAGGGGCAGGAAGTGCGCATCCACCAGAGCGACCGCCCGGACGACGACATCTGCCTGCTGTTCGGCCGCAATCCAGGACGCATGGAGCGGGTGCAGGGCGAATCGCTCGACACCACGCAAGCCACGCCGGCGCGCCTGGCGGTGTTCGATGCGCCGCTCGACGCGGAGAGCATCACTTCGCAAATGCGCGAAAACCTGGACGACGAACTCACCGAGGTGAAGAGCGAAAACGCCATCGACCGCATCACGTCGCAGGCCAACCCGCGCACCCTGGAGCGCGTTCCGGCGGGCGCGCGTTTCAAGACGCGCCTGGTGATGGACGTGCTGTGCGAAGAGGATGCGCCGCTATTTCTACGCGTGCTGGAAGGCCTGCGCCTGCTGGAAGACGATTCGCTGGGCGGCGGCGGCTCGCGCGGCAGCGGCCGGGTGAGTTTCTCCAAGCTCCGCCTGGTGTGGCGCGGCAGGAATCACTACGCGTCCGGGGCGCCCGAAAAGGAAATCGGCGCGGGAGCGACGCTGGCCGCCATCCAGACCGCGGTCACCGATTCGGCTTTTGCATTTCTGCGCGAGGAGTAATGAACCCGGGACTGGTCGTTAAACTCCGTCCCACCGGCCCCTGGCGCATCGGCCCCGATTCCGGGGCGCGCAACCGGGTGGACTTCATCTACCACAGCGACTCGCTCTACTCCGCGGTCACCGCGGCGATGGCGCGCATGGGTTCGCTCGAAGACTGGCTGGCCGCGACCGCGCGCGCCAGTGAGCCGGCCGTCTGTTTCGGCTCCTGCTTTCCTTTTGTGGACGACCTGAGTTTTGTGGTTCCGCCGCGCACGGTCTGGCCGCCTTCGTCGCCCGCGGCGATGTCGGCGCGGGTGCGCTGGAGAAGCGCGCGGTTTGTGCCGCTCGAAGTGGTCCAGGCCATGCTAGCCGGACGCCCGCTCGACGACAACCAGTGGAGCGTGGACGGCCCGAGCGAGTGCCTGGTTCCGGCTGGACGTCCCGGTCCGTTCCGCACCGCGCTGCGCTGGAGCGCTGCCGTGGACCGTTTGACCGGCGCTACCGAACGCCATTCCACGGCCTGCATCGAGTTTCGCCCGGGTTGCGGGTTGTGGACCATCGTCTCCTTCCAGGACGCGGCTGCCCATGCGCGCTGGGCCGCGCCCGTGAAAGCGGCGTTCCGGCTCCTGGCAGACAGCGGTTTTGGCGGTGAGCGTTCGCGCGGCTGGGGACGCGCCGAAGCCCCCGAATTCACCGAAGGCGATCTCCCCGAGATGATTCTGCCGCTGGCGAAGCAACCGGAGCTGGCAACAGCCGTGGCTGATCTGCCGCCGGACGCTGAACCAGCCGGTCCCATAGAGCCGACGCCAGCCCCCGAGCCGCTCCCGCCCGCCGAACCGGAACCAGTGGGACAGGCCTCCTGGCCTGTCTTCCTTACGGCGCTCCCGCCCGCCGAATCGCTAATTGCTCTGCCGGCGCCCGAAGTCGATTTCGCCGGCGCCACCGCCGCGCTCGAAGCCTCATCGTCCATCGCCGTGCTGGAAATGGAAGAGGAAGAGGAAATTGCGGAAGCTCCCGTGGAAGTCGAACCAGTGCTCGCCCCGGAGCCCAAGGAAATCATCGTCGTCCAGCGCGGCGCTCGCGCTCACTGGCTGCTCTCGCTGTTCACGCCGGCGGAAGGCGATTCGGTCGACTGGCGCCGTGGCAACTACACCGTGCTGGCGCGCGGCGGCCGCGTGGAAAGCGCCGCCGGCTCCGGCGAATTGAAGAAACAGATTCCCATGGTGGCGGAGGGTTCGGTGCTGGTTGCCGAAGCCGCGCCGCGCGGGTCGGCCGCCAACGTGGCGCCCGACGGCTTCGCGCATCCGGTGTATCGCGCCGGATTTGCGTTGTCGATTCCGCTACCCGAGGTGCGCTGATGCGGTACCGTGCCACATGCCTGACGCCGCTGCTGGTGGGTGATGGCCGCAAGCTCAGTCCCATCGACTACATGGTGTGGAAGGACCACGTCAACGTGCTCGACCAGTGGCGCATTTTCCGCCTGCTGGCCAAGGGGCCGCGCCTGGAGAGTTACCTCACGCAGCTTAAGAGCGCCGAGAAGCTGGACTTCGCTTCCTGGGGCGGGTTCGCGCAGAATTTCGCCGGCCGCCGCATTCCATTCGAGAACCCCGCGTATTCGACCTACTGGAACCGTGCCATGGGCGACAGCCTGCACATCCCCACGTTCGCCGCGGGGGCTTCGGGGCCTTACCTGCCGGGAGCCGCCCTCAAGGGAGCGCTGCGCACCGGCATGGTTTTTGCGAACTGGCGCGATGGCATGTTGCAGGATGTGCTGGGCCGCGTGAAGGGCGAGCGCGTGCCGCGGAAGCCGGCGGACATCGCCGAGGACACTGCGCTCGGTTCCGGCGGCGCGAACAAGATGCGCCTGCTGAGCGCGGGCGATTCCGGCGCCATCGCGACCAAGCATTTCAAGATCTATTTGTTGCGCACTTCCACGATACAGCCTCGCGGGCCGGGCTTCATCCTAGGCTGGAAGCGCAGTCCCAGCGGCACGGTGGATGGTGCGCGTCCCGATGAGAGCACGCCATCGTTCGCCGAAATGGCCGCGCCCGGGACCACCTTTGAGGGCGATTGGCAAGAGAAGGACTTCCTGCTCAAGCCGGAAGTGCGGCGCACGCTCCGTTGGCCCGATGGCTTCAACCGCGCCAAGATCTTCGAAGCGGTCAACGTGTATGCCGGCGGCCTGTTATCGCTGCAACGCCAGTATGCCTCCTGGGCCGGCATGGGATTGCTGGATCAGAGCCTGGATGAATTGGAAAAGCGTCTCGCGCAGGCAAAGGAAAACGGCGCCTGCCTGTTCTGCATGGGTTGGGGCGGCGGCCTCACCTCGAAGAGCGCCTGGCTGGACGCCACCAACCCCGACTACCGGCAGATTCTGGAGCAATACCAGCTCTACAACCGGGCGCTGGCGACGAACCTGCCATTTCCGAAGACGAGGCGGATCGTATTTCTGGGGAATCGGCCGGCGACGCTGCCGGGGTGGGTGGAACTGAAGATCGAAGAGTAAGGGAGTTGCGGGCGCGCACACGACTGTTCGGGGCGAAAAATGCGTCCGTCCCCTTTTCGCCCCTTTTCGCCGGAGTGAAACGAACAAAGGAGCGTGGACGATGAAGAAGTCTCAGGAAAAGCATTCTGTCAAAGCGACGATTCAAATCCTGGATCTCTCGAAGGCCGGAACGTCTTTGGAGCTAGAGGTTTTCGCCAAGGAACCCCGGCACGAGCGGCGGAAGATCGGCACCGTAATTATCGGACGTGGTTCGTTGACCTGGAAGAAGGACTACGGCAAGAAGGGGCGGCGGATTTCGTGGTCCCGCTTTGCCGAAATGATGGAATAGTAGGCTGACAGGCGACCTCCTGGAGATTGTTTTGAAGACAGCATATTTTCTACGAGGTCTTCCGGCTTCCGGGAAGACTACGTGGGCCAAGAGGAAATTGGCGGCTCTGAACAAGGACGGAAACCGCAGGGCGGTGCGTGTGAACAAAGATGAGATCCGGGCCAGACTGCTTGCGAAGGGCGGAGCCAGCGAGGGGAAGGCCATCAAACGGGAGACGGAACTGGTCACGAAGGCAATGAAATCGGGGTTGAATGTCATTATTGACAATACCCACTTCAACCCGATTCACGAATGGCGGTATCGTGACCTTGCAGAAGAGTACGGCTACAGGTTTCGGATTGTCAGCTTCACGGATGTTTCTAGTAACGAGTGCATACGTCGTGACCAGAAACGCCGCAAGCGGGTGGGGCCAGACGTGATTGTTAGGTTGGACAACTACAGAGGGTCTTTGACCCGGAGCGTAGTGGCAGACTTGAAGAAACAATGGACTGCCAAAAAAGTTGCGGCTGCGAAACGATTGGCGGCAAAGGAAAAGTCTATCGTCACAAGAAAACCGTGACAGGCATTTTCCTATAGAAAACCGTGACTAGAAAACCGTGATAGAAAACCGTGACAGGCTACGTGTTTCCATTTTTCTGCCCAGGGGTAAAGGGGACGCATTTGCAGCGCCTCAGGCTGGAATGCGCTCGCGGTGCCACAGCCTGGGAAGCGCCCTTATCGATTTCCCAATTCTTTTCTGAGCAATGCGCAGGTCGTAAAGGCTCTGCAGGTTCAGCCAGAACTGCGCGCTCGTGCCGAAGAAATGGGCCAGGCGCAAGGCCGTGTCTCCGGTGATCGCACGCTGCCCGTTCAAAATGCCAGTGACGCGGTTGGTCGGTACATCCAACTTGCGCGCCAACTCGGCGGCGCTCATGCCGAGTTCTTTCAGTTCTTCGGCCAGATGTTCCCCCGGATGTATCGCGGTCACTGCCATAGCGTCCTCCTAGTGACGTATTGCGGCCGAAATCCTGCCGGTTTCACGAAGAGAAAGTGGGGCAGGCGCTTTCGCCTGTCAACCGCGGGATCCAAGACTCGCGGTGTCGATTCAACGCCAATCCGTGATCGGCAGGCGAAAGCGCCTGCCCCACCCTCCTCCGATGTCCTAGACGAATACTCGCTATTCTGCATGCCGCACTACTCTAGCACCGCCTCATGCGGCTGTGCGTGGCAGGACTTCCCTCTCTATTTGCGACCGAATTTTCTGCTCCGCGACCTCCAAATCGTATGCGCTCTGCAGATTCAGCCAGTACTGCGGCGACGTACCGAAATACCGGCCCAGACGCATTGCGGTGTCCACGGTGATGGCCCTGTTTCCGTTGACGATGGCGCTGATCCGGTTCATCGGAACCCGGAGCGCGCGCCCCAGTTCGTTCAGGCTGACTCCAATCTCATTCAGTTCATCCCGGAGCAACTCGCCCGGGTGGATGGGCGGCAGTTTCCTTCTCTGAGCCATGACTCTCCCTTTCTAGTGGTAGTCCACAATCTCTACGTCATACGCATTGCCTTCGCGCCAGTAAAAGCAGATCCGCCAGCGGTCGTTGATCCGAATGCTGTGCTGACCGGCCCGGTCGCGCTTCAGCGCCTCCAGTCGGTTGCCCCGAATGGCGCCCAAATCGGTGAGGCTGGTGGCGGCATCCAGCCAGCGTAGCCGCTTGCGCGCCTGTTCTTCGATCCCGCGAAACTTCCGGCTCCCAAATCCTTCGTGGATCGCCCTGGTCTCCGGGCATCGGAACGAACGGATCATACACATCAAACGTACTACGTGCGGCGTATCGAGTCAACTCCGGAATTGTCCAACGCGAGATGAGCCCGATCGGGAGGTTCGATTCCAATACGCGATATTTCGGGGTCCCAAACGCCAGCAGCTGAGCATTTAGGGGTTACGTGGCTTGTCCCCTGGCTTCACGCAGCCGCCGCAGGGCATCCTCACAGGCAGCGCACAATGGCGGGAGGTCGATTTGAACGATGTCCCAGAGCCGGTCTTCCCGAATGGCGTCATACTCGTGACGCAGGCGGTTGCCGAGCGCCCTTATCTCCTGCCAGGGCTGACCCGGCACGAGGGACAGAGCCAGATCACCCAGTTTGGCCGCGGCTTCACTGATTCGCTCGAGGCAGCGTTCAACCGCATCGTAGGTTTTATGATCCCTCTCAAACGCCGTCACGTCCATACCGGCGACGTACAGTCGAATCGCTTGCGCGTTTTCGACGATGTCTTCCAGGCGGCGGGCGGGTTTGTCAGAAGGCAAGGTTGCGGTCCCGGTCGATCTCTGTTTGAAAGCGCTTCTTGCGCACCGGCTCCTCGATGACATCCACCTTGCAGCCCAAAATGCCGGACAGACGCGCTTCGAGTTCACTCAGGCGGCTGAAATAGTTGAGACCTGGCGCCGAGAAATTCTCGCCGAGGCGTACTGCCACATCGACATCGTGCGTGGAATCCTCCCCGCGTGCGACCGAGCCGAACAGGGATAGGCCCAACACGCCAGCCGTCCGGAGTTCCTGTTCGTGTGCCTTCAAGGCGGCTATGACACGGTCGCGTTCCATGAAACCAATCTTGCACAACCTTCGGCTCCCAGGCAACAGCTCCCGAATCCTTCTTGGATCGCCTTGGTCTCCGGGCATCGGAACGAACGAATCATCCACATCAAACGTACTACGTGCCGCGTATCGAGTCAGCCGCACCAACACTGGCATGGCGACAGTACCATGGGAAGGGTATTTCGGGGTATTAGGCGGAGTTGCGAACGTAAGAGAGCGGTTGAACTGGGGCCGTTGCCATGTCCCCGCTCGAGTCTCACGAACTTAAATTTCGAGCCGGCAACCGCTCTCTTACGTTCGCGGCTCCGAAACGGCGCTGTGCGGATGGGACCGCCGGGCCGGCACTCTGCCACCCGCGAATGGACCGGCGAAGACGCCTGTCCTACTTGATTTCCAGGATGTCTTTCTCTTTGCCCTTCGCCGCCGCGTCGATCTTGCCCATGAAGAGATCGGTCAGCTTCTGGATCTCGTCGTGGGCCCGTTTTTCGTCGTCTTCGGTGATCGTCTTGTCTTTCAGCAGCTTCTTCACGTTTTCGTTGCCGTCGCGGCGGATGTTGCGCACGGAAACGCGATGGTGCTCGGCGATCGAGTGCAGCTTCTTCACCAACTCCTTGCGGCGCTCCTCGGTGAGCGGCGGAATGGGCAGACGGATGATCTTGCCGTCGTTGGACGGGTTGAGGCCCAGGTCCGAAATGCGGATCGCCCTTTCAATCGGCCCGATCTGCGAAATGTCCCAGGGCTGGATGGTGATCAGCGAAGGTTCCGGTACGTGCAGGTTGGCAACCTGGTTGAGCGGCGTCGGCGTGCCGTAGTAATCCACCCGGATATGATCCAAAATCCCCAGTGAGGCGCGCCCGGTTCGGATGGCGGCCATTTCGTGCTGCAGATCCGAGACGGCTTTTTCCATGCGGGCCTTCAGGTTGGCATCGACTTCCTTGACTGAGGTGAATGTGGAATCGCTGGGTGCTGCGTGCTGTTCTGGCTTCATAAGGACGGTGTCTCCGAATCGCCGTGAGCTTGCCCGGAGCTATTGAATCACCGTACTTACGGGCTCGCCCACCGACATACGCATTATAGCCGTTGGGCGTTTCGGATGTCCTTTTCCTTCCAAAAAAACAGCCCGCCACGTTTGGCAGAGGCGGCCGAAACGGGGAAGGCGGCGAGCGGCGGTACGTGCACCGTACGCGATTGCAGCCGCGCCAGAGGGACGAGGAGTGCGACCCCGCCGCCACGCGTCAAAAACCTCGAGGGGCGCCGAAGGATCTGCCTGGGACCGCGGCTCGCCCAAATCCGAGCACAAGGGGCCGTCTTCAGTCAGCTTCAAGCGAGCGCGCGCTCCGCGGTCTCAGGGGCGCGCGAAGTGACCCGCGCGATCACTTCCAGCATGTTGTCGGGCCGGATTGGTTTCGAAACGTAGCCGTCCATTCCCGCCCCCACGCAGCGCTCCTGATCGCCCTTCATGGCGTGCGCCGTCATGGCTACGATGGGCACGTGCTTGCCAGTGCCGCGCTCCAGCGTTCGGATGGCCGCCGTAGCTTCCAGTCCGCTCATGTTCGGCATCTGCACGTCCATCAGTACCAGGTCGAACTCGCCGTCCTCAACCGCTGCCACGGCCTGCACGCCATCGTTGGCGACTGTCACCGAGTGCCCTTGCTTCTCCAGAAGGCGGACCGCCAGTTTCTGGTTGATCGGGTTGTCCTCGGCCAGCAGAACGCGCAGCTTGCGGCGCGACTCATTCAGCGAGTGGCGGGTCAGCGGCAGCGGCCCTGCCCCCGCGGGCCGCCCCAGCGAGCGAGCGATGGCCTCGATCAGAGCCGATTGCTTAACCGGCTTCAGCAGGTACACCTCGATTCCGATGTCCTTGCAGCGCGCGGCGTCGCCCCGCTGCCCCGCCGAGGTCAGCATGAACAGGCGCGTATCCCGGAGATCCGCTTGCGCGCGGATGCGCGCCGCCAGGGTGAACCCGTCCATGTCCGGCATCTGGAAATCCAGGATGGCCAGCGGGAACGGGCAGCCCGCGGCTCGCGCCCGATGGAGTGTCGCGAGCGCCGCCTCACCGTTCTCCACCGCCAGTGGCTTCATCCGGTTCGCACGCAGCATCTCCATTAGGATCGTCCGGTTGGTCTGATTGTCGTCCACGAGCAGAACCGGTACTCCGTCCAGAGGCGCCGGTGCCGATCGGGGCGGCGCCTGGCCTGCGGCCATGGCCACAGTGAAGTGGAACGCACAGCCCGGCCCCGGAGCCTGCGCGGCGAGGTCCGCGCGCGGGCTCTCCAGCCAGATGCGTCCGCCCATCAATTCCACCAGCCGGCGGGAGATCGTCAGGCCCAGACCCGTGCCGCCGTACTTCCGCGTCGTCGATGCATCGGCCTGTTCGAACGCCTCGAACACCGCCTTATGCTTCTCTGGAGGGATTCCGATCCCGGTGTCGGCTATCCGGAAATGCAGCACCACATGTTCCCCGGTGCCGGGCTCGATCCCGATCTGCACCGCCACTTCCCCGCGTGTGGTGAACTTGATGGCGTTGCCCACCAGGTTGATCACGATCTGGCGCAGCCTGCCCGGGTCGCCCACCAGATCGTCGGGCACTTCCGGCGCCACCCGGCAGAGCAGCTCCAGTCCCTTCTCGTCGGCCCGCGCCGCCAGCGTGTACAGCGAATCGACGATGCAGTCGCGCAGCGGGAAATCCACCGGCGAGATGTCCAGCCTCCCGGCTTCGATCTTGGAGAAGTCCAAGATGTCGTTCAGCAGCGTGAGCAGATTGTCCGCGGACGTCTTGGCGGTGAGCAGCAAGTCCCGCTGTTCGGCCGTCAATTCGGTTCCCAGCGCCAGATCCGTCATGCCCATGATGCCGTTCATGGGCGTGCGGATTTCATGGCTCATGTTCGCCAGGAACGCGCTCTTACTCAGGCTGGCGGCCTGTGCCGCCTCTTCGGCGCGCTTCCGCACCTCGATCTCCCGGCGCAATTGCCGGTAGTGCGATAGCAAGAGCCACGCCAGTCCCACAATGGTCAGCGTGGCGAAACCCAGGATGCACAGGAACCCGGCTTCCCGGATCCAAGGCAGGGGTACGGACAACTCGAATACCGGCGGCTGGGGATCCACGTTTCCGTTGCGATCCATGGCGCGGACCTGGAAGTGGTGCGTACCCGGCGGCAGAGCTCGAAGATTGGCGGAGTTTTCCTCCGTGAACGGGCTCCAGGCGCCGCCGTCGACACGGCAGGAGTAGAGCAAACGGCTGAGCGGAGTTTGCTTCCAGCGGTCTATGCCGGAGAACACCAGCCGGACGTCGCCATTGGGGGCCGTCAGGTGCGAGTTGTCCTTTTCCGAAAACAGCGTGCGCGGGGGTTCAACGTCCGCCTCCGGATGATACACCGAGAAGCCTCTGCTGGTGGCGGCCCAAGTGCTTCCCGCGTGGTCCTCGTAGGTGGCGTTCACCACCGGCGAGGCCAGCCCTTCCTCCGCAGAGTGAAGTATGGCAACACCGTCGCGAATCCGGAAAACGCCGCCGGCGGTGGCGACCCAAACGGTGCCGTCGCGGCTGGGGACGATGGTGCGCACACGATCCAGTTTGTCGAGCACGGGCTTCCAGGCCCGGCCATCGAACACCAGCAGTTTGTCCTTTCCACCGGCCATCAGCCTGCCGTCGGGTAACTGGCAGAAGGCATAGCCTCCCGCAGCGGTGTAGCCTTCCTTGGCGCCCACCACGCTGGTCGTTCCGTTCTGGTAACGCCCCAGCCCGCCCGGCCCGCCAAACCACACCGCCCCGGCCCGGTCTTCGTAGACGAACTTGAGAAACTCAACGTGAAACTTCGGCTGAATGTCCACCACGGGGCGGAAGCTCTTGCCGTCGAAAACATCCAGCCGGAGACGCTCGGTTCTAGACCCGCCCACCTGCACCCAGGCCGTTCCATCCGCGCGTGGCGCGATGGCTCCGAATCCATCTCCGCTCGGATGCCGGAACTGGCGAAAGGTGCCGTGCTCCGGGTCGAACCACCACAGGCGTTTTCGGTCAGCCGGAAGGAACGCGAGGCTCCCATCCGCCAGCAGAACCGGACGACGCTCAGTGAGTGTGGATTCTCTGGGGACCGGATACTGGCGCATTTTCCCGTTCTCGATGCCGACCAGCCGGTCCGCGTAACACAGCCAAAGCCGCCCCTTGCGGTCCTCGATGGCATTGATCGCCGGCGAATCGAGGCCGGCCAACATCGGCGGCGCCTGCCACAGTGGCGGCGCATAGCGCGCCAGTCCCTGCTGGGTTCCCACCAGCAGAACCCCTCCCTTCTCCGGCGTCACCCAAGCGATCGTACCCAGCAGCGCGCCCTGCTGGGGAACCGGTTCCAGACAGCCCCGCCGGAGCCGGAACAGATCGTTGCCCTTCTGTATCCAGAATGTGCCGTCTCCGGCGGGCCAGCCGCGCAGCTTCGCCCGATCGCCCTGCCAGATGGTCCGCCAAGCCTCACCGTCGAAGCCAATCAGGCGCTCATCGCCCGTGTCCAACGACGCGCCCACCACCAAAAACCCGCCGGCGCCATCCGCCTGCGGATCGTGGAACAGCTTCAGGCCGAGTTGCCGCGCCCCATACTCCCGGCAGCGGAAGCTCGCTCGCCCCTCTCCGGCCGTGCACAGAGCTAACCCGTTGCCGCCGCTCACCAACAGCCTGCCGTTCACGGCGACGGCGTCGCCGAAATTGCCGAGACCTGTTTGGGCAACATCGAGGACTCTGGTGTACCGTCGCGTAGCCGGGTTGTAAACGGCCAGCCATTCCTTTGCCACAATCAGCAACTGCGTGGGGCCGAGCCCCCTGAGCCTGGGCGGGGATAGCGGGTCAATCCCCTTGAGTTCATCCAGCGGGTGGAACTCCCAATCGCGCCCGCGCAGCCGCTGGAGGCCTCCCAGATCGACCGTCCAAACCCCGTCCGGCATCCAGAGCAGCGCTCTCGGGAAACGCAGCGCCGGAATGCTCGCGTCCACCGAATAGCCGTCTATCCGGCTCATGCCGGAACTGCCGTGGATCGACCACACCGTGCCCGCCGGATCCGCCACAACCGAGTTCACGAACGATTCGGGAAGCCCGTCCTGCGCGTCCCAGAACCGCCACCCTTGGGCGTCCTGAGCGGGGACAGTCCAGCCGGCTGTTAACGTTGCCGCCAGCACGAGTCTCCATGCCGGCAGTCTAGCTGCAATGTGGTCCACTCATCTCTGCTCATCGGCCCAACTCGGCACTTCCTTGGGGCTTCATTGGATATTCCAGCGGCGGCGGCCTCTGGGGCCATGGGTGCCTGGATGTCCTCCCCCGTCTGAGGGAAGGTCCACATGGCTGCCGATATGCCCATTCAGAGGACTGAACATGCATGTCCGGCCGCTGAGTCCGGATGAACCGCTGGGGAGTTTTGCTTGGCAGGCTGGCAGCTAAATCAATTAATCACTGTGCCAACTGGCTCGCCCATCGACATACGCATGATATTGCCGGTCGTATTCAAATTGAAAACGAGAATGGGAAGCTGGTTGTCCCGGCACATGGCTACGGCGGTGGCATCCATCACTCGCAGGCTCTGGGCCAGCACTTCGAGGTAGGTGATTTTGTCGTACCTGACCGCGTCCGGGAACTGCAACGGGTCCTTGTCGTAGACGCCATCCACGCGGGTGGCTTTGGCGATGATATCGGCCTTGATCTCGAGGGCCCGCAGGGTGGCGGCGGTGTCGGTGGAGAAATAGGGGTTGGAAGTGCCGGCGGCGAAGATCACGATGCGGCCTTTTTCCAGGTGCCGCATGGCGCGCCGCCGGATATACGGTTCAGCCACCTGGCGCATTTCGATGGCGCTCATCACGCGCGTGGAAACACCGGCTTGTTCGAGCGCATCGGAAAGCGCCAGGGAATTGATCACGGTGGCCAGCATGCCCATGTGGTCGGCCGTCACGCGATCCATCTTCTGTGCCGCCGCGGCCACACCGCGGAAGATATTGCCGCCGCCCACGACTACGGCGATTTCGATGCCAGCCGCGGCCACATCGGCCACTTCCCGCGCCAGGGCTTTGACCTTTTCGGAGTCGATGCCGAACGATGCGCCGCCGGCCAACACTTCGCCGCTGAGCTTCAGCAGGATGCGTTTATAGGCGGGCATTTACGCCAAAGCCGGGTTTTCGTGGCCGGCTTCCATGGCCGCCACATCGCCCACTTTGAAGCGGACGAAGCGCGCAATGGTGATGTTCTCGCCCAGTTTGGCGATCTTGGTTTTGACCAGTTGACCGACCGTCAAGGTGGCTTCCTTCACGAACGGCTGTTCCAGCAGGCAGATTTCTTCGTAGAATTTGCCCAGGCGGCCCTCCACGATCTTGTCGAGAATCTTCTCGGGCTTGCCTTCGAGCACGGCGCGATCCCGGGCGATTTCGCGCTCCTTGGCCATCACGGCCTCGGTGACGTCTTCCTTGCGGATGAAGCGCGGATCGGCGGCCGCGATGTGCATGGCCACATCGTGCACCAGCTCTTTGAAATCGTCGGTGCGCGCCACGAAATCGGATTCGCAGTTGATTTCCACCAGCACGCCCAGTTGCCCGCCGTGGTGGATGTAGCTTCCAATCAGGCCCTGCTTGGTGGCGCGCGAGGACTTCTTATCGGCCAGCGAAATGCCGTGCTTGCGCAGCACCACTTCCGCGTCGGCGATATCGCCCTTGGCTTCCACCAGAGCTTTCTTGCATTCCATCATCCCCGCGCCGGTCCGGTCGCGGAGGTCTTTTACGAGTGCCGCGGTAATTTCCGCCATAAGATTGCGTCTCTTAGATTTTCGTAGCGGTCGTTTAATTCCTAGTGTCCGGCCTCGCCGGCGGCCGGCTCCGGGGCCGGCTCGGCGGTTTCGGAAACGGGGCCCTTACGCTGCGATCCGGTGGCCGGATCGTCTTCCATGGCCAGGCTTTCGGCCATGATCTTCTCGGCGTACTTGGGGTCCACGTATTCGGTGTACTCGAGCATGCTCTCTTCGGCCGGGGCTTCGTCCTGGGCGATCTTGTCGGCCGCGAAATCCTGTTCGGTGGCGAGCGACCGGCCTTCCACCACGGCATCGGCGATCTTGCTGGCGAACAGGCGAATGGCGCGCAGCGCGTCGTCGTTGCCGGGAATCACGTAATCCACTTCGTCGGGGTCGCAGTTGGTGTCGACGATCGCCACCACGGGGATTCCCAGGCGGCGCGCTTCCTTCACGGCGATGGCTTCCTTGTTGGAATCGATCACGAAGAGGATGTCGGGCAGGCCCGGCATATCCTTGATGCCCGAGAGGTTCTGATCCAGGTGCTTGCGCTCGCGCTCCAGCCGGATGACTTCCTTCTTCGGCCGGCCCGCGTATCCGCCTTCCACCGAGGACATGGCTTCCAGTTCCTTGAGCCGCTTGATGGATTTCTGTACCGTCAGCATGTTGGTGAGCAGGCCGCCCAACCAGCGCTGGTTGACGTAGTACATCTGGCAGCGTTTGGCTTCTTCGGCGATGGCTTCCTGCGCCTGACGCTTGGTGCCCACGAAGAGCACGTTCTTGCCCTGCGCGGCCATCTCGCCCACAAACCGGGCGGCGTCTTTGAACATCTTCAGAGTTTTCTGAAGATCGATAATGTAAATGCCGTTGCGTTCCCCGAAGATATATTCCTTCATCTTGGGGTTCCAGCGCTTGGTCTGGTGCCCGAAGTGAACGCCCGCTTCGAGCAATTCTTTCATCGATATTGCCGGCAAAATACCTCCTAGTCAGCCACCGTCGCGCGCCACACGGCCCAAAGCGAGATTTGTGGGCGGATCGGAACGGATGGCCGTTGTTGCTGCAATGGGGCCTTGCGGCCCCACGGAAAAACTTAACGTTTGGAGAACTGGAACCGCTTACGAGCGCCCTTTTGACCGTACTTCTTCCGCTCGTGCTTGCGCGGGTCGCGGGTCAGGAAGCCGAGCTTCTTGAGCCTGGACCGCAGTTCCGCGTTGAACTCCACCAATGCCCGGGATATGCCCAGACGGATTGCACCCGCCTGGCCGGCCACACCGCCGCCATCGGCCAGAATCAGCAGATCGAACTTATCCATGGACTCGGTCGCCGCCAGCGGCTGCCGCACCACGGCGCGCGAACTTTCCGTTGGGAAATAATTTTCGAACGCGCGTCCATTCACCTGAATCTCGCCCTTACCGGGCCGCAAAATCACGCGGGCCACCGACCTCTTCCGCCGGCCCGTACCCAAATATTGAACAATCGTCGCTGCCACTAAACTTGTACCTCTATCTCACGGCCAACGCGGACGGTTTCTGCGCCGCGTGCGGGTGTTTGTCGCCCGCGTAGACCTTCAGTTTTCGATACATCTGTTTGCCGAGCTTGGTCTTCGGGAGCATGCCGAAGATGGCGTCTTCAATCAGGCGGACCGGCTTTTCGGCCCGCACGCGCTTCAAGCTCTTCTCCACCAATCCGCCGGGATATCCGGTGAAATGGCGATACATTTTGTCTTCTTCTTTTCGGCCGCTGACTTTCACTTTGTCGGCGTTGATCACGATGACGTGATCGCCGGTATCCAGAAACGGCGTGTAGATGGGCTTGGTCTTGCCCATCAGCAGCATGGCCGCCTTGCTGGCGATCTTGCCTAAAATCGCCGCCTGGGCGTCAATCACATGCCACTGCCGGATAATGCCGTCCTTGGAAGGGAACTCGGTACTCATTGACACACGTCTCCAACTGGTTCTCGAACTGCAAAACATTAAGCTTACAGAGATTAGGGGTTCATTGTCAAATCGGGTTACAGGGCTAAACCGTCGATGAGGCTCTGACTTCAACGCGGAGGCGCGGAGACGCGGAGAAGCCGGGAAGAGAGAACTTCGATCAGGGAAGCGGTCCGATTACTCAGTCTTCTCCGCGTCCCCGCGCCTCCGCGTTGAAAACGGTGCGCCTGGAAATACTTCACCAACCGGCGCACGGCCTCGTCGATGACCTCCTGGCGGTCCATCGTCTTGATCTTACCCCTGCGGGCGGTTCTTCGCCTGCTCCATGGCGATCTGGTTGATGTGCGACAGAGCTTTCGCTCCGCTGGCGCCTTCGATGGCTTTCACCGCGATGTCCTGCACTTGTTGCTTGGCATCCGCGAGTTGTTTTTCAAGCGCGGCGATCTGCGCCTGCTGCCGGGCCACCGACTCTTCCAGAGACTTGACCTGCATAGCCGCCAGCCGCTTCTCGGTGTCGGCGTCCTTCTTCAGCACCAGGATCTGTTGCTCGAACCTGGCTTCAGTCTCCTTGCGGGACTGCTCGGCCGCGGTCTGCGCTTCTTTCTGCAGACGGGCTGGAAATCCTTCCGCCTCCTTCTGCAGCCGGGCGGAATCCTCTTCGCGCTCTTTGAGGACGGTTTCGCGCTGCTTCCAGCCTTTCTCCAGAGTTTCCTGCTTTTCCTGGTTTTTCTTCTCGGCCAGACGCACCTCTTCTTCGTACTTGTCCTGCGCTTTTTTCCGTTCCAGAGTTTTCTTGTATTCGTAGTCTTCGATCTCGCGCTGGCGTTGCTTTTTGAGGCTATCTTCCAGCTCCTTGCGCTCGCCTTCGCTTTTTTCCGATTCTTCCTCCCAGGCCGTACGCTGGGCGGCGATCCCGGCTTCGAGTTGCTGCTTCTGGCGGGCGTAGTCCTGCACCATCTGGTCGAGAGCCGTCGCCGCCACGTCGATCTTGTGGAGGCGTTCCAGTTCCTTCCGTTCGAGCGTCACGGTCTCGCGCACTGCCGCTAGCAAATGCACCTCTTCGGTGAGTTTGCCGGCGACGTCGGATAGCGCCCGGGAAACCTCCAGCCCCAACGCGGAGATTCTCTGTATGACGCCTTCCACGGTGGCTCCATCGGCCGCCTGCCGGATCTCGTTCTCGCGCAATCGCGCGGCCTCCATGCCTTTGGCGTCCGGCGACTCACGCGCTTGTTCCACCTGTTCCTGGACTTCCGCAAACTCCTGCTGCACTTCCGCTTTGCTGCGCCTGGCGCGCACCGGCGCCTTCCCCGTTTTAGCTGGCATGACGATTCCTTTCCGTAACGGCAGATTAGCAGATTTAGCACGATGTGGCGCATCTTCCGCGGCGCCCGCGTTACGCTACGATCGAAACATCTCGACCAACTGGAAGGACAACCTGCGCGTGGTGATGGTATCGACGCGCAACCCGCTGAATATCGGCGCCGCGGCGCGGGCCATGGCCAACTTCGGCTTCGCGCGTCTCCGCGTGGTCAACCCATACGACGTGGCTTTCCGCGAAGCGCGCTCCGCGGTTGGCGCCGCGCCGTTGCTGCAAGAGGCTGAGGATCATGCCACGCTCGCCAGTTGCATAGCCGATTGCCAACTCGTGGTGGGCACGACTTCCATTGGCCATCGCGGGTTGCAGCACCCCATGCGCCGCCTGGAATACGGCGCGCGCCTGATCAAACGTGCGCTGGCGGAAGCGCCCGTGGCCCTGCTGTTCGGCTCCGAAAAGTTCGGACTCTCCAACGAAGACCTCAGCCATTGCCATTGGCTGATGCGCATTCCGACCGTGGATGTCGAGCTTTCGATGAACCTCGGGCAGGCGGTTGCACTCTGTCTTTATGAGTTGGCTCGCGATCCCAGGGCGGTGAAGGCGCGACCTGGGAAGATTGCGCGGGCGGAGGCGAGCGAGGTGGAACAGGTTACCTTGATGTTGATGGACGCACTGCGGCAAAGCGGCTATGTCAACCCGACGACGGCGGCGTCCACGGAAGAGAAGGTGCGCCGTCTGGTGCGGCGTCTGGACATCGCCGCGCGCGATGCCCCTGTGCTGCTGGGGATGCTGCGGCAGATTCTGTGGAAAGTGGGTGGTTGAGGGCTAATCGTGAAATACTTCTTCCCGCGTCAGTTCGAGGTGTGGGTTGTCCGTGGAGATCAGATCGCCCTCGATTTCCAGCAGGCTGTTGGAGCGGAATAAGAACATCTGCCGGGCTCTGGGATCGAAAAGCCAGATATGCGGCGTACCGATTCCGGCGTACTCTTTGAGCTTCGCGATCACCCTGGTCATTCGGTCGTCTTCGGAGAGAATCTCAATCGCCACGAACGGTGGTTCGAGCAGGACCGAGGTCTTCGGTGCACTTAACATCACGCAGACATCGGGCAACCGGAACCGCGTTGGATTGACCATGGATCTGAGTTCCGGAACCACCTTAATGCTTGGATACTTGCGCCGTAGCGCGAAAATGATGTTGCTCTGCACCAGGCTATGCAGCCAGTCGCCCACATTTCGCTCCACCAAGACGCCATCCACGAACTCCACATCCGGGTCGTATGACGTATTCAGGTATTCGTCGACCGAGATCAGCGTCTCGATGCCCATGAACCCACAATACCATGAGGCTGCCTCGGCCTTTTTGCGCCGTCTGGTGCGGCTTCTCGGACATCGCCGCGCGCGATGCACCAGTGCCGCTGGCTATGCTGCGGCAGATTCTGTGGAAAGTGAGCGGCTAAATCCCGCCGCCGCGCCCGCGGCCGCCACGGCCCGGCTTGGTGTCGGGTGCCCCACCGGCGAAAGTCAGAGTGACATCGGCGGTGTGGTCCTGGTCATTGATTTTGGATTCGGCCTTGGTCTTACCGAGATTGTCGAAGAGGCCTTCGTCGCGGACGCGCTTGAGGAAAAGGTCGGGGTAATCCGGATTGAACGGCTTGCCGGGCTTCATGGTCCAGATGCGGTTGATCTCGGCTTCCGAATCCAGATCCAGCCCCACGATGGTCAGCTTGCGCATGGAAAACTGCGGTCCCGCCTCGACCAGCACCGTCACGTTGACGGTATGCTTATCCTCATCCACCTGGCGCGAGATGGTGACCGCGGCCTGCATATAGCCGGCATGCCGCAGCGCCTTGCGGATGCGCTCGAGACCTTCGTTCACGCGATCGAAGTTGGCCAGGTCGCCGGTTTTGAAATCTCCGGCCTTCAGCAGTTCCTCGGGCTTGAGCGGCGTGGGTGGCTCGACCGTGACCTTGCCCAGGTTGTAGGTCTCGCCTTCATCCACTGACACCGTCACGTTGACGCCCTGCACGTCTTTGGCCGGCTCGGTCTTGATCTTGGGGAAGGAGACGCGCACGCGGCCGCGCGCTTCATATACCGGCCGCACCGCCGTGTTGAGCAACTCGCGGAAGCGGTCTTCGGTGTAAGGCGTGCCGACCGCCACGCTCATGATGGCTTCCTTCAGAGCTTCCTGTGGGAGCACCCGGTTTCCTTCGAACGATACCAGCGCCACCGCCGGCAGCGCCCGGGCCGGATAGAAAACGATGGCGAATTCGCCGGGCCGGTCCGGCATCACCGTGCCCACGATCTTCTCCTTGATCCCCATGGCCGCCAGATATTCCTCCACCCACTTGGTATAGCGCTGGAAGACCGGCTGGGTGGCCGGCAGAATGCCTTTCGCAAACAGCGGGTCTTTGGCTTTCAGGGCGGCCACCAGGTCCTTTTCCGAAACGTGCAACTCCTCGAACCGCACCGGGTACACCTGTTCGATTTCGGTTACCTGAAAGGTGGCATCGTAACCGCCGCCCGTGCCCGCGACGAATTTGTAGCTGACGGTTTCGAAGGCTCCCGAGGCCGTCAGGCGGTCGCGCGCAGCGTCAAATTCCTGGCGGCCGGCCACCTGGCCAATCTTCAGGCCGGCGATGGCCAGCACCTGTTCGCGCGAAAAACTGTGAGTCCCTTCCACCGCAACGCTCGCAATAGGCCACTTCGCCGGCGCCGCGGCGGGCGTGGACTTCTTCTGCGCCGGTGGACGAGTCTGAGCGAATCCCGGCCCCGCCGCCAGCATCAGAGTAAGGAGCAGCCACTTCATATCCTTATGGTAGACGCACCGGCATTGCCTCCGGTGACATGGGAGAATGATAAAAGTGCCTTACGACCTGATTGTGATCGGAAGTGGTCCCGGCGGCTACTCCGCAGCCATACGCGCCGGCCAGTACGGATTGAAAACCGCGCTCGTCGAGAAGCAGCCCAGACTGGGCGGCACCTGCCTGCTGGTGGGATGCATCCCCACCAAGTCGCTGCTCCAGACGGCCGACGTCTGGCAGCGTTTCGTGCACGCGGACCAGGAAGGAATCGTCTGCGAGAATCCGCGCCTGGACTATCCCAAGGTGAAGGACCGCAAGGATGGCATCGTCACCAAGCATTCCAAGGGCGTGGAGATGCTGCTCAAGCGTGCCAAGGTGGAACGCATCTCGGGCTACGCCACGCTCATGGGCGGCGGCAAAGTGGAAGTCAAGTCCGATGCCGGGGTGCAGACGCTGGAAGCGAAGAACATCATCATCGCCACCGGGTCGGAAGCACGGATGCTTCCGGGCCTCGAGCCCGACCCCGAGCAAATCCTCACCAACGTCGAGATCCTCAACCTCACGGCCGTGCCGAAAAGCCTCATCATCATCGGCGCGGGCGCGGTGGGCGTGGAGTTCGCGTCCATCTTCCACCGCTTCGGCACGGAAGTGACGGTGGTGGAGATGCTGCCGCGCATGGTGCCGGTGGAAGACGAAGACATCTCCAAGGAACTGGAGCGCTGCTTCCGCAAGCAGAAAATTCGCGTCGAGACCGGCGCGCGCGCCGAAAATATCCGCAAGACCGGCACGGGCGTCGAGATCAAACTGGTCACCAAGGACGGCAAGGAGGAACTACTCCAGGCCGAGAAGTTGTTGGTGGCGGTGGGGCGCAAACCCAATACCGAAAAGATCGGCCTGGAAAATACGCGCGTCAAGCTGGACCGCGGATTCATCCAGGTGGACTCTCACCAGCAGACCGCCGAGCCCGGCGTCTACGCCATCGGCGACGTGGTGGCCGGCACGCCGCAACTGGCGCACGTGGCCACGCGCGAAGGCATGATCGCGGTGGCGCATATGGCCGGCAAGGAGGCCGTGCCAATCAACAAGAATCGCATTCCGGGCTGCACTTACACGGAGCCCGGCATCGGCAGCGTGGGGCTCACGGAGGCGCAGGCCCGCGCGCAGGGGTACCAGGTCAAAATTGGGCGCTTCCCATTCGCGGGAAACAGCCGCGCCACTATCCTGGGGCACCACGAGGGCTTCGTCAAGGTAGTGGCCGACGAGAAGTACGGCGAGATCCTGGGCGTCCACATCATCGGGCCGGAGGGTTTCGAGCTGATCGCGGAAGCCGTCGCCGCCATGGAAGCCGAAGCCACGGTCGAGGTGATGATGCAAACCATCCACGCGCATCCTACGCTCTACGAAGCTTTGGGCGAGGCCTTCAACGCGGTATACGGTCTTTCGATCAATGCGTAAGTGCTCGGTGCGGGAACTCGGGCGCATGGATTACGGCCAGGCGCTGGAATTGCAACAGCAGCTTGCTACGCAGCGCAAACAGGGCGCCGTGGCGGACCACCTGCTGCTGCTGGAACATCCGCACGTGATCACACTGGGCCGCAACGGCCACATGGAGAATCTGCTGGCTTCGGACGAGATTCTGGGCCGCGCGGGGATTTCCTTTTATCCCACCGACCGCGGCGGCGACGTGACGTATCACGGGCCCGGGCAACTGGTGGGTTACCCGATTCTGGACCTGCGCGATTGGAAGCGCGACGTGGGCGCCTACGTGCGTGCCGTCGAGCAGTCGCTCATCGACACGCTGGCCGAGTTCGGCATTGCGGCCGGCCGCATTCCCAAGCTCACCGGGGTCTGGGTGGGCGATCGCAAAATCGCCGCCATCGGCGTGCACCTCAGCCGATGGGTGACGTCGCACGGTTTCGCGCTGAACGTGAATACGGATTTGAGCTATTTTCAATACATTGTCCCCTGCGGGCTCACCAAGCCCGTGACTTCCATGGCGCGACTGGGCGTGCGCGCCTCGCTGGCGGAAGTTTCGCAAGTCTTCGCCGCCCATTTCGGCCGCGTTTTTGAGTGTGAGATGCTGTTCGAGGCTCCCGTCCCGGCAGCCACGGAAAGAGAGAATTGAAATGACCGACGTAGTGATGCCCCAGATGGGCGAGAGCATTGTCGAAGGCACGCTGACCAAGTGGCTCAAGAAGCGCGGCGACCGTGTGGAGCGCGACGAGCCGTTGTTCGAGATTTCGACCGATAAGGTGGATACCGAAATTCCTTCGCCCGCCGCCGGCACGTTGTCCGAGGTGCTGGTGGAAGAGGGCGCGACGGTGGGCATCAACACGGTGGTGGCGCGCATTGCGGAAGAAGGCCAAGCGGAGGCGGCAGCGCCCGCTCCGGCCGCAGCTCCCGCCGAGAAGGCTCCGGAAGCGCCGGCACCCGTGGCAGCCGCGCCAGTGGCCGCGCCGGTCGCCGCGCCAGCTCCGCCGCTCGCCGAGCCTGAAGCCAAGCCGGCGGAAGAGCCCGCTGCCGAAGTGTCCGGTCCGCTATCTCCACTGGTGCGCAAAATGGCGCGCGAGAACAACATCGACCTCAGCCGCGTCAAAGGCACCGGAGCGGGCGGCCGCATCACCAAGCAGGATGTGGAAGCCTGCCTCGCGCAGGGTGCGCCGGCTGCGCCCGCACCGGCACCGGGTACACCCGCACCGGCCGCGCCGGTTGCGGCCCCGTCCGTTGCAAGCAGACCCGCCGCCGCACCGCCGGCTTTTTCCCCGGGGGCCAAGACGAAAATCGAGCCGCTCAGCACTATGCGGATCAAGATCGCCGAGCACATGCTGCTCTCCAAGCGCACGTCCGCGCACGTCACCACCATCCACCGCGTGGATATGACGAAGGTGGCGAAATTGCGCGAGCGGTTCAAAGGCCAGTTCCAGGCCAATCACGGGTTCTCGCTCACCTACCTGCCGTTTATCACCGCCGCCGCCGCCGTGGCCTTGCGCCAGTTTCCGCTGCTCAACGCCTCGCTCGACGGCAACAACATCGTCTACCACAATGAAATCCATATCGGCATCGCGGTCGCGCTGGAGAACGGTCTAATTGTGCCGGTGATTCGCGGCGCCGACGAAAAGAACGTGCTCGGATTGCAGCGCGCCATCGTGGATCTGGCGACGCGCGCCCGCTCGCGCCAGCTCAAGCCGGACGAGGTGTTGGGCGGCACCTTCTCCATCACGAATTTCGGCAGCTTCGGCAGCATGGTTGGCACGCCCATCATCAATCAGCCGCAGGTCGCCATCATGGGCGTAGGCACCGTGGACAAGACTCCGGTGGTGATCGACGATGCCATCGCCATCCGCTCCATTTGCCATCTTTCGTTGAGCTTTGACCACCGCCTGATCGACGGCGCGCTGGCCGACCAGTTCATGACGAAGGTGAAACAGTTGCTGGAAGGCTGGGCGGAGGAAGTGCAGTAGGGGTCCAGAAGCGCCCCTTTATGGCGACGGCGAAGGCAAGAGATGTGCTGAAAATGCTGGTTCGAGACGGCTGGTGGTTGGAACGGCAAGAGGGTAGCCACCGGCAGTATCGGCATAGCACCAAGCCAGGAACGGTCACCGTTCCCGGCCATTCAAGCGATACACTGGGACATGGCTTGGTAGCCAGCGTCCTGCGCCAGGCTGGTTTGACTCTGGAGGATCTAAAGTGAAGTACCTTGTGATTTTCGAGCAAACGGATACTGGTTACGGCGCGTACGCTCCGGACCTCCCTGGCTGTGTTGCGACCGGCCGGACGCGCGAAGAGTGTGCCCGGCACATGAAAGAGGCCATCGATCTTCACATCGAATCTCTTCGCAAACACGGAGAAGCCGTTCCAACACCCTCCAGCACGGAAGCAGCTTTCATCGAGGCGGCGTAGCAATGCTGGGGCTAAAGTTCGAATGTTGTTTTTGCGGCCTTGGTGTCGAAAGCGTTGCCCCGGACGTAGTGTCGTTCGTCTATACAACCTGCTTTGACGGTCCACTTGAAAATCAGCACGATCAGCAAATGTACTGTCATGCGAAGTGCTTGCTCGCTCGACTCCATCCGTCCGTCAAGTCCTACGCCTACTTCCTGGATGTCGATCCTCACTCCACGCTCGGGCTCTTTCGTTAGCACTGCGGTACGATTGGACCGCGTGATCCCATGCGACGCACTCTTGTCCTGATCTGTTTGACGGCCGCGTGTCTCTTCGCTGCTCCTCATCCTCTCTCCCCGCTCACCGCCGGCGAAATCCGCGCGGCCGCGAACCTGTTGCGAAGCTCCGACCGCTTTCCCGCCCGCGGCATCTTCAGCCTGATCGCACTCGATGAGCCACCAAAGGAAATGGTGCTGGCGAAGACGACCGTTCCACGGCGGGCTTTCGCGGTGATCTACGACCGCAAGCGAAACCAAACCCTTGAGGCGATTGCCAACCTCTCCACCAGCGCGATCGATTCCTGGAAGCTGATCCCGGGAGCGCAGCCGGCCATCAACTCCGAGGATTCCGATCTGGCGGATGGAATTGTGCGGGCCGACCCTCGCTGGGCGCAGGCCATGCGCCAACGCGGCATCCGCGACATCGACAACGTCGTCACCATGGCGTGGAGCGCCGGCTATTTCGGCCAACCCGGCGCCGAGCGAGGCCGCATGGTCTGCGTGGTGCCTTATTATGCGGGCGACGGTGCCAATCTGTACGCGCATCCGGTGGAAGGCGTGGTGGCGCACGTCAACCTCACCACCGGCAAGGTCATCGACTTTCTCGATATCGATCGCAACGTCCCCGTCTCGCGCGAGAATGCCGACCTGGGGCCGCGGCCTGGTGGGACTCCGGTCGCCCCGCTCATCGCCGCGCAACCAAACGGACCGGGCTTCCAGATTGAAGACGGCGAAGTGCACTGGCAGAAGTGGCGCTTCCGCTATGCGCTCCATCCCCGCGAAGGTTTGGTCGTTTACACCGCCGGCTATGAAGATGGCGGGCGCGTGCGGCCGGTGCTCTATCGGGGGTCGCTCTCGGAAATGGTGGTGCCTTACGGCGATCCCTCGGCCGGCTGGTATTTCCGCAATAGTTTCGACGCCGGCGAATTGGGTCTCGGCGCCATGGCCAGCCCCTTACGCCCTGGGGTGGATTGCCCCGCTAATTGCACCGTCTTCGATGCCGTTGTGGTGGAGAGTTCCGGCGAGCCTCGCACCATTCCGGGCGCCGTGGCAATCTATGAACGCGATGCCGGCGTCGCCTGGAAGCACGAGAACAATACGCGGCGCGAGCGCGAGCTGGTGCTTTCCTATTTCAGCCAGCCCGGCAATTACGAGTACGGCTTCGACTGGGTGTTTCACCAGAATGGCACCATCGAGGTGCGCGTCTCGCTCACCGGCATCATGGCCGCCAAGGGAGTAGCCGATGGTTCCGACCAGCACAGCCACATGGTCGCGAAGAACCTGGCCGCGCCGCACCATCAGCATTTCTTCACCTTCCGCCTGGACATGGACGTGGATGGCGCCGCCAACCGCGTCGTGGAAATGAACAGCGTTCCCATGCCCGCCGGCAAGCAGAATCCGTATGGCGGCGGATTCATGATGCAGGAGACCACACTGCGCACAGAACACGAAGGCCGGCGAAATCTGAACATGGCGAGCAGCCGCCGCTGGATTGTGGAAAGCGCCACGGCCAGAAATGCGCTCGGCCACGCAACCGGCTATGCGCTGTTGCCCGGCGAAAATTCCGTGCCGTTCGCGCAACCCGATTCGTGGGTGCGCAAGCGCGCCGGCTTCCTAAACGCACATATCTGGGTGACGCCCTACAACGCCGCCGAGCGCTACGCCGCGGGCGATTATCCCAACCAGTCGAAAGGCGGCGACGGCCTGGTGAAGTGGACCGCGGCCAACCGTTCCATCGACAACCAGGACATCGTGCTCTGGTACACCATGGGGATCACGCACAATCCGCGCCCCGAGGATTGGCCGGTGATGCCGGTCTATGAGGCCGGCTTCAAGCTGGTGCCATGGGGATTTTTTGCGAGTAACCCGGTGATGGATTTGCCGCCGGGGCGGTGAAACCGCCGCACGGCATGCCCCATAATAGAGACTATGGGCGATCGAGTGATCATGAGCCGACTGGTCCGGGGCCGCGCCCCGGGGCGCGAGTTTGACATCGCGTTCTGGCAGAAGCTCGGTCCCACGCGGATTTTCGAAGCGGCCTGGGATCTGGTAGTGACCGCTGCCGCCGCACGGGGCATCCATGAAGATCAACTCCGACTTCAAAGAACTGTTACGAAGTTTAAACGCGGGCGGCGTCCGGTATCTGGTGGTGGGCGGCTACGCGGTGATGGTCCACACTGAGCCGCGATACACCAAGGACCTGGACATCTGGATCTCGCCTGACCTCGAGAACGCACGCGCCATGCTCGCAGCCCTCGCCGCCTTTGGTGCTCCCACCGCCGGCGTCAGCGCAGACGACTTCACTCAACCGGAAGTCTTCTTCCAGATTGGCGTGGACCCCGTTCGCGTCGACATCCTGACGTCCGTGACCGGTCTTGATTTCCCATCGGCGTGGAAGCGGAGGATTGTTGTGGATTTCGGAGGAGAGCCCACGCCGGTCCTTTGCCGCAAAGACATACTCGCCGCTAAGATTGCGGCAGGCCGGCTCAGGGACCAAAAGGACGTTCGCCATCTTCGCCGGAAATGAAGCTTTTGGGTCGGGCGCGATCGGCGGGCCGAAGGCTGGCACCGCCTGCCCCACCACTGCGCCGAGATCGGCAAAAATGTCGCAACCATTACAAATCGCTGCCACTTGGGGGTAATTTCGGAGTCCAGCCCCCGGCGGATGCTCCGCCGCTCACCCCGCCAAATTCCCCCGTTCCCATTGGAAAGTCGCCGTTCGATGGATACCTATTTCTTTCAATCGGTTAAACGGGCAATATGGCCTCAATCTGGGAAGGTTGCACAACTATGAGCACTCAGTCCTTTGAACCGAAAGCCATCTTACCCGCCAATCTCGTACAGATCGGCTCTCCCGTCGAGAACGCCATTCAGCGGCGGCTTGCGGAGGAACGCGCCCGTCTGGAACAGGAAGCGGGCCTCCCGAAGCGGGAGGTCCATCACTTTAAGAGGCCGACGGAAAAGCCGTTCACCCGCGACCAGCGCTCGACCACCACGCTGCTGTTTGGCGGGCTCACGTGGAAACACGAAAAGCTGGTGCATGGCGCGCTCGAAGGTCTGGGCTATAAAGCCCGCGCGGTGCCCACGCCGAATGTGAAGGCCTTCCAGGCCGGCAAAGAGTACGGCAACAACGGCCAGTGCAACCCCACTTACTTCACCGTGGGTAACTTAGTGACTTATCTCCAGAGCCTTGAAGAGCAGGGCATGTCGCGGCAGGAAATCATCGACACGCATGTCTTCTTCACCGCCGGCGCCTGCGGCCCGTGCCGCTTCGGCATGTACGAAGCCGAATACCGGCTGGCGCTGCGCAACTCCGGGTTCGACGGCTTCCGCGTGCTGCTGTTCCAGCAGTCCGGCGGTTTAAATCAGTCCGACGCGGAAGCGGGGATGGAGATGAATCTGGACTTCTTCCTCGGCATCCTCAACGCGCTCAACTGCGGCGACGTGATGAACGAAGTGGCATACGCTATCCGCCCGTTCGAAGCCGAGGCGGGCAAGACCGACCAGGTGCTCGACGAGACCATGGATTACATGCACGAGGTGTTCAAGGACAAGCGCCCGTGGAAGCTCGAAGGCGGAATTGGCAAGTATCTGCTGGGCTTCTCGGATACCGCGGAATACATCGGCAAGTTCGTCAACCAGCTCAAGGGCGACGATTACGTGGGGCCGCTCGAACGCTGCCGCGACCGCTTCAACGAGATCGATATCGACCGCCTGCGGGTGAAGCCCATCGTCAAAATCACCGGCGAGTTCTGGGCGCAGACCACCGAAGGCGACGGCAATTTCAATATGTTCAAGTTTCTGGAGCGCGAAAGCGCGCAGGTGCTGGTGGAACCCATCGGCACCTGGATCATGTATATGATCCACCAGGTGGTGCAGAAGTACAAAGACTTCAAGGGCCTGGAAGAAGGCGCGGTGCTGCCGCCGCTGTGGAAAGTGGGGTCGCGCGCCAAAATCGAATTCACTTACCGCCAGAAGGTGGCCAAGCTGAAACTGGCCGAAGGCATCTTCAAGGGCGAGTATCACAAGATCGTCAAGGCGCTGGGCGGAATTGCCCATCACCTGGCCGACCAGTACGAACTGCAACGCCTGGGCCACCCGTTCTACAATTCGCGCGCCGGCGGCGGCGAAGGCCACCTGGAAGTCGCCAAGAACATTTACTACTCGAACAAAGACCTGGCGCACATGGTGCTTTCTCTGAAGCCCTTCGGCTGCATGCCATCGACGCAATCGGATGGCGCGCAATCGGCGGTGGTTTCGAACTTCAAGGACATGATCTACCTGCCGGTGGAGACTTCCGGCGAAGGCGAGATCAATGCACACTCCCGCGTGCAGATGGCGCTGGGAGAAGCCAAGAACAAGGCCAAGAAGGAATTCGCGGAAGCCCTGGAGAAAGCCGGACTGACGCTGTCCGAGTGCCGCGCCTGGGTGGAGCGCCATCCCGAAACCAGGCGGCCCATGTACCAGGTCCCGCACGCCAAAGGGTATGTCGGCGGCGCGGCGAATTTCGTTCTGCACATCGCCGAGCGCATGAAGGCCGAAGGCGAAGCCCGGCCCCAGCGTGAACTTGTAGCGGTAGCGAATTAACCGATCACCATGGAAAAACACTTCCTGATAGGGATGGATGTCGGCTCGACCACGGTGAAAGCCGTGGTGATCGATGCCTCGACCGACGAGATTCTCTGGAGCGATTACCATCGGCACGATACCAAGCAGCCGGAGAAGGTTCTCGAGTTCTGCAAGCGGTTCGGCACGGAGATCGAGGGGTTCGACGCGAAACGGTCGCGCATGTTCATCACCGGCTCGGGCGGCAACGGGCTGGGCAAGCACCTGGGCGCCAAGTTCGTGCAGGAGGTGAACGCGGTTTCGCTCGCCGTCGAGAAGATGTATCCGGAATGCGGATCGGTGATCGAACTGGGCGGCCAGGACGCCAAGATCATCATCTTCAAAACGGACCCGGAGACGGGCCGCAAGAAGAAGATTCCGTCGATGAACGACAAGTGCGCCGGCGGCACGGGCGCGGTGATCGACAAGATCAACGCCAAGCTGCGCATTCCCGCGGCGCAGCTCTGTGAAATGGGCTACAAGGGAGTCAAGCTGCACCCGGTGGCCGGCAAGTGCGGAGTGTTCGCCGAGACCGATATCAACGGCCTGCAGAAGATGGGCGTTCCGCCGGATGAGCTGATGGCGTCGCTGTTTGAAGCCATCGTCATGCAGAACCTGTCGGTGCTGACGCGCGGCAACACGCTGCTGCCGGTGGTGCTGCTGCTGGGCGGACCCAACTGCTACATCAAGGGCATGCGCGATTGCTGGAAGAGCAATATCCCGAAGATCTGGGAAGAGCGCAACACACCGTTGCCGGAAGGCGTACCGCCGGAAGACCTCATTAAGACTCCCGACAACGCGCAGTATTTCGCCGCCATCGGTTCGGTGGAATTCGGCAAATCGGAAGACGATGAAATCGGGCAGTATACCGGCTACGAGAAACTGGAGTGGTACGTCACCGTGGGCCGCGAGCAAGAGAAGGCCAAGAAAGGCGGCACGGGCGGCCTGGCAAAGGACGAAGCAGAGCTGGCGGCGTTCAAGCAGAAATACCGCACCAGGAAATTCACGCCCGTTACCTTCAAGCCGGGAGATGTGGTGGAAGGCTTCGTGGGACTGGACGGCGGGTCCACGTCCACCAAGGCCGTGCTGCTTTCCAAGGACCACAAGCGCCGCATCCTGGCCAAGACCTACCAGCTTTCCAAGGGCAATCCGATTGAAGACACCATCGAGGTGTTGCAGAAACTCGACGCACAGATCCGCGATCAAGGCGCGGACCTGAAGATTCTGGGTGTCGGCACCACGGGATATGCCAAGGACATTCTGAAAGACGTGATCGGCGCCGACGCGGCACTGGTCGAGACGGTGGCCCACACCGAGGCCGGTCTGCACTTTTACGACGACGTGGACGTGATCTGCGACGTGGGCGGCCAGGATATCAAGATCATCATCCTGAAGAACGGCCGCGTGAAAGATTTCAAGCTGAATACGCAGTGTTCGGCGGGCAACGGCTACTTCCTGCAATCCACCGCGCAGGGCTTTAACGTGCCGGTGGAACAGTACGCCGATACGGCCTTCGGGGCCAACGGATTCCCCTCGTTCGGCTATGGCTGCGCGGTGTTCATGCAGAGCGACATCGTGGATTTCCAACGGCAAGGCTGGAAGCCCGAAGAGATCATGGCCGGCCTGTGCAATGTTCTTCCCAAGAATATCTGGCTCTACGTTTCACAGATTCCCAACCTTTCGGCCATCGGCAAGCGCTTCCTGCTGCAGGGCGGCACGCAGTACAACCTGGCCGCGGTGAAGGCCCAGGTGGACTTTATCGAGTCGCGCTTCAAGGGCAAGGACGTGGAGGCCGACGTCATCGTTCACGAGCACTGCGGCGAAGCCGGGGCGATCGGCGCGGTCCTGGAAGCGGGGCGTCTGTGG
>JBEKQS010000021.1:0-33408 GCA_049519475.1 Bryobacteraceae bacterium | reverse complement strand
CTTAACAGCCGCCGAGAAGTATCAGTACCACCTGAAAAGCAACGCTTGCTGGCCAGCAAGTAACGGGCGAGGAAGATTGCGACGAGCGCAACTCCTTACCCGATTCAAAAGTAGCATGGAGGGATGTGCGAGGCGGGAGAAGGAAAATGGTAAGCGGATGAAAGCACGGCAAATATAGTTGCAAGAAAATTGTCACTGGGATTTTGGCTTTCGCCTGCCAACTCCCAACACCCAACTTCTCAACATCGGCTTGCCGGACGTAGACCACGCCCTTGATCGTGAGCGGGTGTGGCGGCAGGCGCGTCCTACCGATACCTGTACAACTTCACCCGCTGGATGCCGCGATCCGGCGCCGAGAGACGCACTCCGCTGCCGGATTGGCCCATGTCGGCGACCGTCGAGATGTCGTAGCGCAGCACGGAATCGTCGCCGGCCAGATATCGCGTGACCACCCATTTGCCATTTTCGAAATGGCCGTTCTCCTGCCGGGCGATGCCGGCGATCGGCGCGCCGGGCGTGTTGGGCGTGAACGTGATCTGCAGGTTGTTGCCGGCCAGCAGGTATTCGTCAGGACCGGTAGCCATGAAGATGCCGTAGCCCGTAAGGTCGGGCACCACGTCAGGCGTGCGTCGATTGCGGGGCAGGCCTGCGTTGAGGATGTAGTCGCCAAGCTGGATCTGCTGGTCGGGATTCTGCCGGTTGAGCGACGTGGCCGCGATGGTTCCCTTGGACTGGTGCTCCAGAATGGACGGGGCGAGTTGCGCCAGCGTTTGGTAGGCCACGGAGAACGGCAGCGCCTCGACATCCGGCGCTGGCTGCGAACCGGCGGCCTGCGGCCCGTCGGGGCCGAACCCCATCAGGCGCGCGACGTTGTCGATCCCGAACGGTGAGTAGCCGATGGCGCGGTGTTGGCCGATGGCGTAGAAGGCGTTGGCCGCGCCGCGCGTGTCGCCGGCCGATTCGGGAACGAAGATGGTGTTGCCGGAGCGGCTGTAGCGCGCCAGGATGCCGGTGAAATCGGGCAGGTAGATGTCGGGGCAGAGCAGGTCCACCAGCGGAGCGCCGGCACGCCAGATGTCGTGCATGTGGGCTTGCGGGCCGCCGCTGGGATAGTCGCCGGGGCCTTTGTCTTCGGGCTGCACAATCCAGGCGTTGACGAACATGGGGATGGCGTATTCCTTCTTGCCGGCCTCAACGACGGTATTGATGTAGCGGGCATAGTTCCAGCCCATGAAGATCTCATCGGCTTTGACGCCGTTGCCGAAAACCTCTGCCCACGTTCCGGAGGTTCTGGAGCCCGCGGCGTCCCATACCTGTTTGAATTCCGGCAGAAGTTCCTGCCGGTGCTTCGCCAGGTAGTCCATCAGTTCCTTGGGCACCGGCTTGGCGAAGGCCTGGTTGGCCTCCGCGGAGCGATCGCGCGCGTCGCCCAGCACGCCCACTTCGTTCTCCACCTGAACCATGATCACGCGGTGGGTCTCGTCCACCTCGCGCGTGTGGCGCATCAGCGCGGCGAAGGCCCGCGCGTCGGCCTGCACGTTGTTCCGGCTAAGCGTGGAAAGCGCCTCGATGGTCTTGCCGCCGCGGATCTGGGCGCGCGGGAAGCGATCCTGCGCGGCCTTGACCCAGGCGGGGGCGAAACTGGACAGCCCGTTTTTCCAACTGGCGAACCACAGCCAGACGATGCGGACGTTGTTCTGGCGCGCGCTCGCGATGAGCTGATCGACCAGGCGAAAATCGTACTTGCTTTCCTCGGGCTCGATCCAGTCCCACGAGACGCCGGTCAAGACCGTGTTCATGTGGACCTTGTTGGCAAGCAGCGGCCAGACCACTTTCATACGATCGGCGTCGGAGGACACGGTGTTGCTCAGTTCGCCGGCGAGCACCAGGAAAGGCTTGCCATCGACGATCAACTGCGTGGCCTGGCCACGCTTTTCCAGATGCGGAACCGCGAGATCCGCGGCTTTTGTCTGTGCGCGCGCCACCAGGGCCAGAGAGCACAGCAGGAATGCGCAGGCGGGTAACCTTACGTTGGTCATGTCTGATCTAATTGAACGGCTCATTTTACCGGGAAGCCCCATACGTTGGCGAGGCGCGATTGGCCGGCGGGACCCTCCACTTCGAGGATGGTGGTGTAGTCCCGTAACGCTTTCATTTTTCCGCCGGCCCCCGCAAATGTTGCGGCACAAACGACGCCAAACCGTCGACTATCTTGACCGGCTTGGCGACGATCTTAATTTGTGCGGACTTCAAACCAGAACGGCTGGCCGTGATTGTAATTGTGCCTGCCGAAAGGGTTGAACGGACTGCCACGCGGTTGATCCCGCATTCGGTATTCAGGTAGAGATTGTTAGTGGAATCGATCTTGCCGCTATCGTAGCCGCCGCGCCAGATCCCCGGTCCGGCGACGGCGAAGTCAACTCTGTCGTCGTCGGTTGGATTGGATGCGCTCAAGCGAAATCTCCTTGAACTAAGCTTCCTCCAGCCAGGCTCGGATCTGCAAGTCACCAGGCCGCATACGTAAACGGGTTCACCAACTCCACGCCCAATCCCTTGAAGTGACGCACGTTGCGCGTGGCTACGGTCAGACTGTGGACGCGCGCGGTTGCGGCAATCATCGCATCTTCGATTACGTCGTCCGATTTGCCGTGCGTCAAGCGGCCCCACTCCCGGAAGCACGCCGCATCCGTGGGGACGACCTGGAAGGACTCGGACACTCGATCCACCCATGATTCGATCTCGCCGGCCTTGCCAGGGTCCTGTCGCCGCGTGAGCTCGATACCTGCCTGCAATTCGCCCAAGGTGACGGCGGAAACCAGCAACTGGTCTTCGCGCAGTTGGCGCAGCCATGCGACCACCGCTCCATGCGGTTTCAGCTTGCGCAGTTCCGATACCACGTTGGTGTCGAGCAGATAACGCTTCATCCCAGGTCAGCCGGCGGACGGCGCCGGAAGGCACGCTTCCCGGGAAGCAGGTTGTTAAAGCGCGGCGCGGGAGCCAGCAGCAGGGCCTTCAGGCCGGGCCGGGCCGCCTTCTGCAATCGCTTCCACTCTTCGATGGGAACCAGGACGGCTGTTTCCACTCCGCGGCGGGTGACAATCTGAGGGCCCGTCCGGATCGTCTCCTCGAGCAGTTCGCTGAAACGGGCCTTTGCGTCTTGCACGTGCCAGGAAGCCATTTTCCGTCTCACTTCACCAGTCTACGAGCTAGTCAGGTGGCTAGTCAACTACTTCACCGTCGCCCGCATGGAACCGGTGGTGATTCCGCCGTCCACCAGCAGCGTCTGGCCGGTGACGTAGCGGCTGCCCTCCGAGGCCAGAAACACGATCGCGCCGTCCAGATCGTTGGGGTTTCCCGGCCGCTTCAGCGGAATCCGGTCGCAAAGGTAGTCCACCCACTCCTGGTTTTCGTAGAGCACGCGGTTCTGCGCGGTCTGAAACCATCCCGGCGCCAGGCAATTCACGGTGATTCCGTGGCGGCCCCAATCATCCGCCAGGCTCATGGTCAACTGTTTCACGCCGCCGCGGCTGGCGCAATAGGGCGCCAGGCCGGCGTAACCGAATACGCTGGTCACCGACCCTATATTAATGATGCGCCCGTATCCGCGAGGGATCATCTGGCGCGCCATCGCCTGCGCTACAAAAAACGTCCCGCGCAGGTTCGTCTCCAGGATCAGGTTCCAATCCTCCCACGCCACGTCCACGGCGGCCTTGCGAACATTGCAGCCCGCGTTGTTCACCAGGATGTCGATCTTGCCGTACGCCCGCTCCGCGGCTTCCGCAAAGCGCTGGATGCTCGCAAAATCGCGCACGTCCAATTCCAGCGAAACCGCCTTCCGCCCCAGGCCCTCGATTTCAGCCTGAAAGCCGCGCAGCGCTTCCGCCTTGCGGCTGGTAATCACCAGGTCCGCGCCGGCCCGCGCCAGCGCGCGCCCGAAATACTGGCCCAGCCCGCGGCTGGCGCCCGTGATCACGGCCACCCGGCCGCTCAAATCGAACGCTTCGTTGCTAACCATGAGTTTCTTGTTCTCCCGCGACGAATCTCATCTCCGTTGCTGCGACCCTGCTCTTCTCCGCGCCTCCGCGTCTCCGCGGTGAAGTCTCCATTACGGTTCCACGATCACTTTCATCAGGTTCGGCTCGCGGCGATAGAGCCGGCCAAACCAGCCCGCGGCTTCTTCCAGCGTGGCGCGCGCCGTGATCAAATCGCCCACCCGGATCTCACCGCTGGTTAACAGCTCGATGCACTTTGGGTACTCGCCCGCCGATGCGCACGACCCTTGCAGCCGGATCTGCCGCGTCACCACCTCTTGCAGAGGCAGTTCGATGGTCGGGGATATGTTGCCGATCAGCGTCACGGCGCCGCCCTTTCGCGCGCATGCAATCGCCGCTTGAATCGGTTCCGTCGCTCCCACCGCTTCGAGCACCGCGTCGGCGCCGCGTCCGCCCGTGCGCGCCCGAACTTCCGCCGCCACGTCGCACCTCTTCGAATCGAGCGCCGCATCCGCGCCCGCCCGCCGCGCCAGTTCCAGCCGCGCCTCGTCGATGTCCACCGCAATCACGCTCGCGAAGCCCGCCGCCCGCGCCGCCTGAATCGCCAGTTGTCCAATCATCCCGCAGCCCATCACCACCGCCGTGTCGTCCGGCGTGTGCGGCGTCAGCGCCACCGCGTGAACCGCCACCGACACCGCTTCGATCATGGCCGCGTGGTCGAACGGCAACCCGCCCGGCAGCCGGTAGAGAATGCGCGCCGGCACCGCTATGTACTCCGCAAACGCGCCGTGCCGCCGGTAGTCGCCGCAGGAGACGCCCAACACCTCGCGCCGGTCGCACAAGTTGATCTCGCCGCGCCGGCAGTAAAAGCATTCGCCGCAACTGATGGTCGAATCGAACGTGACGCGGTCGCCGGTCCGCCAGCCCCGCACGTCCCGGCCGGCCGCTTCGATGGTTCCCGCCGCTTCATGGCCCATCACCAGCGGCGGAATCCTCCGGCCCGTCCGCCCGTCCAGTCCATGCACGTCGCTGCCGCAGATGCCGCACGCGCGCACCCGCACCAGCACATCCGCCGCCCCGATTTCCGGCTCCGCCAGCTCCGTTACCTGCAAGTTCATGTACCCGGTCAGCAGCAAGGCTTTCATGTCCGGTTCCTCTAGTCGAAAAGATGTTCGCGGCCGCTGCCCATTAGCAGCCGGATGCGATCGGGCAGCCCCAGGCGCCGGTCGGATTCGAAGACATACGCCAGGCCCTGGCGGAAGTCCGCTTCGCCCACGGCATCTCCCAGCGCATCGCGCGGATTCACAATGGTGACTGGCCGCGGATACAAGGCCTCCAGCAACTCGCCCGTATCGTACTTCCGCAACACGCCGGGGATCACCACCTCGGAAACATTGCGGTGCACCGGCTGCTCGACAATCATGCGGTAAGAGGCCAGCGCGTTTTCCATCGCCACGCGCCCGATGCGCCCGTCGAGCGCCGCCGCGTGGAGCGCCACCATGCCCAGCGCTCCGTTGCCGTAAATCGTCAGGGCCGCGCCGTCCACATCCTGGCGCGCACACAGCCAGTCCACCGCGCGGATGGCGTCGTCCACGCGCAGGCCCACCAGTGTCCTGCCAACCAGAAACGCGCGCAGCGAGAGCAGATTGAAGATGCCCAGGTACGGCGACTTGATACTTTCCGTCCCTGGTGGCGTGGGTCGTGGCGCGAGCAGCAGCACGATGCGGCCCGCTTTCGCCAGCCGCTCGAAATCCGCGCCCGGCGGCTGCGAATCGAGCATCAGCACGGCCGGCTTGAGCCCGGCGCCATCGGGAACCGCGAGGAGTCCCGTGACTTCCATCCCCGCGTCGCTTGCGAGCGACACCGTCTCGACGCGATAACCCGCGCGCGCCTCCGACGCCTTCACTTCCACTTGCGCTGCCGCGCGCCCCGGCTCCACGGCCGCCCCCGTCAGCGAGCGTACGTCCTGCCGCACGCGCGCCTGCATCCGCGCCAGATCGGTTTTTCTGGTGACCACCTGTTGGGGGGCCATCAGCGGCTGGGCGCGCTCGCGGTTGATCGAGCTGACCGTCGAGGCCTGGAGGGAAGTGGAGACCTGCCCCGTCGGCGTGCATTGCATGTCTTCGGGATGCGCCGGCCGAATCATTGTGTAAGCCGGCGCTTCCGCGCTGCCCTTCAGATTCTTGGTAAAGAAGCCCAGAATCGCCGGCGCGATGGGCCCCAGGTTTCCGTGACCGCCGGGGCCGGTGATCCATTGCAGCCGGTCTTCCGCGCCGAAGATCGCGTAGACGCGCCTGGCTTCTTCGTAGGTCCGGCGCGCGCCTTCAAACGGAAACATATCGGCAGCGGTGGAAACGATGGCATACGGTCTTGGCGCCGCCAGTTCCACCCAATCGCCGAAATCAAGACCCTCCTCCACGAAATGCGGAATGGTCTGCTCGGCGTCCTGCACGCCCGTCGGCGAGCCAAGCAACCCTTCGAACGAGGTGATGTAGCAGGCCGTCGCGGCGGCCCGCACGCGCGGGTCGAGCGCCGCGAAATAGGCTGTCGCGGTTCCGCCGCCCGAACAGCCGAATGCCCCGATGCGCGCTCGATCGATGTCCTTGCGGCTCGTCAGGTAGTCCACGGCGCGCATCGAATCGTTCACCATGTAGCGCGCCAGGTCGTCGCCAATCAGCAGCGTGGGCAGGTTGGCTTCGCCGTGCTCGCCGGTGGGATTGCCGATGAACGAGGCTTTGCGCGCCGCGTCGAAATACTGTAGCCGCTCGCCTTGCCCCAACGGGTCGTAAGCCAGCGCGGCGATTCCGTTGCGCGCGAAGTTGACGCCCCAACTCCAGTTCTCGGTCTTCCCGGCCGCGCCGTGGCCCGCGCCCACCACCACTGCTGGAAACGGCCCCGCGCCGCTCGACGGCAGGTAGAGATCGGCCGTGACCCAGAACCCCGGCAGACTTTCGTACGCCAGCTTTTCCACGCGAAAACCGTCGCCGTCGATTGCTCCGAACTGCTTCACATCGACCGGGCCCGCATGTTCCGGCAGCCCGCCCAGCAGCCGCAGAATCTTTTCGCGCACCGCTCGCTGGCGGCGTTCCGCATCCGCGCGCGTGCGAATCTCCGCCACCACCCGCTTCCGCTCTTCCAGTTGCGCTTGCGCGAGGCTATTCAGATACCCGATCAATTCGTCGCGCGGCTCCACGCCCGGCGCCGCCGGGTGTTCCGTGCTCCACGAAACGTAGCGGTCCAATGCTGGTTGCGGGCTGCTGTTGTACCAGCTATATCCCTGCTGCCGCTCCGCGGAGAGTTCTTCCACCGTGAGGTGGATGCTCTTGTCACGGTCGCCAAAAACCGGCTTGCCGGTCCCCAACGCGTAGAAGCGCGCCCAGAGACGCGGCGCCCCTGGCCGCGGCGCCAGCCGCCGTCCGGTAGGGCCGCGCTCAAAGCCCACGTCGCGAATCGCCGTCTTTTCGAACCACGCGGCAGCGGCATGGACCGCGGCCACCAATGGCGCATCCGGCTTCGAGAAAGACATGAGGAACAGCATCACCTCGGCGCTCTCGCTGCTGCACAGCGCCGCCGGCTCGTAATTGCGGCCCGATACCGGCGCGAGCGTCAGCGCATCGTGCTGCTGCCCCCACACCGTGCGCCGGCCGTTCTCCACAATCTGCGTGGCGACAATCGCCTGCACTCCGCGCGTCACCGCGAGCGAGGCCGCATGGCGCAAGCTTTCCGGCACGCCGGCAAACTCGTTCCGGCCCGCGGCGGTCTGTTCCAGCAGTTCGAGGGCGTGGATCACGGCGCCGTCATTGAACGTGATGGCGTCGTGGTAACCGCCTTCGAGCGGCCAGACCTGCGGCCATCCGCCATTGGGAAATTGCGCCGCCAGCAGGTACTCCACTCCGCGCGCGAAGGCGGCTTCGAAAGGCGCGCCATCTTTCGCGCCCGCTGCCACCGCCACGCGCGCCAGAAAGAAGAGTTCCGTGGTGGTCGCGTCGTTGTCGAGCGTGCCGACGTAGTTCCAGCCCGCGTCGCGTGGCGTGTCGAAATCGTCCGGGCCCAGGTAGCGCGAAAGATTGTCCGGCGCAAAGCTTTCCCCGGGCTTCCGTGCGTGCGCCGAAAGATCCAGGTTCTTGCCCCAGCCGCCCGCGGGCGTCTGGAAGGAAACGATGATTTCCGCGATGCGCCGCGCCTCCGCGCCGCCATACCATTCCGCCGGCCGGTCGAGCGGCACGCTGCGCGCCGAGTTGCCGTGCGGCGCCGGTGTGGGTTCCTTAAGCCCGGCCGTCTGCAATTCCGCGCGCAGGAACGCGCGGTCCGCCTGCATCTGCCGCGCCGAGCGGTCCAGGTACTCCTGCCAGGCATGGCGCTGCGCTTCGGGTAATGCCGCCACCCGCTCCGGCGTAAGGGAGAGCGCCGCCGTGCTCGTCCCCACCACCGCCGCCGGCAGCGTGAGAACAGGCGCCATGGTCAAGAGGACGATGTACAAGGCGGAACGCATACGCCGGGACTCCCGAGCTTCCAGCGTATCACTTCGATTCAGCGCACCAACCGGCAACCAACCGGCAACCAGGAAGCTCCGCCTCGCGTATATGATATTATCGACCCAACTGGGTGTGGTCGCCTCATGCGACCCACTCGAAGCCACTCATCTTGGCGCGATATGAAGGAAGCCTGCCGCCAGCAATCGCCTGGTCGAATGCATTTCATGGCCTTTCCATGGTTGCCAAAGGAGACTTGAGATGTATCGCTTATGCTCTGCGCTGATTCTCTTGCTTGCTGCCCTGCCTGGGGCCGGCTTCCGGTGTTTCGGCGCAACCCGCCGGGCAGTCCTGATCGGAATCAATCAATACAATCCTGCAGGCGGCCAGGTTCCCACCGGCCCGGCGAAGAAGTCCGCGTCCAGGAAGGCGCTCGTCAGTGGAGACGTTCGCCGCTGGACCTATTCCGACCTGGAGGGTGCGATTAACGATGTGAACCTCATGGAAGGCCTTCTCCTCGCCCCGGATTTCGGGTTCCAACCGAATGACATCGTGAAATTGATAACCCCCGAGAAGACCACCGCCGAAGAGATCCTGGCAACCCTTCGGCGGGAGTTGGTGGAGACGGCGGCGAAGGGAGATTTCCGCCTTGTGTATTACTCAGGCCATGGAAATTTTATCCGGAACGCAGCCCTCAAGAGAGCGAACCCGAATACGCGGAATGAGTTCGACCAAACTATTGTGGCCTCGGACCAGTGGCAGGGCGCCGTGGACGTTCGCGATAAGGAACTATCCCAGATTCTCTGGGATTCCGCCAGGAAGGGTGTCGTGGTCACCTTCATAGCCGACAGTTGTCACAGCGGCTCCCTGACGAGAGGGCCGGCCAACAGCCGCGGAAGGTCGCGCTCGAACTCCGGTGTGCGCAGCGGCGTGGATGGCGTGACTTTTGACGAACCTCTTATAGATGACCCGGCCCCCATCGACAAGGCGACGGGCAAAGAAATCGACCCGGAAGACGCGGGGGTGCTCACATTGGCGGCGGCGCAGGAGAATCAGGAAGCGCTGGAACTGCGAAGCGAGAAGAATGAGACCCACGGCGGAATGACGATGGCATTCGTGCGGGCCATCCGCGAAGAGGGTCCGCACGCCAGCATGGATCACATCTTCGAACGCATGTCGAATTACATGCAGGCGGCGAATCTGCCGCAAACGCCGGTTCTTGGCGGGAAGGGAAGGGCAGACAAGGACCTTCTCGGCCAGCCTGCCCGCCAGGAACCGTTCAGCGTGATTGTGAGGGAAGTTCGGGGCGACGAGGTTCTGCTCCGCGGAGGTGAGGCCATCGGTCTCAATGAAGGCTCCGAATTGCGAAGCCTGGCGGCAGGCACGGCGTCCCAACCGGCAACGCTGGTTGTAACCAAGTCTTTGGGCCTCGCGGAGGCGGCCGCGAAAATCAGTTCCCCCGGCGCAGCGGTCGCAGCCGGAGATCGCTTTGAGGTCACCAGATGGGCCGCCCCGGAGGAACCGAATCTGAAGGTCTATATTGCGCCGCCGGCGGCAATCGAAACAACCCGGCAAGCGGCGGAACAACTGGCGCCCTTACGTGATGATCCCTCGATCCACTGGGTGGACGACCCGACTGTGGAGAGCCCCAGCGACGTTCTGCGCTGGAATTCGGACCGGTGGGTGCTCGACCATATCGGAAGCGGTGCGAAAACATTCGATCTCGGGCCCTCGCCCTCGGCGGCCGATGTGAAGAAGGCTTTGGCCAAAGGCGCCCGATTCTTTGTGCTGATGCCTCCTACTCCCGAAATTAGCGCGGCGATCACCCTGGGCGAAGGCACACGCTACCCCGGCATCCAGAGGCTAAAGGGTTCGGATTCCTCGAACGCCGACTACCGGCTTTACGGCCGGTTAACGAGCGCCGGGATTCAGTACGCGTGGCTTCAGGCGGATGCGGACCTGGGTTCGCGGGAAACCTCCCGCGTCTCGACTCGCAGCTTGTCTCCCGCTGCGAAAACGAATCGTCCCGCCGCCATCCCGGCAGCCGCGTCCCCTCTTCCCAATCGCACCGATTGGCTTGACGGCAAAGCGGAAGGCGTGGGGGCTATGCTGACGGAGTACGCCGTTCGGATCGGCAAGGTGCGCGCATGGCTGACCCTTTCCGGGCGGCCCGGGCAGACAGCCTTCCCCTATAGCCTGGTTCTTCGCAAACCGGGCTCCGACGCGAACGCGCGCGCGGCGGTTCTTTACGGGGGCGAACAATATAAGCTTTTCCTTCAGCTCGACCCCAAATACAAAGGAACCACCACAACACGCCGCTGGGTGTACGTGTTCGCGATCAGTCAACAGGGAAAAGGCACGCTGTTGTTTCCCAGGCTCGATAGCGGGAATGAAGGCAATCACTTGCCCAGAGCGGAAAAAGACGAGAAGCCGATGGCGCCAGCGGCCCCCTTGATCGGGCTGCTGGATGAGCCGTACGACCTGGAGATCGGCGAGCCTTGGGGGACCGACACCTATGTCGTAATTTCGACCAAAGACGCCATTCCCAATCCGAATATATTCGACTTCGAAGGAGTGCAGTCCACAAGAGGAGCCCAGTCGCGCGAATCGAGTGGAAGCCCGCTCCAGGACTTGCTTGATTCCTGCGGTAATTCTACCCGCGGAGCGTATGCAGCCAGGGCCCCGAGCGAATGGTCGATCGAACGGATTACATTCCAGAGCGCCGGGAAAAAATGAACATGGCGCCGGCCTAACCGCCCTTGGCTTTGTTGGCTTGCGCGGCGGCCAAAGATTGCACGCTGAGAGAGATTGACATGTAGGTTACCGGCGGTATCCGCGCGTCCTGCGCGCGCTGCTCCGGCGGTACATCCGTGCTGCTATCCTGGTGCACCAGCCAGCCGTTAACGATTCTGAGCTGGTCCAGTGTGCCCTTGAGATTCCCCGCCTGACTGGTGGGAATCGCGATGTAATCGCCGCCCACAATCTTCACGGCGCTGGTATCGTGGGGGTTCTTCGAGGCATCCTGCGTCGCCATAATCTGCTGCGGCAGGCTATTCATGATCACCGACTCGTGGTTAAACACGGCGCCCAGCAGGGTTGTGAACGCCCTTAGCGCGGGGATTGCCAGCGCGGCGAAGCCGAAGAACGGGGCGACCAGGGACGAGTATTGCACGGTCTTATCCAGGACCGTCTGAAGGCGTTGGTTTTGGCTCACCCCCCTCACATTCAATGCCATGCGGCCGCTGCCGCCCATGAGAATCACCTGGTTATGGGGAGGGGCGTTGGGAGCGTTCGGGTCGGTAAAATCGAGGTCCTTGAGTTCCGGCGGACTCGGCCCCGCAGTCGTCTTAATGGCTATCTTCTGCTTCCCGGTTTTCGGGTCCATTACGGGGTTCGCGTTTAAGTCGGTCACCTTGCTCGCGCTTTGGGTAGTCCTGTCGACGGACCAGGATGCCAGGCCGGCCCAGGCCATCGGCGCAAGCAAGTTCATGATGGGCCGCGTCTGCACGCAATCCACGCGGATCTGGCAATTCCTGCTCCTGGCGATCGCTTTGTGATCGTCCGGAGCTGGACGGAAGTGGGAAGGGTTTACGGTGACAACAACATCGGACTCGGCCAGAAGCAGCTTGGCGTCGATACCGTCCGGGTAAATCAGGCCGCTGTCGGTGGCGTGAATTAACTGCACTTTCTTGGACGGGTCCATCAAGTCGCCGTCGTTGCTGCCCCTGGAGATCTGGTTCGGATCGCGTTCCGCCTCATCGAAATAGGCGTCCCAAAAATTCGACACCGTATCGTCCTTGGGTTGCGCATAGCCCTCTTGCTCGACGATGCCGGCCAGCGCGGAAAGGAGCGCGGCGTCCTGAAAGAATGAGCGGCGTGTGTACATGGAATCCCCCCTGGGAACCTGACTTTAAGCGTATCTAGTTTACTCCAAGCGGCGCGTTTTTTGCTCGACTATTTTCAATCTTCACGGTCTGCGAATTTTCAAAGGCTGTCTCGTTCCGCTACTACCGGTACTGCGTATATGGCTGCGGCCGTTCGTCTTCATCCCTCGCACCTCTTGATGCCTGAGCTATCATGTCACTAGTGTTCCATTTACTCCATACGGATCGGGTCCCCGCTGCGTTACTGGTACTTACCCTGGTGGCCCTCGGTTCAACCCTGCATGGAGAGTCGCGCCGCGCCATCCTGGTGGGTATCGATAATTACAACCCCGACCCCGCCACCCAGGCCCAACTGCTGCGCGATTTGAAACCGCCCGCGGTCAAGCGCCCCGCCGTCGAAGGCGACGCTAAGTACTGGCGATTCGACAACCTGGACGGCGCCGTCAACGATATCCACTACATCAAGGGGGTCCTCCAGGGCCTCGGTTTCCAGGATTTCGTCGTCCTCACCGATCAGGACGCCACCGCCGACGCCATCCTCCAGGCTCTGCGAAAAAATCTGGTCGATGACGCTCAACCCGGCGATTTCCGCCTCTTCTACTATTCCGGCCACGGCAACCACATCAAGAACCTCGCCAGCACCAAACAGCAGCAGGAGGATCAAACCCTGGTTCCCGCCGACAACTGGCGCAACGTCCCCGATATCCGCGACAAGGAAATCTCGCGCATCCTCTTCGCCGCCGCGCGCAAGGGCGTCATCGTCACCTTTATCGCCGATAGCTGTCACAGCGGCTCGCTGTCCCGCGGCGCCTGGAACTCCAGCGGCAAATCCCGCACCAACAGCGGCACCCGCGCCGGCACTCCCGGCGTCACCCTCCATGAGCCCGCCGCCAACGATCCCGCCGACAGCGATCCCGCTACCCACCGTCCCATCGATCCCGAAGCGCTCGGCGTGCTTACGATGGCCGCCGCCCAGTCCAATCAGGAAGCCCGCGAGGTCCAGACCGACGACGGCCCCCACGGCGCTTTCACCTGGGCATTTGCCCAGTCGCTGCGTTACGCTTCCGAACCGATGGACCGCATTTTCGCCCGCACCGTGGCCGCGCTCGGCTCGAACGGCGCCATGCAGCAGCCCGCCATGGGCGGCCCGTCGCGCTTCTCCAAAACCATTTTCGGCCAGCCGCCGGCCGCCGGGGGCGGTCTCACCGTGGTGGTCGATTCCGTCAAAGGCGCCGACATCCATCTGCGCGGCGGAACCGCCATCGGTCTCTTTCCCAAGTGCCGCCTCAAGACCGTCAGCCAACCTGCCGTGACCGTCGAGATCGCTTCCTCCGAGGGCCTCAGCGGTTCCATCGCCCACGTGGTCGGCCAGGGCAGCCTCAAGCCGGGCGACGTCCTCACGCTCGATCGCTGGGTGGTCCCAGCCAAAGCCGGCCTGCGCGTTTCGATTCCCAAAGCCGCTCCCGAGGCCGCCGTGGCACGCGCCGCCGCTGAGTTTGGAAAACTGCGCGGCGATCCTGTTGTCGAGTGGCTCGACGATCCCACCGCCGGCGCGCCCACCCACGTCGTCAGTTGGAACGGGTCGGCCTGGATCCTCGAAACCAATCCCGCCGGGGCCAAACCCGCCATTCTCGGAACCGAGCCCGCCGCCGCCGACATCAAGCGTTTGCTCTCCCCCAATGCACGCCTGCTGGTGCGCCTGCCACCCACCACCAGCCTCCTGCCGGCGATTCCGTTGGGCGATGCCGATCATTCCGCCGCTGAAACAACCACCACCCCCGCCGGCGCGCAGTATTGGCTCTGGGGAAAGATCGCCGATTCCGGGCCCGTCTACGCCTGGTTGCTTCCCGATTCCACCGAGGCCGGCGTGCGCGACGCCGCCGCCCAGACCAGCCGCGCCTCCGGATATCTTCCGCTCCCCATTCGCAGCGATTGGGTCACGCTCCCGCAAGACGCCGAAGGGGTCCGTGCCGCCGGCGCGGAACTCACCAACAAGGCGCTGCTGCTTGCCCGCATCCGCGCCTGGCTCACCTTGCAATCGCCGCCCTCCCAGGAAAACTTTCCTTACCATCTCGCTTTCCGCCAGTTGGTTGACGGCAAGCTCGGCGAATTCAAGGATGCCGGCGACTTCAAAGAGGGCGAGCAGTATAAACTCTATCTCCGCGCCGACCCCGCCGCCCTGGCCGCCCGCGATTCCCTGGCACCGCGCTGGGTCTATGTCTTCGTCATCGACCACTTTGGCAACAGCACGCGCGTCTTTCCCGCGCCCAACCGCGGCAACGAAAACAACCGCCTCCCTTATACTCAGGTGGGCGACAAACCCAACTTCCAGCCGCTCATACCGCTCGCCGGCGATTCGGCCGACGCCGATTTCGGAATCGACGCGCCCTTCGGTGTGGACACGTATTTCCTGCTCACCAGCGACAACGCCATCGACAATCCCGAAGTCTTCAACTTCGAGGGTGTGCGCACCGCAACCGGAACCCGCGGCGCATCCGACCCGCTCACCGATCTGCTTTCGAGCACCAGTTCCATGACCCGCGGCGTCAATCTGCGCGCGATCCCCGCGCTCTGGTCCATCGAAGCACTGACCCACAGAAGCGTGCCTAAGGATGGGAATCAGTAGGCGCGCAGTAGAGGGTTGCATGGCCGGGGCGTTTCGGGGACAGATGGAGTTTCCCGTCAGAGCGGCGACCGAGCAGCCGGCCGGTCTGGCCACGAGGTCCAATTGAGAGACAATAGGAACATGGCACAGGCGATCACACGAGATCCTGAAACGATGCATGGCGTTCCGGTCTTCCGTGGAACACGCGTGCCGGTCCAGACGCTCTTCGAATATCTAGAGGGGGGCGACACGCTGGAAGACTTTCTTGAAGGGTTTCCGACAGTTTCGCGCGATCTGGCGGTCGGCGCGCTCGAGGAAGCCAAGCATCTGCTGCTAGCCCGAGCCTCATGAGGCTTCTGCTCGACGAGTGCGTCGATGAGCGGCTTCGCCTCTCGTTTTCAGGCCACGATTGCCAGACGGTTCGATTCGCCGGATTGGCAGGGTTGAAAAACGGCCGCCTTCTCGACGCGGCGGAATCGGCCGGCTTTGATGTGCTGATTACGGTGGACCAGAATATCCCCGATCAACAAAATCTCAGTGGGCGGCGGTACCATCCAGGACCAGGCGAAGCTGGCAGCTCAGATCTATAAAGGATTCGGCCGCTGGAGCTCCGTTTGCAGCGCGATCGTATGCTGGGCGATCATCGCCGCCTAACAAGAGTTTTAGACAATCCGCCATTTCTTGCTGGAGTGAATCGCCACATTTTGTCGGATTAGAGATATTTCGAACTGAGACCGTCGCGCCCTGCTCCTGCAATTTCCGCACTTGCGCGGCCGGCAACATCCGCAGTGAGATCTTCAACCCCAGCCGCGCCGCCGCATCCACATATAGGTCGACGTCCCGTTGGGGGTCCACCACCGCCGCAGTTCCCTCCGACCCAATCAGATAGGAAGCATGCGCCAGGCACCCCAGGTAGAATTGCTCCAAAATCACATCCGCTCCCTCCTTCCGAAATCTGCCTCCCCAACGCCACCCGGCGTCGTATCCGTTAATATAACCCGTGAAGGGCTTGTCTCAACTGCCGTCCGTGACTGTTTTGGAAAACGCGCCGCAGACCGCTCTCGATTTCGCCGGCCTGGTGCACCGCCATCAGGCCATGGTCTTCAGTGTCTGCTGGCACTTCCTCCGCGACCGCGCTTTGGCCGACGAGGTCGCTCAGGATGTCTTCTTCTCCCTCCACCGCAACCTCGCCGCCATCGAGAGCGCCGAGCATGCCACCCACTGGCTCCGCAAAGTGGCCGTGCAGCGATCCATCGATGAATCCCGCCGCCGCAATCGCCGTCCCCAGGTTTCGCTCGCCGATGTCGCCGAACCCGCCGCCATCGCCCCCGCTCGCGATCCCCTCCTCGCCGAGACCCTCCATCGCCTGATCGCCTCACTTCCCGCATCGCCCCGCATGGTCATGATCCTCCGCTATCAGGAAGACCTCGATCCCGCCGACATCGCCGAAACTTTGGATATGCCCGTCGCCACGGTAAAAAGTCATTTGCAGCGCTCGCTGGCCCTGCTGCGCGAAAAACTCGCGCGCCGCGGCGTAGGAGTAGAAAAATGGACTGGTTAGAACAGGAACTCAAAAACACGCTCGCCCGCAAGGACCCGCCGCCCGATTTCGCCGATCGCGTCCTTCGTGGCGTGGGCCGCCGCGCTCCGTCCTCCGTCTGGCGTTACAGCCGATGGCTGGCCGCGGCCGCCGCCGTCGTCGTCATCACAGGAGGCGCCGCCGCCTGGCGCGAGCACCAGGGCCTGGTCGCCAAGGAACAAGTCATGCTCGCCTTCCGCATCGCCGCCGTCCAAGTCAACCATATCCAGGCCCACGTCATGCAGGCCCACATCCAGGAGGCCGCGCGATGACCGCCCTCCGCACGCTTGCCCTTCTCGCCGCCGCCGCTGTGCTCTCGGCGCAGCAGTTGAAATTCAATCTGGATTACCTCGCCGCCAAAGCTTCCGATTCCGTCGACCTCTCTCTCAATGGCGCCACCCTCCAGTTCGCTGCCCGCTTTCTCAGCTCCAAAGACGCCGACGAATCCAAGGTCAAGAAAATGATCGCCTCCCTTGACGGCATCTACATTCGCACCTTCGAATTCAAGGATGCCGGCGCCTGGTCACCGGCCGATCTCGAAGGCGTCCGCCAGCAGCTCCGGGGAGCGGAATGGTCCCGCATCGTGGGCGTCAAAAGCGGCCAGGAAGGCGAAAACGCCGAGATCTACGTCCGCAGCGAGAACAAGAAGATCAACGGCGTCGCTATCCTGGTCTCCGGCCCCAAAGAGCTCACCATCGTCAACATCGTTGGCCCGGTAGACCTGGATTCCCTCGCTTCGCTCGGCGGCCACCTTGGCATCCCCAAAGTCGAAATCACCAAGCACAAGTAGGAGGTCCTGGCCTGGCATTTCCGCAAATCGTAAAGGGGTCTTACGGGTTCGCGGGCGCCGGTTTGCTTTCGCTCTTGCTTTCGCTCTTGGCTTCGGACTTGCTCTCGGATTTCGCCTCGGCTTTCGAATCGGATTTCGCCTCGGCTTTCGAATCGGCTTTGCTTCCGTTCTTCGATTCCGACTGCCCGTTTGAGTTGCCGGGCGAGGGCGAATGCCCCTTTTTGCCGTAGTCCGTCACGTAAAAGCCGGTACCCTTGAAGTTAAATGTCGGCGCCGAAATCAGGCGTTCCACTTCGCCGCCGCAGCTTTCGTGCACCGTCAGGGGCTCATCGGCAAACTTCTGCCGGACCTCGAACTTCTTCCCGCAGCCTTTGCAATGGTATTCGTAAAGCGGCATATGACACCGGGAGGGTCCGCCCTCCCTTTCCTGATTGTATCAGATGGGCGGTCCGCCATCCCTGCAAGTGATTGAAGCGGCAGGGGGAAAAACAAACTCCGGCAGGCCGCTAACCTTCCCCTTCGATCCATCGTCTTTTCAGTAGGATGATACGGAAAGTCTGCACAATCGGAATCCTGGCGGCGGGCCTCACGCTCACAGCCGTGCATGGTATTCCGGTGTGTGGCAGACTGGTTTCTTCCGCTCAGAACTTCCAGCAGTGCTTCCGCGCGCTCAAGAGCGCCAATCCGGTTGAGCGCTTGATGTTCAGCCTGATGCTGGCCAACTGCAAAACCATTCCCGCCGAGCGGTAACAGCACACCGGCAAAGGTGGGGCAGGTGGTGCCGCCTGCCCCTGGTGCTCTCTTCTTTACTCCCCGCCCTTCTTCTTCGCGGCAGGCGCCGCGCTCTTCTTGGCAGGCGGCGGCGGACACGCCGTCGTCGCGACGTCCAGCTTGGTCTTGTCGGCGACATCCATCGTCAGCAGGAACGGTTCTTTCGTGAATGCCGAAGGAACGCCATCCCACTGAACGTCGGTGCCGTTCTCCACCTTGCCTTTGAGCGCCCAGTTTTCCAGGTGCAATTTGACTTTGGCCACGTCGCCGGTCTGGTTCGGCAGGTTTATGGCAACCAGCAGTTCGTTGGGGTTGCATGCGGTCGGCTTGGCTGGCTTGTCAGGCGGTTTCAAGAGCATGCCCACCACCTTGCCCTTCAGCGCCTTCGCTCCGTCCCCGTGCACGTCCGCGTCTTTCAGCGTGCCTTCGAAATAGGCCGGGCCGCCATCGCCCGAGAGTTGGCCCTCAATCCCCATCCACATTGCCAGTTGCGGATTATCCTTCTGGAATTTCGCCTGCTCCTCCAAAGCGATTTCCCCGGCCGTCTTGATCTTGAAGCCCGCCGGCGGCAGCGGCGAGTTCTTCGCCATCTCCTTCAACTCGACCAGACCGTCTTTGCTGCCGTGCAAGCTCGTATACGTCCTCGTCAAGAAGTCGTCAAAAGTCTTCTGGTTGGCGGCATCCAGTCCGAAGGGAGGTCCCTGCGGCTCTACTACCGCGCGCGCATATTCGAAAACCGCTTGCTGCAACTTGTCGGGTGAACCCGCCCGCTGGCAGAAGAACGTGTTGGCTACTTGCAGCGCAATCTGCCCGCTATCCGGACGGTCCTGCAACGCTTTGATAAACGCCGGTTCAGCCTTGGCGCACGTCGGCCCGTCCTTGGGATTCGGCTTGAGAATCGAAAGTCCCGGGTAGAGCGCAATCTGCAACAGCGCCCCATTGGCCGTATCCTGCATCTGTTTGAGTCCTTGTGCCCACTGGTCGTCCGTCAGCCCCGGCGATTTGTTGGCCGCCACAAACCACTCCTTGGCGTAATCCAGCAGGACATGCGACACCTTGTCACCGATGGCGAGCTGGTCCGGCGTGGGGCTTCCCGTGCTGGCAATCTGCTGCGCGCTGACTACCGCCAGAACCAGCGTCGGCAGGATCAGCGGACCGCTGGTCAACTTCGCTTTGACGCCGGGCACGTCGCCATCGATCAAGCCCTTGACGGCATCCAAAGCCTTCCCCGGCTGCCCAGCCCCGGCATAACCCTGGACGTAGTAAGCGTTCCGCTCGTCCTTGTAATCCGTGTTCGGGTATTTCTGCGTCCAGGTGTCCAGATCCGTCAGGAGCTTCTTGTAGTTCGGAGCCGTGGGATTGGCGTCCTTGATGACATCGTTATAGATGTCGTATTCGCCGTTATCCTTGACTTGTTTCTGCTTTTTCGCCGGCGCGTCCTGTTTCGCGGTCGGGTCCTGGGGCGCCGCAACAGCGTAGTGCCCGTTCACCAGCATCACTGCCGCGCCCAGTACCGCCACCGCGGCCATCTTGCTCCAGGTCCTCAAGTATTTCTGCACGTGAGCCTCCTACCTATTTCCCAATTAAATCCCCAAAAACAAGGGGTCGCTGATCTGTTTGCCCGAATTCCTGCCGTTCGCCCAGCACACTCGCGTCCGGTGGACACTTGCGGAGTATAGCCGAACCGCCATCCTGGCGCAACTCATTAGACTCCGTTTCGATCTCGCTGGTGCCATGGCTCGAAACATTTCCTTCGCCAGTGGAACAGATCTGCCGCGCCCGGCGCGCGCCGGCGCCCGGCCAAGCACACCCGAATCACAAATCATAGCAGATCACGCTATCCTGGAGGCTTCTTTTCGCATGCACCGTCTCGACCTGACCGTCATTCTCGTCTACCTGGCCGCCATCACCTGGTTCGGCGCCCGTTTTCGCACCGGCCAGAAGAGCCTCCGCGACTATTTCCTCGGCGGGCGCACCGCCCCGTGGTGGGCCATCAGCCTTTCCATCGTCTCCGCCGAGACCAGCACCCTCACCATCGTCGGCACCCCCGCCCTCGCCTTCAACGGCAACCTCGGCTTCCTCCAGGTGGTTCTCGGCTACCTGCTGGCCCGCATCGTGATCTCCGTCCTGTTCCTTCCTCAGTATTTCCGCGGCGAAATGTTCACCGCCTACGAGCTCATGCGCCGCCGCTTCGGCGAACGCATCCGCAAGCTTACCGCCTCCATCTTCCTGGTCACCCGCGCTCTGGCCGAAGGCGTCCGCGTCTTCGCCATCTCCATCGTCGTCTCCATCGTGCTCGGCACCGGCGAGATCGCTTCCATTGTGGTGATCGTGGTCCTCACCCTCTTCTACACCTTCGAAGGCGGCATGACCGCCGTCATCTGGACCGACGTCGTGCAGATGTCCCTTTACGTAGTCGGCGCCGTCCTCAGCTTCGTCGTCATTCTCGGAAAAATCCCCGGCGGATGGGCTCACGTCGTGGCCGTCGCCTCACCCGCCCACAAGTTTGCCATTTTCGATTTCCGCTTCTCTCCCACCATGGAGTTCTTCTCCCACACGTACACGTTTTGGGCCGGCCTGGCCGGCGGCTGTTTCCTCACCACTGCCAGCCACGGCACCGACCAGCTCATGGTCCAGCGCCTTCTCAGTGCCCGCAATGAGCGCCAGAGCCGCGCCGCCCTGTTGGCCAGTTGGGTTGTCATCTGCGTCCAGTTCACCCTGTTCCTGCTGATCGGCGTGCTCCTCTGGGTCTATTACGGCGACCTTCACATCTCCCCGCCGGTTCAGCCCGACCGCATTTATCCCGCCTTTATCTGGAGCTCTCTTCCGCCCGGCCTCGCCGGCCTGCTCATCGCCGCCATCCTGGCCGCCGCCATGGCCAATTTGAGCGCGGCGCTCAATTCGCTCGCCTCCACCACGGTGGTCGATTTCTTTCACGCCCGCCGCCCCGGCACGTCCGAAGCCGGCTCGCTTCGCCTGGCCCGCTTCGCGACCGTGGTCTGGGGCCTGATCCTGCTCGCCATCGGCATCGCCGCGCGCCATTCCCATTCGGTCCTGGAAGCCGGCCTCACCATCGGATCCATCCCCGCCGGCGCCCTTCTCGGCGTGTTTCTGCTCGGCGTGCTCACGCGCAAGCCCGGCGAGTATTCCGCCATGATCGGAGTCGTCGCCGGCGTCTCCGCCATCCTCTACGTCGTGCTCCGCACTCCCATCGCATTTACCTGGTACGTTCTCATCGGAACCGTGGTAACATTCTCCGCGGCTTTGCTGGCCTCTTTATTTGAACCGCGCGGGAAGGCGAATCCATCCGCATGAAGCCGATCGAACTCAAGCGCGACCTGGGGGCCTGGCCGGCCATGTCGATCGTGGTCGGCACGGTCATCGGGAGCGGCATCTTCCTGGTTCCCCGCGCCATGATCCTGCGCGTCGGCACGCCTTCGATGGTCTTCTTCATCTGGATCTTCGGCGGCCTTCTCTCGCTCGCCGGCGCCCTCAGCTATGCCGAACTGGCCGCCGCCATCCCCGAGGCCGGCGGCGAGTACGCCTACTTGCGCGAAGCCTATGGCCCCCTGTGGGGCTTTCTCTATAGCTGGACCCAGATGTGGGTCGCCAAGAGCGGCTCCATCGCCACATTAGCCACCGGCTTTTTTTATTACCTCACCACTTTCTTCCCCTCGCTCGACCGCGTCATCTATTCCATTTCGCTGCCTATCGGCCCGCACGGCGGCCCGCTGGAAATCCGCACGGGTCAATTGTTTGCCATGGTCCTGATTCTGGCGCTGGCGTGGCTCAATTATTACGGCGTCAAACTCGGCGGCAACGTGCAAGTGGCCGTCACCATCACCAAAGTCGCGCTCATCGGCTTTGTGATTTTCGCCGGGCTGGTCTTCGGCGCCGCGCACGCGCCCGCCGCCCAACCCGCCGCCCCGCTCACGATCGCCGGTTTTTTCGCCGCGCTGGTGGCCGCCCTGTGGGCTTACGACGGCTGGAACAACGTCAGCATGGTTTCTTCCGAAGTGCGCGACTCCCAGCGAAACCTGCCCCTGGCCCTCATCGGCGGCACCGCCGCCGTCATTGTGATCTATTTATTAACCAATGCCGCCTATTTCCACGTGCTTTCCGCCACCGAAGTCGGCTCCAGCACCCGCGTGGCCGCCGAGATGATGCGCCGCGTCATGGGCTCGCCCGGCGCCGCCGCCGTTTCCATCGCCGCCATGATCAGCATTTTCGCCGCCCTCAACGGCTCCATTCTCACCGGCGCCCGCGTCCCTTACGCCGCCGCGCGCCAGGGATATTTCTTCGCCCCCATCGCCCGCGTCAACGAGAAATACCGCACACCCGGCGTTTCTATTTGGGCACTCAGTATATGGGCCGCTCTGCTGGTCCTTTCCGGCCGTTTCGAACAATTATTCACTTATGTCATTTTTTCGAGCTGGATTCTCTACGCCATGACGGCCGCCGCGGTGATTGTGCTCCGCCGAAAGCAGCCCGATCTCCCACGGCCTTATCGCACCCTCGGCTATCCCTGGGTGCCCATTGTTTTTGTGGTGGTGGCACTTACTTTGATTGTCTCCACACTGCTCGATTCCCCGCGCGAGTCCCTGATGGGAATCGGCCTCATTCTACTGGGCGTGCCGTTCTATTTCTATTGGAAGAAACGCCGCTCCAATGATTTCAAGTTACATGAGTACTAGCTGTCATAGGCAGTACAATTCTTTGGTTTCACGCCTTTGATTTCACATCGCCGGTCTTGAAATCTTACTCGCTCCGGGAGGAAAATATAGTTGTATACTGGGAACACATTTAATGTGGATTCCATAGGATGTCGGCCATCTGTCGCCTCTATATCAGGCCGGCGCGAGGAGGGTTCCATGATCGATGTCGCTAAAATCCTGGTTGAGTTAAAACAGGAAAAGGAACAACTCGAGCAGGCTATTCTTACTCTCGAGCGCCTGGCGGCCGGCCGCGGGCCACGCCGCGGCAGGCCTCCCGCCTGGATGCCCGAAACCTCTCCCAAACGGCGCGGCAGACCTCCCGGGAGCAAGAACAAACCGACCGCTCAAGAGGACTCCGCTAAAGGTGTGGCCGTCGCCTGACCGTTCCGGCCTTACCGCCGTCCTGAACTCCCTCTTGCGCCTCCGTTACATGCCCTCTCCAGCCGATGTCCTCGGCGCCTCCGTGGTTTATGCGCCGTTCCTGTCGGAGACCTACAACACCGCCGGCGCTTCGCCCAGATGCACCTTCAGCGTTTCATTTTTGCCGTTGCGATACACAGTCAGGTCCAGCATGTCTCCGCCGCGCTTGCGGTTCATCACTCGCTGCAGCGTCTCATTGCCGTCCACTTTCTGGCCTTCCACCGCCGTAATGAAATCGCCTCCCACGCCCAGCCGGTAATTCCCCGCGATCACCGCGTTCTGGGGTCCGCGCAAACCCGCGTCGCGCGCCGGCGATCCGTCTTCCACGCTTTGAATCAACAGGCCGCCCGTCGCCGGCAGATGCAACTCCTCCGCCAGATCTCCGGCGATAAACACCGTCCGGATCCCCAGCGTGGCTTGCGAAATGTGGCCGTTCTTCTGGAATTGGTCCAGCATCGACTTCGCCCGGCTGATCGGCATCGCGAACCCGATCCCCAGGTTCCCCTGGTTACCCAAGATCGCCGTGTTGATCCCGATCACGTTCCCGTGCGAATCGAGCAGCGGCCCACCGCTGTTGCCCGGATTGATGGCCGCATCCGTCTGGATCATTCCTTCAAGCGCCACCCGGCTGTCCTCCGTCCGGATGCTCCGGTCGAGCGAGCTCACAATCCCCGTCGTCAGCGTTCCTTCAAACCCGAACGGGTTCCCGATCGCCAGCACTTTCTGCCCCACCACCACGCTGTCCGAGTCTCCCAACCGCAACGCGGGCAGCTTTTTTCCGGCGTCGATCTTGATCAGCGCCAAGTCGCTACCCGGATCCCGCCCCAGCACCTTGGCCTTGTATTCCTTGTGGTCCGCGAGTTTCACCGTCAGTTGACTGGCCCCCTGCACTACGTGGTTGTTCGTCAGGATCTCCCCTTCCGGGTTGATGATGAAGCCCGAGCCAGTGCCGTCCTGCGGGTAAAGCTGGAAGAACCAATCCTCCCGATACACCCGCGACGTGATGTTCACCGTGGCGTCGCGGCAGCTCTTGTAGATATCGATGTTGTTCTGCTCATCCGGCGCATATCCGGAAGCCGCCGCCGCCGGCTCGCTCCACAAACGCCCCGCCGAGCGCACGCCCGCAAAATCCCAGTGCGTCACCGAAGTGATGTACACGAACGCCGCCACCATCACGGTGGCCCAGACAACAGGTTGCAGAATTTTCATCATTCCATTCTCCGTAAGGCTTCATACACGGCCCGGGTCTGCCGCACGGTGTCCTCTTTTCCCCCCGACGTATCTATGACGAAATCGGCATACTTTCGTTTCTCGTCGAGCGGCATCTGCCGGCTCAGCCGCGCCCTCACATCGGCCTCCCGGGCGCCTTCCCGCCGCATCGCCCGCTCCACCTGCTGATCTTCCCGGCAAGCCACCAGGATGATTCGATCATAACGCTTGTAGCTTCCCGTCTCGATCAGGATGGCCGCTTCCACCACCGCGATTCCCCGCGGCTCGCGCGCACCGAACTCCGCCATCAACTCGTCTTCCCGGCGCATTACCGACGGATGGACCAGGCTGTTCAGCCGCTCCAGGCGCTCCGGCGCCGCGAACACCAGCGCTGCCAGCGCGCGCCGCTCGATTCTCCCGTCGCCGCCCAGAATCCCGCGCCCAAATTCCCGCACCACCTCCGCGTATGCCTCTCCGCCCGGTTCCAGCGCCGCGTGTCCCAGCTCGTCCGCCTGGATCAGCAGGCAACCGTGCCCCGCCAGCGTCTCGCCTACGAAGGTCTTGCCGGAAGCCAGCCCTCCCGTCAGGCCCACTTTCAACATAGACCCGGCCGCCGCTCCGCCGCGGCCACCGTGTTCGCCATCAGCATGGCGATGGTCAGCGGCCCCACCCCGCCCGGAACCGGCGTGTACGCTCCCGCTATCTCGGCCACGTCCAGCGGATGAACGTCGCCCACCAGTACACTGCCGCGTTTGTCGAACACGCTCATTCTATCGGCGGAATGGCGGAAAATCCGCGCCGCTTCGTCGCGGCTTTCGATGCGGTTGGTCCCCACATCGATCACGGTCGCTCCTGGCTTGATGTATTCCCCCGTAATCAACGCCGGCCGCCCCATGGCCGCCACCAGAATATCGCCTTCCCGGCACACCGCCGCCAGGTCCACCGTCTTCGAATGGCATATCGTCACCGTGGCGTGGCCGTGCAACAGCAGCAATGCCACGGGCTTCCCCACGATGTCGCTGCGCCCCACCACCACCGCGCGCTTGCCGGCAATTTCGATTCCGTACCGCTTGAGCAACTCCAGAATCCCCGCCGGCGTGCATGCCCGCGGCCCCGGCAACCCCGCCACCAGTCTCCCCACATTGCACGGATGAAACCCGTCCACGTCTTTGGCCGGATCCACGGCCAGCAGAATTCGCTTGGTATCCACCTGGCGCGGCAGCGGAAGCTGTACCAGGATGCCGTCGATATCCGCGCGCCCGTTTAATCCGCGTACTACCTCCAGCATTTCCTCCGTCGACACCGTACCGGCCGGCGTGATGCTTTCCGAATAGATTCCCAGGTCGCGGCAGGCTTTGATCTTATTGCGAACGTAAATCTCCGATGCCGGGTTGTTTCCGGCCAGCACCACCGCCAGGCCCGGCGGCCGGCCGGCCGCCGCCAGCGCTTCCACGCGCGGCTTCAATTCGCTCTTAATCTCATCGCGAACGCGATTCCCATCCAGGATTTGCGCCATTCCTTTTCATCATAACCGGGCGCCGGCGGCGATAATGCCGGGTTCCAAGTGGGGCGGTCCCCCTGGACCGCGCCGGGTCCCCTGACCCGGCAAACCCGACCAGGGGGTCGGGTTGCGGATCGGGGGATCCGCCCCACTGTGCCCATTGCTTCGGGGCGCGAAATGGCCTATACCGGAGTCTAAGAACCTATGATTCTCCTCGCCATCCTGCTTCCCCTGGTGATCGCGTGCTTCGGCTTCTGGATCTGGATGCTCGTAGACTGCGCCACCAACGAACCCGAGACCGGCAACAACAAAGTGGTCTGGATCATCATCATCGTCTTCGCGCACATCATCGGCGCGGTCCTTTACTGGATCGTGCGCCGCGATCAGCGCATAGCCGCAGCGGGCCACTAGTGACGCGTGTTCGGGTCAACACTCATGCGTGCCGCGCCGGCACCCATGCCGACGCCCGGCGACGACAGTTCGTCCACCCTGGTGTCGAGACGAGTCTCGACACGGCACGCATGAGTGCGTGCGCCACTTCGTCGGGCCGGATGTGAGAACTGCGGACTAGTGCGGCGCAGGCGTGAACAGCGAGAAGCTGGCGCCCTGCGGATCGGCCACCACCGACATCCGTCCCACCTTCTCCATGGTCATCGGTCCCATGTGCACCTTGCCGCCCAGTTCCTGCAATTTCCTGGTCGAAGCGTCCGCGTCGGTGACATAGAAGTAGAGCATCCAGTGCGGCGGCACACCCGGAGGCAGAAATTGCGCCGGCGGGATGCCGCCGATGAATGCCTCGCCGTTCTTGATGTGCAGGTATCCGGTGTTGTCGTTCTCGCCCTTCGCGATCTGCCAGCCAAATACCGCGCTGTAGAACTGGGCGGCCGCAGCCACATCGCGGGTGCACAAATCGGCCCAGCAGAAAGTGCCCGGCACGCCCGAAATGCCATTGCTGTGGGGCCGCTTCTCCTGCCAGGCCTGGAAAACCGCGCCGGTCGGGTCCTTGATCACCGCCATGCGCCCCACGTCAAACACGTCGAAGGGCTCTTTGAGCAGTGTGCCGCCGGCCTTCACTGCCTTGGCGGCTGCCTGGTCGGCGCTGTCCACTGCGACGTAGATGGCCCAATGCGGAGGAACTCCGTGCGCCCGCATTTCCGGCATTAATGTGAATGCGGCGCCCGTATTGCGCCCTTCCAGCGTGAACATGCTGTAGACGCCTTCCGGCCCCATCGGCATGTCATCAGCGTCCCAGCCGAACAGGGACTTGTAGAAACTCTTGGCCGCGTTCTGGTCCGTGGTACCCAGCTCGAACCAGCAGAAAGATCCCGGTGAGTAGTGATCGATGTTTGCCATGGCGGCCAGTATAACAAAGGAAACGTCTGGGCGCCTTACCAGACCAACGGGATCAGCCGGTATCGAACGCGCGCGGCGTACTCGGTGTAACCTTCCAGACCGCGCTGCAGTTCCCGATCCTCCATGGCGGTCCGATATGCGACGCCGCCCACAAGCAGCAATGAGGACGCCAGACCGTACCACGAGCCCAGCAGCAACGCGTTCCCCGGCAGAAGGATCAGCATGGTGGCGTAGAGCGGATGGCGCACCACGGCGTACGGTCCGGTGGAGATCACTCTTTGCCCGCGTTCCGACTGGAGTTTCACCACCGACGTCAGAAACGGGTTCTCCCGAAACACGCGGCTGATCATACCGAACGACAACACCATCAACGCCCCGCCGGCGCATTGCAGCCAGACCGGCATGACGGACCAGCGGAACCGGACGGCGTCCAGCCCCATCAGCGGCAGCCAGGCGCACCAGGCAACCACCATGGCCAGAAGAAACACGCGGTCCCAAACCGGCTGCCCTTTCTGAATCGGCAATTTCATTCGCTCGGCGAGCAGCGCCGGATCGTGACGCGCCAGCAGAAAGGTGATCCGAAAGGCCCCAACGAAGAACAGGATGAAGTACGCCCATGCGGCGGGCCAGACAATGGTCCCCGCCGCGCCGAACAATAGCGCCGCAAAGATCAGAGCCTCTACCGCAATCGTGAGCCAGACCTTGATGCCCATGGGCTTTGCCTCCGCAATCCTACACCAGACTAGCAACCGTGCGGGTTGCAGTAAAACCAGACGAATGCGATTCACTGAACTCCTTGAGCGGCGGCCCCGTGGTCCGCGCGGCGCAACCAAAAGGGGAACCGGAAAACCGCTTGCTAACGCGCGCGGCTCTGATCAGAGCCACGGCCGTCAGGGAGTGGTTTCCCGCAAGAGAACAACATCATGCGGTCAAGGCACCAGCAACAGTTTGACACTTACTTTCGGCTCGCCCGGCCGCGCAGTTGCGAGCGGGCATCTCCCAGGTTGGTGCGCGCTTGCGCGTAATCGGGATTAATCCGAAGCGCCGCTTCAAACTGGGCGATGGCGTCCGGCAGCCGGCCGGGGAGTTGCGACAGGGCGTTTCCCAGGTTGTTATGCGCCTCCGCAAAATCAGGATTGATCCGCACCGCTGCTTCAAACTGGGTGATGGCATCCGGCAGCCGGCCGGGCACTTGCGACAGGGCATTTCCCAAGTTGCTGCGCGCCTGCGCAAAATCGGGATTGATCCGCACCGCTGCTTCAAACTGGGCAATGGCGTCCGGCAGCCGGCCAGGCATTTGCGCCAGAGTGATTCCCAGGTTGTTATGCACCTCCGCGAGATCGGGTTTGATGCGTAGCGCTGCTTCAAACTGGGCGATGGCATCCGGCAGCCGGCCGGGGAGGTGCGACAGGGCGTTTCCCAAGTTGCTATGCGCCTCCGCAAAATCGGGTTTGATCCGCACGGCTGCTGCAAACTGGGCGATGGCATCCGGCAGCCGCCCGGGCACTTGCGCCAGGGCGTTTCCCAGATTGTCATGCGCCTCCGCAAAATCGGGTTTGATCCGCACCGCTGCTTCAAACTGGGCGATGGCATCCGGCAGCCGTCCGGGCAGTTTCGACAGGGCGTTTCCCAGGTTGATATGCGCCTCCGCAAAATCGGGTTTAATCCGCACCGCTGCTTCAAACTCGGCGATGGCATCCGGCAGCCGGCCGGGCACTTGCGACAGGGCGTTTCCCAGATTGTCATGCGCCACCGCAAAATCGGGTTTGATCCGCACAGCTGCTTCAAACTCGGCGATGGCATCCGGCAGCCGGCCGGGCAGTTTCGACAGGGCGGTTCCCAGATTGAAACGTATCTTAGCGCTTTCCGGACAAACCTTCACGGCGCTGGACCAGAGACTGCGCTCATCCAGCCAGTCGGAGTTTCGAGCGTAGGTTCGCGCGGCGCATGCGAGGCACAAGAGCCCCAGTGCAATCCATGCGGTTCGCACGGCAAAAAGCCGCTTGCGCGGGATTTGCCGGACAAGCGCGTAGATTACCGCAATCACGCACCCGGCGAGGCCAATTGAAGGCAGATAGACAAACCTCTCGGCCATGATGCTCCCGATGAGAATCGCCAGATTCGACGCCGGGAGCAGAGCGACGAAAAAGAAAGCCAGGAAAAAAAACAGCGGCTTCCGCGTGCGATACCAGCCGACAGCGAGCAGGGCGCCGACCAGGCAAACCGCCAGCGCAATTAGAGCCTTCGCGTCCTCCCATTCTGTCGGATGCCAGCCAAACGACGGCACAGCATTATAGGAATAATCCGCCGACAGGTGGGCCGGCCAGACAAATAGCCACAGATACTTGCCGATTACTTTGATCGCCGTGAGCCGCGCCGTCCAGAAATCCGCGCTCAACAGGGGATTGTCGAGGAGGGGAGCCGAAATATGCATCTGCAATGTGCCGCGCAAATAGAGAAACACGGCAAACGGCAGTACCAGCGCGGCGTAGGCCATCGCGCGCTCTCGCCACCCCGCGCGCCCCCGCCAAGTCAGGTCGTATAGGAGCATGATGCCGGGCAGGATGGCAGCGTTCTCTTTGGAGAAGAGCCCGATTGCCTGGGCGGCCAGCATGGCCGCCAACCAGAGCAGCTTGTGGCGCCCGGCGGCGGAAGCACTTCTGATGTAACACAGCAAGCCTGCCAGCACCCCGAACGCTGCCAGCAGGTCAGCGCGGCCCACAATATTGGTGACGGATTCCGTGAGCAGCGGATGCACCCCCCAGAGCGCTGCCACCGCAAAGGCCGGCGCGGACGCCTCAAACACCAAAATGCCCAGGAGGTACACGAGCAAAACATTCACCGCGTGCACCGTCAGATTCACCCAATGATAGCCTGCCGGATGAATTCCATTACCGAAGACGGCGTAATTCATCAGATAGGAGAAGGTGGTGAGCGGGCGATACAGGCCCGAGGTGGTAATGCCGTACTCTTCCGTCAAAATGAGCCGAACGTTTCCCGGCGTTACCGCCCGGATACGGGCATCCCGAGAAATCACATTGGCATTGTCGAACACCAGGCCTGCCTGGAAGGAATTGGAATACGTTGCCAGGACCAGGGCCCAGAGTGCGAGTATGCGCCATGCGTGCCGCCGCCAGGTCCGATGCGCTGCCCGGTAAGAAGAGCCTTCGGGCGGGACCGGCTGCGAGGCCTGACGCGATCGCCGCGGCTTTCGGGGTGCTTTCATTCAGGGACCAGCCTAGCGTAACACTCGCGAGACGTCCTTTCGTGTTTTCTTCGCAGTGAACTATAAGAAGGGTAGTGTTTCGCGATAGCCCTCTCGAATTTCCTCCACCTTTCCTCCAGGTGAGTCCCGTTGAGCCTAGATCGACCGCCCCTTCATGGCCACCACATCCTCAATTTCGATGGCCTCTTTCACTACGAACGGTTCGCCATACTTGACGCCGATCTGGTTCCCGTAGAAACGCGCGATGGCCGCCAGCCGTTCGCGGATTTCCCCTTCCTGCGGAAAAAGGTCGCCGCCTTCGGCTGCGTTCCCGTACTGCGAACCGTAACTCAGCAGCGCCGTCATGCGCCGCTCGAACTGCGCGCTGATGTCGACGATGAACGACGGCTTCACATCGGCGTACAGGCTGGCATACAGAATCTTCTGCGGCCGGTGCGGCTCGGAATACTCGTCCAGCTTTTTCAGCCCCGCCAGGAAGCAGGCTTCGTAAGCCATCTCGGCGCAGCGGTAGTGATCCGGATGGCGCCCCGTCCAGTAGGGCAGAATCACCACGCGCGGTTTCAGCTCGCGGATCTTCACCGCCAGCGTCATGCGCGCGGTCAGCGTGTTCTCGAGGCGCGCGTCCGGAAAGCGCACGTTGCCGCGCCATGCCAGCAGCAGGTGCCGCGCCGCCGTCCCGGATTCCTCGATGCGCAGCTCGGGCGTCCCGCGCGTCCCCATATCGCCCGCCGTCAGGTCCAGCACTCCCGTGCGGTATCCCGCTTCCGCCGCGCGGATCAGCGTCCCGCCGCAGGTCTGCTCCACGTCGTCGGGATGCGCCGCTATCGCCAACACGTCCACGCTCATGCGCGTGCCTCCAGCTTCTTCAGCAACTCTTTCGCCTCCACACGGTACTTGAAGGCCTTCACGCCGTTGATGGCGATCACCGGCACTTCGTCGTTGTACCGGCGCCGCAGCTCTCGATCGCTATCATCGCCATCGATGTCCACTTCCTCGTAGTCGAAATCCGCGCGCCAACGCGCCGCTTCAATCACCCGTTTGGCCTCCTCGCACAGGTGGCAGCCGGCCCGCGTATACAAGGTGACCCGTGGTTTCATTTACCAGGAAAGATCGCGCCGCCGCCAGTAGCGCTGGCGCGTGCCCAGGACCTTCACCAGCACGATCCCCGCGACGAAACCGCCCACGTGCGCGAAAAACGCCGTGCCGCCCGTGGACGCTTCCGACGTGCTCCCCAGTCCGCCCAGCAACTGAACCCCGAACCAGTAGATCAGCAATAACCACGCCGGCAGGTCGAAGGTGAAAATCAACAGCAACCAGGCCACCATCTTCACGTTGGAATGGGGAAACTTCACCAGGTACGCGCCCATCACGCCGGCGATCGCGCCGCTCGCCCCCACATCGGCACCGGCGACGATGGGTCGATCATGAACTGCGTCACCGCCGCCACCGTCCCGCACAGCAGGTAGAACAGCAGAAACTTGCCATGCCCCAGAATGTCTTCCACGTTGTCGCCGAATACCCACAGGAACAACATGTTCCCCAGCACGTGGATCCACCCCGCGTGCAGAAACATCGAGGTGAACACGTTCTCCCAATGGAAATACGCGGGCCGCAGGCTATACAGCGCCATGAAACGATGGTACGAATACGGTTCCGAAATCTGCAGCCAGAACTGGTGCAGAAAGATCAGGATGTTGGCCACAATCAGCAACACCGTGACCACCGGCCGCGAGTAGCTCGGCTGCGTGACTTTGATGGGAATGGGGAACATTTACGTAGCGGCGTATCCGGCGGCGCGCGGCGCAATATCGGGGTGACGCCGCCTTTCGGCGCGTTCCATCAGCGCGCGGATGGCTTCCAGTCCGCTGATCCCCCCGCGGGCGCCGTAGGCGGTGCAGTTGAGCGCCGCCATGGCGTTGGAAAACTCCAGTATTTCCAGCATCGGCATACCCTGCAAAACAGCATAGCAAAACGCCCCGTGAAACACGTCCCCGGCGCCGGTCGTGTCCACGCAATTCACCACGTAGGCCGGCGCATAATAAAACCGCCCATCCGCCCGCGCCAGCGAGCCGTGCGCCCCCAGCGTCATGGCCGCCACCTTCATTCCGTATTCCTTCTGCAGCGCCTCCAGCGCATCGAAGGGGTCCGCCAGTCCCGTCCAGCCCTTGGGAAACTCCGCGCTCGCCACCAGGTAGTCCATGTTCGGCAACACTCGCTCGAATCCGTGATAGATGGTGTCCACGTCCACCACCACCGGAATCCCGCGCGCCCGCGCAATCTCGGCCGCCCGCGCCACCGCATCCGTGTCGTGCCCGTCGATCAGCAGCAGCCGTGCGCCCGCAATCCGCTGCTCATCGATGCGCGCCGGATCGATGCGCAAGCATTCGTCGTGCTTCCACAGAATCGTCCGCTCTCCGGTCGACCGGTCGATAATGATGTACGCCGATTGATTCGGGCAGCCCTGGCGCAGCTCCACATACTCCAGATCGACGCCCGTGCCCTGTAAGCTGTCCCACTGGATGCGCCCGCGCTCGTCGTCGCCGATCACCCCGATGTACCGCGTCCGCAGCCCCAGCCGCGCGCACGCCACCATGGCGCTGGCAACCTGTCCTCCGGTGCTCACAAACTCGCGTTCGTACGGCGCTTTTCCCGCATAAGCCGGGAAGTGCGGCACAATCAAAACCGTGTCGGTGGCATTCAGCCCGACGCCCACCACATCGAAATTCGTCATCCACACTTATTGTGGCATGGGGGCATCAGTTTCCTGGCACAAACTGTCTTATTCAACGCGGAGACGCGGAGAAAAACAGAAGCAAGGTCAAAACCTGAGAGCGCAGAGGAACGGCTCGCATCGGAGACTTATCGCGAAACCACCGGCACTTTCGGAATCA